>NZ_JBOZBG010000019.1:0-39757 GCF_051264595.1 Actinotignum urematis | reverse complement strand
CCCCCCCGAGCCGGCGAACGCTAGCGCGAACTAACGGGCCGGTACGGAAGCACATCCCCAAAGGAAGGTTTCTGCCGGCCCGTTAGTGCGCCCGAGATAGTTACGCCAGAATCGGCGAAGCCAGGTCGATAAACATCGCTTCGAGGGCGAGCTGCGGAGCAACATTCGCGGCCAGCCGGCGCCGCGCCTGCGCCACCGCGTCCATGCGCGCCACCGAGAGCTCCGGGGTGGAGGCCGCCGCGGCCGCGATAATCTGCGTTTCGAAATCGGCGTTAATAAGTTCGACGCCGGCATCGACCTGCACCGCCAGCACATCACGATAGAGCGCCAGCACATCAAGCATGGCCCGATCCAGGTAGTCGCGGTCCTCCCGCACCGCCCGCTTTTTCCGCTGTTCCTCAAAAGCGCGTATCTGGGCGCGTTGCGAAGCCGAACCGCTCTCCCGCTCCCCCAACCCAATACTGGCCCGGAATTCCGCGAGCTCGGTATCGGTTTCGGTATCAGCTGCCACCTTCGTGCCCTTTTTCGCTCCGGTACCGGAGTGCGCGGATTTCGACGCGGTATTTTTCGACGCCGCACCCGCGCTTGCCGGATAGTGATCGAGGAGATGCTGCGCGGCGAGCACCGCGTCGGCGGTCCCGCTCAGATCAAGAGTTTCCCGTAGCAGCGCGGCGCGTTCCGCCGCGACCTGCGGATCACGAAGTAGAGCGCGAGCCCGGCCAATATGGCATTGCGCAATACGGGCGGTCGCGCGGGCCGTACGCTCACCAACCTCGAATTCGCCGGCCAGGAGCTGGGCGACCGCTTCCACGCTCGGAACCTGGAGGGCCACGTGGCGGCACCGGGATCGAATCGTGGGGAGCATATCCTCCGGCGAAGCGGTAATCAGAATCCACACGGTATCGCGCGGGGGTTCCTCGATTGCTTTGAGGAGAACATTCGTGGTGCGTTCCAGCATGCGGTCCGCGTCTTCAATAATGATGATGCGGCGCCGACCCACCGAGGGGAACGTATAGGAAGATGCCACCAGCGAACGGGTTTCTTCCACCGAGATCGTCACCGAGCGCGGATCCATCCGGATCACATCGGGATGGGTGCCACCCAGCGTGGTGGTGCAGGCATGGCAGTGCCCGCAGCCGGGCACAGCTCCGGTGCATTGCACGGCAGCCGCGAAAGCGAGCGCGGCAACCGAGCGCCCCGAACCGGGCGGCCCGGTAACCAACCATGCTTGGGCCATTGCCGCGCTGCTAATATCCGCCGTCGTACTAGAAACCGGCGCAATACTAGAATCCGGCTCCGTTTCCACGGACGCTGCGGCGTTCGGACCGGTAGCACCCGCCGCGTCCATATCGGACGCAACCGCGGCCGGGCCGGGCAGCTCCGGGTCGCCGATCCGCGAGGCCCAGGCCGCCCGCTGCAAGAGCTCGGCAACCGGCTGCTGGCCGATAAGCGCGTCGAAAACGCTCATGATGCGTCTCCTGCGGCTTGCTGACACGCACCGCGGCCCTCAACGGCTTCCATGCTTTCCATGCTTGCCAGATTTTCCAGGCCTGCCAGCAGAGTTTCCACCCGCGCAATAATCTGAGCGGCCAACTCGGCAACAGTCTCGCGCGCATTGAGCACCAGGTAGCGCTGCGGATTATCCGCCGCGAGCGCGAGGAAATTTTCACGCACCGCCCGGTGGAACTCCCGGCCTTCCGCCTCGATACGGTCGTAGTGGCCGTCATCCGCGCGCGCTAAGCCTTCGTTTTCCGGGATGTCGAGGAGCACGGTGAGGTCCGGCCAGAGTTCTTCGGTGGCCCACTCGGATATCGCCCGGATTCCCGCGCCGAGCTCACGCGCCCCGCCCTGGTAGGCCAGGGACGAATCAATATAGCGATCCGAGAGCACGACCGCCCCGGCCTCCAGACCCGGGCGAATAACGGAAGCGACGTGCTGGGCGCGATCCGCGGCGTAGAGGAGCGCCTCGGCGCGCGGGCTGACGGCGCCCCCGTGCAAAAGCAACTCCCGAATCTGGGTACCGAGCATGGTCCCCCCGGGCTCCCGGGTCTGCACAACCGTATACCCGCGCTCGGAAAGCGCCGCAGCAAGCAGCTGCAACTGGGTTGTTTTCCCAGCTCCATCCCCACCTTCAAAGGTAATGAACACCCCGCGCATTTATGCCTTCTCGGTGGTCGATTCGGTAGCGGACTTCTTCGCGGCCGGCTTCTTCGCGGTGGTCTTATTCGCAGCCGGTTTCTTCGAGGTGGTCGTCTTGGCAGTCGAAGTTTTCGCGGAGGTCTTTTTCGCCGTCGTTTTCTTCGCGCTTGAGCTTGCGGACGCGGTCTTCTTCGCCGTGGTACGCCGTTTCACCGGGCCCTTCGCGCGCCGATCCGCGAGCAGTTCGTAAGCGCGCTCGGGGGTAATATCCTCCACGGTATCGCCCTTGCGCAGCGACGCATTCGTTTTCCCGTCCGTCACGTACGGCCCGAAACGGCCCTCTTTGAGCACCACCGGCGCTTCGGTCACCGGATCGGTTCCCAGCTCCTTGAGCGGGGGCTTAGCAGTGGCCTGCCCGCGGCGCCGCTTGGGCTGGGCCAGCAAGGCCTGCGCCTCCTCCAGGGTGATCGTGAAAATCTGCTCCTCGGTTTCCAGCGAGCGCGTATCTTTCCCGTGGGTAATATACGGGCCGTAACGCCCGTTCGTCGCGGTGATATCCACGCCATCCTCACCCTGCCCGATCACGCGGGGCAGATGCAGCAAACGCAGCGCCTCCTCCAGCGTGACAGTTTCCGGTTGCATGGATTTCAGCAGCGAGGCCGTGCGCGGCTTCGGTGCCTTTTTGGAGACTTTCCCGGTGGGAGTGAGCGCGACTTCACCCTCGCGAATAATTTCGGTGACGTAGGGCCCGAAACGCCCGGATTTTACGACGACGCGCCGCCCGGTTTCGGGGTCCTCGCCCAGCTCACGCCCATCGGAAGATGCCTTCTCCAGGATGTCGCGGGCGGCCTCCACCGTCATTTCGTCGGGGGCCATGCCGGCCGGCACCGAAGCACGTTTATCCGAGCCCTCTACTTCAAGATAGGGCCCGTATTTGCCGTTGCGCAGGGTGATTCCCTCCCCGATCGGGGTGGAATTAATAGCGCGCGCATCAATATCGCCGAGGGATTCCACCCGGCCTTCCAGGCCCGGCTTATCGCCATCTCCCCGCCAGAATTTCGACAGGTAGGTGACCCGATCCCCACTGCCCTCCGCAATACGGTCGAGATCGGTTTCCATCTGGGCGGTGAAATCGTAATCCACCAGGTCGGGGAGGTTTTCTTCCAGGAGGCGCACCACGGAGAAAGCCGTCCAGGTAGGGACGAGCGCCTGGCCGCGATGCTCCACGTATCCACGGTCGGTAATGGTGGAGATCGTGGAAGCGTAGGTCGAGGGACGCCCGATACCCAGTTCTTCCATTTTCTTCACCAACGATGCTTCGGTGTAGCGCGGCGGGGGAAGAGTTTCGTGGCCGGTGGCCTGCGGGGCGCTGACCGGCAGCGCTTCCCCTTCTTTTACGTCCGGGAGCCGGGCGGCATCGGTAGCTTCGTAGCGATTGGCATCCCGGCCTTCTTCGTACGCGGCCAGGAACCCGGGGAAGGTAATCACCGTTCCGGATGCGGAGAAGGTGGCGGTTTGGGCTCCGGCCGCCCCGCTCACCGGCACATCAATTTTTAGCGAAACCGTTTGCCCGCGTGCATCTTCCATCTGAGAAGCAACCGTGCGCTTCCAAATGAGTTCGTAGAGGCGGAAATCCGCGCCGGACAGTTCCCCGGCCACCATCTGCGGGGTGCGGAAATGATCCCCGGCCGGGCGGATAGCTTCGTGAGCTTCCTGCGCGCCTTTCGCTTTCTTACCGTAGAAACGCGGCTTTTCCGGCAGGCTGACCTGCCCGTACAATTCCTTGATTTGGCTGCGGGCCGCGCTGATGGCCTGCGCGGACAGGTTCGTGGAATCGGTACGCATATAGGTGATATAGCCCGATTCGTACAGCGACTGGGCGATGCGCATTGTTTGACGCGAGGAGAGACGCAGCTTACGCCCGGCTTCCTGCTGCAAGGTTGAGGTGGTGAAGGGTGCGGCAGGGCGACGGCGATACGGCTTTTCTTCCCGGGTGCGTACCGTGCCCCTCGCGCCTTCGAGTGTTTCCGCCAGCTCACCGGCCAGCTCGGCGTTCAGAGCACGGACGCCTTCTTTAGTGGCCTTGGCGGAGAGGGCGCCGTCGTCGCCAAAATCTTTACCGGAAGCAATTCGCGCGCCGTCAAGGGAATGGAGGGCTGCTTCGAATTGTTCGGACGTGCCGAAAGTGGCGGTCACGTCCCAATACGAGGCGGAAACGAAAGCCATGCGTTCGCGTTCGCGTTGCACAACCAGGCGAGTGGTGGCGGATTGGACGCGGCCGGCGGAAAGTCCCGCGGCGACCTTGCGCCACAGCAACGGCGAGACTTCGTAGCCGACCAGGCGGTCAAGAATACGGCGTGATTCCTGGGCGTCCACCAGCTGGGTATCGAGCGCGCGAGGTGTTTCCAAGGCGCGGGAGATCGCCTCAGGAGTGATTTCGTGGAAGACCATCCGCGAAGTGGGAACTTTCGGCTTGAGCACCTCGTAAAGATGCCAGGCGATTGCTTCCCCCTCGCGATCCTCATCGGTTGCCAGGAAGAGTTCGTCGGCGTTCTTCAAAGCTTTCTTCAGCTCGGCAACCGTTTTGTTCTTCCCGGCAGAAATAACGTAGTAGGGCGCGAAATCACCGTCCACATCAACAGCGAAGCGCCCGTAGGGGCCCTTCTTCATACTGTCAGGGAGCTCCGAGGGCTGGGGCAGGTCTCGAATGTGCCCCACGGACGCCAGCACCTCGAAATCTTCGCCTAGGTACCTGCCGATCGTGCGCGCCTTGGCGGGAGACTCCACGATAACCAGCTTCGTCACAACTGCATCCCTCACTACTCACGGCGTGACAAGGTCACGCCTCCAACACATATTTTGTGCCCTGTTGTCACACGGTAGCACGCCCACGCCGAAAACCGGCGCTCGTGACGGGTACTCTTTACGGGTATTCTTTGCGGGTACTCGTTACAGGTACTCGTGACGGGCGCTCTATTGTTAATCGTCTAGCTCCCGGTTCCTGTTCCCATTCCGCTTCCTTCGGTCAAGAGCCCGGTGGCGATCAGCTCGCGCACCGTCTCGAGCAGGCGGGCTTGGACCGCCGCGCTATCTTCTCCGTAAATCTGCGCAATCGCCTGGCATAAGGCCCCCACGCTCAACTCGCCATCGCAGGCACCCACGAAAGCCGCGACTTGGGAATCGGCCGGGAGGGTCTGCTGGAATCCGCCCGTGTGCGCGAGAACAATACGCAGCGGATCGGCCGCCCCCGGGTCATAAAAACGATGCTCGATCACTTCGGTGCGGGTGAGGTGGCGCTGCGCTAGATCCTCATCGGGGGCGGCCACCAGGTGCCGGTTATTCCAAACCCGCTGAATATGCTGGCGAATATCACCCTGGGGACGGCCGGGTATTTCCTCGGTGCGGATCATGGGTTCGCGGGAGGCAGCCGGACGGGAGAGAATCCCGTAGCCCAGGCTGATGGCGCGTATCCCGCGCGCGGCAAAATCATCAAGCCAGGTACGGTAGGCCTCCTCGTATCCGGCATCGCGCGGGCGCAGGCCACCATCCCGGAGCCACATTTCCACGTAGTGGGCCGGATCGACGTCATCGCGCGCAATGAACCAGGCATCGAGGCCCGCCACCCGGGCCCACACCTGCGGGTGGGTATCCCAGGAGCAGCCGTCTTCCACTTCCCAATTCCCCAAAATATAGGCGGTGCCGGTATCCGTGAGGTGGTTGGGAAGCGCGGAGATGAGTTCGGAGAGGAGCATATCCCCACCGAAGCCACCGTCGCGATACTCGAAATCGACTTTTTGCCGGACACTTGCGGGGGTGATAACGAAGGGAGGATTGGACACGATGGTGTCGAAACGCCCTTCCACCGGATCGAAAAGGGAACCTTGGAGCAGCTCCACCCGCACGGCCGCGAGCGCGATATTGAGGGAGGCGAATTGCAAAGCTCGCGCTGAAATATCGGTGGCGACCACCTCGCAGCCGTGCAACGCGGCGCTAATGGCATGGATCCCGCAGCCGGTTCCCACATCCAGAACCCGTCCCCCGGTATAGGTGACGATATTCGCGAGGGTGCGGGTGGCCCCACCCACCGGCATAACGTGGTGGGCTCCGGGTACCCGGCCGGCCAGTTCCCCGAAATCGGAGGCGATCAGCACTTCGGTACGGGTGATCCGGCGGGTGCCCTTGCGGGTAATGTCGAGCGGAACGGGAACCACTTGGAAACGGGCCCGGTATCCCGCATTGCCGATAACAAGCAGCGCGTCGCGCGTGACCCGGTCACCGAAAGTGGCAGGAAAAGCGCCCTCGAGTTCCTCGGCGCTCAACGTGTCTCCAAGGATAAGGAGGCGAACCTGGCAGGCCAGGATCTCCGCTTCGGTATGCGGGGCGGTGGCCTGGTGGCACGCTTTTTCGCATACGAGGAGCGCGGGAATGCGCTGCTCGCGGCGCATGGCGGCAGTGGCTTCCGGGCCGAGCAGGGTGGATATATGTGCGGTGGTATAACCTGTGAGATCTTGACGTAACGTGGTGGCGAGGCGCTCGGGGGCGCCCGGGACAAAGAGCTCCATGCCATAACAGTAAACTGCCCGGCCGTGTTGAGGAAAGCCCCGGGCGCAGAAGCGGGAGCTGGCTGTACGGCTAGCGCGCTGGTCTTTGGTTTCCGGCGCCATGGCCTTCGGTGCTTTGGACCGCAGCTCTTGAGACCGCATTGCTTTGGCCCGCAACGCTTCGACTTCCAGCGTTACGACCTCGAGCTCTTTGGCCTTCAGCGCTCCATCGGGCACACTACACATATGCGCCTCCTTTCCCTTCTTGAAGAATCCGCCACCGCGGGACAGTTGGTAGCGCTGCGCAAACAAGACGCCCGCCCCGCGCGGGTGGCCGGGTGGCCCGCGTGGGTCAACCCGCAGGTCAAGGACGCCTGCGCTAGCCACGGCGTCCCGCACCTGTGGGAGCACCAAGTCCGCGCCGCGAACCTCATTCACGCGGGTACCCACACAGTGGTGGCGACCGGGACCGGTTCGGGTAAATCTTTGGCGGCGTGGGTGCCCGCGCTCACCGAGATGCTGAGCCCGCGTGGCTCGGGTAGTTTGGCGCGGGTGAGCGCCCCACCAACCGTGCTGTATCTTTCCCCGACCAAAGCTCTGGCGGCGGACCAATACACTTCGCTGCGGGCCCTGGCCCGGGATGTGGACTCCCGAATCACGGTGGCTACCGCGGACGGGGATGCTGACCCGGAGGAGAAAACTTTCGCGCGCGACCACGCCGATATTGTGCTGACCAACCCTGATTTCGTGCATCACGCGATGTTGCCTCAGAAAGACCGGTGGCAGCGGATATGGCGTGGGCTGCGGATGATCGTCGTCGACGAATTTCATTCGTATAAGGGTCTGTTCGGGGCGCATGTGGGCCATGTGGTGCGCCGGATTTTGCGTATCGCGGCGCTGTACGGCGCCCACCCCACCGTTGTTTTCCTGTCGGCAACCGCCGGCGCACCGCAGGAAACCGCCACCAGATTTATCGGAACAGCTTTCGGCACCGTCGAAGCGGTCACGGATGATGCCTCGCCGCGCGGCGAACGTACCGTTGCCTTGTGGCAGTGTTCTCCTATCGACGACGACGCGACCGGCCACGTTCCTCCCGGGGAAGAACCGGGAGCCGCGGAGGATACCGCGCGCCGTTCGGCCATGGTAGAGGCGGCTGATCTCACCGCTCGCTTCGTAGCCGAAGGCGCGCGCGTCCTCACCTTTGTGCGTTCGCGGGCCGGAACCGAACGGGTTGCCGAGCTGACCCAGGAGTTTTTGCGCGAGGAGCACAATCCGCTTGCCAAGGCTGTGGCGGCTTATCGCGGCGGGTATCTTCCTGAGGAGCGCCGCGATCTGGAGCAGCGGCTGCGCTCGGGGGATCTGCGAGCCGTGGCAACAACGAATGCCCTGGAATTGGGGATTGATATTTCCGGGCTGGACGCGGTTATTCTCACCGGGTGGCCGGGCACCACCGCCTCTTTTAACCAGCAGGCGGGGCGTGCCGGGCGGGCGGGTAGTTCCGGTTTGGCCGTCTTTATTGGAACCTCGAATCCGCTGGACCAGTATCTTCTGGCCCATCCGGATACGATCCTGAGCGCAGGTGCGGAAGCCAGCGTTTTCGATCCGCTCAATCCGAATGTGTTGACCGGGCAGCTGTGTGCGGCCGCGGCCGAACGTCCCCTCACCGCGGCAGATGCCGCAATTTTCGGGCTTCCTGACACCTCGCTTTTCGACGAGCTGAGCGAGCAGGGGCTCTTGCGGCGCCGCCCCGGCGGGTGGTTCTGGGGGCATGCGGGGATTAGCGCCCATGATCTGGTGGACCTGCGCGGCGAGGCAAGCACCGTATCCATTGTTGATGAGGAAGATGGAACCATCTTGGGGACGGTGGATGCCGCGCGGGCGGATACCACCGTGTACCCGGGTGCTATCTACGTGCATCAGGGTGTTCCTTTCGATGTGCTGACGTGTGATGGCGACGAGGCGATTGTGCGGCATCGGTTGAAGGATGATCTGCGGACTTTTGCCTCGGAAGAGACAACCGTGAAGATCCTCCGTACGCGCGCCAGTACCGCAACCCGGTTTGGGACCTGGACCTGGGGTGATGTGGAAGTATTCAACCGGGTTATCGGATACCACCTGCGCCGAGCCCGCGATGGCATGTACCTCGGGTTTCACCCCATTACTCCGCGCGAGCGCAGCATGGAAACGTGCGGGACCTGGTGGACGATGTCATCGCAGGATTTGGAGGCGCTCGGTATCCCTGCCGCGGATGTTCCCGGGGCCCTGCATGCCGCCGAGCATGCGGCCATCGGGATGCTTCCCCTCTTCGCGATCTGCGATCGGTGGGATGTGGGAGGGCTATCTACCGCGTACCACTTGGATACCGGGGCGGCTACCGTGATTGTCCACGATGCTGCTGCCGGTGGTTCGGGCTGTGCCGAACGGGGGTATCGGGCCGGCCGGGAGTGGATCCGCGCCACCCGCGATGCCGTGGCCGGCTGCCCGTGCCAGAGCGGGTGCCCGCGCTGCGTCCAGTCGCCGAAGTGCGGTAATAACAATGATCCGCTGTGGAAAGAGGGCGCGGTGCTGGTACTCAGCGCTTTGAGCTGCGCGCTTGATGAGTTGGAGACCGCTGAACTGGAATCGTGACCCCGATCAATGGGCCCGGCCCGCGATGTCATCCGGACCGTTACCGGCACCGCGCGGGCGCGGGTGCGTACCCGAATCGAAAATATTTCTTCAGCTTCGCTGCATTCTTCGACGACGGCGCCGCTGCGCTGCGCGCTGCGTTCGCTCTTGGTGCAGGCGTCGGCCAGCGACCAGCCCTGGTTGATCACCCGCTCCGCGGTTTGCACAGCGATGACGTCAGCCGTGGCACGGGCCTCCATTCGCGCGATCACCACGGTGACCGCGGTGAGCACTGCCCCGGTCAGGACAAGCACCAGGGCTATCACCCCAATCGCGAGCACCGTTCCTGCTCCCCGCTCGCAGGCTCGAAGTGGATCCCGGGGCCGGGCGGGGCGCGGCTTCCAGTGCCGGACGCGCAGTGGCTCCCAATGCCGGGCACTGGGCGGTTCCCGGCGCCGGACTCGGCTTTCCCTCCGGCATAGTAGATAGAGCCGATGCCATTCGCGCCAGCTATCCCGCCAGGAGGTACGCTGCTGCACGAGCGCAGTCCGCTGCCCAAGCACAGTTCGCTGCCCAAGCACGGGCGCGCCCCGGCTCCTCGCTGAGACCCTCATGTTCCGAGCACTCCGGGTTCCAGATCTACCGAGGTACTGGCTTCCATGGTGATACCCAGGGCCCGCAGCGGGCCGACTGCCTGGGCTCGCACCACCACGTTCACGTGGTCTTCCGCGCGTTGCAGGTGCAGCTTGGCGCGGGGCGGGAGTTCGCGAGCGCGCAATGCCTCCTCGCTTTCCCCGCGTGCGGCAAGAACCGCAATATCGTGGGACGCGCCGCGTAAGGAGATGTATTGGGCGCCGGCGCTCAGCGCCCCGAGTGCGAGCAGCACAATAATGAGCACGCTAACAATCCCGAGCGCCACTTCCACGGTGACCATGCCCGCTTCCCGGTTCTCCACGCCGTAGGGCCGGCGCAAAATACGCGAAAGCTTGCGCGAGCGGATCTCGCGGCGGCGGCAGGCACAGGGAATTGCTATATGCCCGCGCGCCTCAATAACCTCGTGACATTGGGCACACAGGCGCCGGCGTTCCCGGGACCGGTGGGCCCGCTGGCCGGGCAGGCCGGCGAGCAGGGCTCCCTCGCCGTCCGTGCCCCGCGGGAGAGAAGGAAACTCCTGGCATTGCTCAGGGGATTGCTTGGGTATCATGACGGGTCTTTCTCTTTCTCGGGAGCCGCGAGCACCCCACCGGCACCGGCGGGGCACCCGGGGCTTATATGGGTCAGGCGATATTGAGTCCGCGCCGGAAAATCCCGGCGATGAGTTCACGCATCCAGTCCTGCTGGGAGAGCCAGTAGAGGATTCCAGCAATAGCGCAAGCGCCGAGGGTTCCCACGGCGTATTCGGTGGTGGTCATCCCCGCTTCCGGGTGGCATTTCCCCTCGAGGAAGGTACCGCCCGGATGCGCGGGGAGAGCTGGTCGAACGGGGCTGAGTGCTGTGGTCATGATGCTTCCTTTCTTATCTGTAACAAACTGTGTCGTGATTATTGGCGGGTGGTGCCGGACCTTGCTACCCGCCGCTCAGAGGCTGGGCTGCGGGCTGCTCGGAACGTGCTCGGTCCGGCTCTGTCAGTCTCCCGCGCCTTGCACCCTCCCGCATCCGACCCCTCGTCATCTGTGGATAACCATCCCGTTTCGCTTACCTGGGGATAAAAGTGAATAAAGCAGGGTTCGGCAGGATAGGCCGGTGCCGCCCGGTTACGTTCGCCCGGATTTAGTGGAAAAGACCGGTGGCGGCGCCAGCTACCGCCGGAACGATTCCGACGAGGATAAATGCCGGTAGGAAACACACCCCTAAAGGCACGACGAGGCTATTGCCGAGTTCGGCCGCCGCCCGGCGTGCTTCTCTAGAACGACGACGCCGGTAGCTGCGGGCTGCCGTGCCAAGCAGGGCGAGCGGGGCTACCCCGTTTTCCCAGGCTGGCTGGAGGGCCTCCCGCAGCAGGTGGGCGCGTGGATGTATTCCCTCCCATGCTTCGGCCCAAGGTGCGCCCAGCAGAAGGAGCTGCGCCGTCGTACCGATATCGAGGTGAGCATGTTCTTCGGCGACGGCGAAAGATACCGCTTCCAGTGCGGCGGGCAGGGAAGCCCCGGAGGAGAGCGCCACCCGCGCGAGGTCGGCGAGGAACGCCGGATCGGAGGGAGGTAGGCGCCGCCCGGTTTGGTGCGCCGTTCCCGGCAGATAAGAGCCATCCTGCCGGCGCGCACTTCGCCTGGTGGCGGGCCTCCACGTCCAAGCGAGCAGAAGGACCAGGAGGCACAGGGCTAGCCCCATTGTTCGGCTTTCCGTACGAGGCGGCGCATCCAGAGGATCCCGGCCACTTCGCAGATGAGCGCGAGGGCAAGGCAGCACCGCCCGATGAGGGTGCCAACAAGGAAAGTCACGGGATTACCTCCGAAAAATGAGCCGAGGAGCATGCCGAATAGCGGCATGGCGGCCAGCATTTTCACGGCCGAACGCGGTCCGGCCAGGGCGATGCGGCGCTCCCCGAGCGCATCGCTGGATTCGGAGAGCGCTGCCGCGCAGCTCTCGAGGATGCGGGCGGCCGAGGCACCGGTGTGGTGGGTAAGGCGGCATACCGCGATAAGTGCGGGAATGCCGAGGAGGCCCCGGGCGCGGCGCGGATTGCGGGGCGCGCGCTCCCATAGTTCCCGCAGGAGTACGGGGACTCCTACGTCGTCGATCTGGCCAGCGGGGTCGCGCTTGGGTTCGCTCCCGAGCCCCCTCCTAGAATCGCCCGCGCCACCGCCCGTGCCCCCGAGTGCCGCACTTTCTCTATGCGGCTGGAAACGGGCGAGTGCGGCGAGCCAGGCGCGGCGGTGATCGGCACCCGAATCAATGCGGGCCGCAACTTCCACGGCGAGCAGGCCGGCGTCGAAACTAGGCGGGGAAGCGCGCATTTTTCTGCGGAGCACCCCGCGCCCGGGCGGTGTGCTGCCCGGCGAGCGCATCAAGCGACGTGGCGTATCGTGGGCACGACTCCCCGGCCGGCTTGTATGAGCTCGGCGCCGGGGCCGGCCCGCATGGGTTCGGTTCCCCGACCGGCCCGCGTACGCGTATACGCTCAGCAGAATTCCGAGAATAACCAGAATTACCATGTTCCCTCCAGCCCTAGTCGCGGGCCCAGGGTGGCCCACCCGGGGCCAGCACGGATGGTGCCGTCGGCACTGATAGTCAACGCATCCGGAGCCTCAAGCTCGCCATTGCGGCTGTGGAGGATAGCCACGTGGGTGATGCGCCGGGTCGGCCCGTGGCGCTCGATGGAAATAATGGCGTCGAGGGCCGCGACCGCTTGAGCGGCAACCACCGCGGCAGACATTCCGGCCAGTGCCCCGAGGGCCACAAGCCGGGCGGGAACATCGCGTGCCGAATTGGCGTGAATGGTGGCCCATCCGCCTTCGTGTCCGGTATTGAGGGCCGTGAGGACCTCGCGCACTTCTTCACCGCGGCACTCCCCCACCACTATTCGATCCGGGCGCATCCGCAAAGCGGCCCGCACCAATTGGCTCATGGTGATTTCGCCGTGGCCTTCCACATTGGGGCGCCGGATTTGCAGGTGCAGCACATGCGGGTGCGCGGGGCGTAACTCCGCGGCTTCCTCAATAATAATGAGGCGTTCGGTGGCCGGTACGCAGCTGAGCAGGGATGCCAATAATGTGGTTTTCCCCGAGCCGGTAGCGCCCGCCACCATGACGTTGGCACGCCGCTCCACCAGGGCCGTCAATACCGGGGTGAGGGCGGCAGGAAACGTGCCGGCAGCCTCGAGCTCGGCGAGCGTGAAGGTGCGGGCCCGTTGGGTACGCAGTGAGATAGCAGCACCTTCTGCGGCCAGTGGGGCGAGGACCGCGTGCAAGCGCGTTCCATTGGAGAAGGTGCCGTCGGCGATAGGAGCGGCGTCGTCCAAACGTTGGCCGGCGCTGGCAGCTAAACGCACCGCGAGTGCGCGCACCTCCCCCGCGTCGGAAAGTAGGGCGCTCAAGGCTTCGTCGCGTTCCAGTCCGGTTCCGCGATCCAGCCATACCCCGGTGCCACCGTTGATTAAAATATCGGTGACGGTGGGGTCCTCAATCACGCGCCGCAGGTGCGGGCCCCAGCCGCGGGCCACCGCGTTAATATCGCGGGCCGCTCCCAGCACATGTTTGATTTCTATCGCGTGGGGCGCCACCGCGTAGAGCACTCCGGGCACGCTGACGCCGCGGGCTAATTCCCGGCGGGTACGGGCCAGGTCACCGCGGTTGCGGGCCACACCCCCGCGGTTGCGTATCTCATCCGCGCGGGCACCGGCCAGTTTTCCGCGGGCACCGGCTAAAACCCCGCGGGCCCGAAGCACACCTAATTCGCGCGGGCTATCCATATATCCACCCCTTACCCGCCTGCCAGTACCGCATCGAGATGCGCGGCGAGCTGCGTGATATCACGCGCCGCAACGGAGCGGCGCTGCTCACCCACCGCAACGCCGTGGGAGAGGTCCTCATCCATTCCGCGCAGGCGCCGCACCGGGAACACCTCCTGGCCAATATCCACACCGAAGGCCTGCGCCTCGACTTTGTGGGAGCATCGCGCCGCGATGACCACGGGCGTGTTCTCCCCCAGGTCGCGCAGGATTCTGGGGATGGCCTGAGCATCGCGGTCGGTTACCCCAGTCACGAGGACCACCGCATCGCACCAGGCCCGCCAGCTGGCCGGCCCGGTGCCCGGCAGCAAGGAGCTGCGCGGAAGATCCACATAGGTGGTGTCGTTCGCTTGGGAGAGCGCGTCAATGGCGTGCGGCACCGACTCTCCGTTCGGTGGCGCTCCGCCGCGAACGTCCGCGCTCAGCAAGCTCAGCTGCCCGCGCGAGGGCAGGGCCGCCCGGAGCCGCTGCGGGATCAGCGTGCCCTCCGCCTGGGCAATATCCGCCCAGCGCACCCCGCGTTTGTCCCGGAAACCCATGAGAATTTCAAGCCCGGCCGAAAGCGGATCCGCATCCACCACGGCGGTACGCGTGATACTCAGCGAGGCTAGCCAGGCCGTGATCATCGATACCCCGAGTCCGCCGCGCACCCCGGCAAGCCCGATAATGCGCCCGCGCCGAGTTTGCCCAGCCGCCAGTACGAGCTCGAGAAGATCTTCGGCTTGGCGCGGGAGTTCCAGGACCACCGATCCGCGCGGAAAATAGCTGGCCAGCACCGGGTGGAAACGCGCGCGAACCGTGGGCAGGGCCGCCGGAAGTTCCTCCAATTCGAGCACGGCCGGCGGCGCAGCTACCTTCGGTGAGCCGCGCGCCACCTGTATTCCGGCCAGCTCCGTGACCGCCTCCACCTCCCGCACAACTTCCTCATGCTCGCAGATAAGGGAGACGAGCTCGCGCGGGACCGCGGAGATGAGGGGCGCGGGCGAAGCACCACCGGAAACAGAAGCCCCGCCGGAAAAAGAAGCCCCGCCCGAAACAGCAGCGCCGGACGACTTTCCGGCGGCGGCACCGGAGGCAGCGCCAGCAGCCGAAACACCAGGGGATAAAACACGAGAAGAAGTCATACCCCGAGCTTGCCGCGCCTCGCACACCTCCGCAGCCGGGTTGTGCGCCGCTGTGGATAACCCCTACACGAGCGGTTCTGTGGATACGTGCGCCCGATCTACATCACACCACCGGCTTACCGTCACACCACCGGCTTACGTCACACCATCCACCCCGGCGGGCACCACACCACCCACTTTGTGACACGCCGCCCGCTTTATGGCACACCGCCGAAATTCTCCACATCCGCGTGATTTCTGGCATATCTTTGAGAAAGAACTATCAAGGGAGGACCCATGTCTACGCCAAATGACCCGTACACTACCGCGTCGCGCCGGCCACTAGATGATGACGATATTCTCGAGCCCATTGCCGAGGACCATCTCGCGGACCAAGAAACCGCCTACCTCCCCACCACCCAACCTCCCGCTCCCGCCCCCGTTTTTTCGAACGACGACGCCGCTCCGTTCCCGCCGGCTCACCCCGCTGCGGACGTTGCTAGCGAGCCCGCCCCTTTGAGTGATTCCGCGCCCGTGGTTGCCGCCACGAAGGAACCCGAAGGCGAAGTCGCGGACCAGCCTGAAGCCGCTGGCCAACCCGAAACCGCGGGCCAGCCCGAGGGCGCCACCACCGAAACAGAGCAGCCCGCCTCGACTCAGCCCGCTCCGGAAGAAGCCGAAGCCGCGCAGCCCACCAGCGAGGAACCCGCCGAAACCACCGCTTTCGCGGAGGCAACTACTCCCGCCGAAACCACGCCTCTTCCGGAGCCCACCGAAGCCACGCTTCCTGCTGAAGCCACCTCGGCTGAGCCTTCCGAGCCCGCCACGCCAGCGGCACTCGCACCGGAGGAAGCCAGCCCGGAGCCAGCCGCGCCGCGGCGTCGTTCCGTATCTGAATCACTGGCCGCCGGAGCTTTCGATGATGGCTACCAGGCGGAAAGCTCCGCCCCGGACCGCGAATACGCGAACCTGGCACAGGCAGCCGGGGTGACCGCAACCGTTCCCGCAGCGTCCGCCGGCCCGGAAACCGGCACCACCACGGACACTGATCCCTACGCCTCCGCCGGTGCCGATCCCTACGCCACCACAAACACGGACCCGTACGCCTCCGGGGAAGCGACCGCAACCGCGCTCTACCCGCCGGCCGGCGAGTTCGGCGACCCCGGCGCGGAACCGGCAGCGGCACCTACCGCCGCCCACGCCGCGGGCTTCGACGCCCCCGTCTTCCCGGCCGTGCGCGAGGAAAGCTTGGAAGACCAGCGCACCTGGGCGGATATCGCCGAAGTGGAGCCGATTCCGGATGCCCCCAAGGGCCGGGTGTGGACCCATATCTGGGTCGCGGCGGTCACGCTCCTGCTGCTCCCACTGACCTGGTATCTCATCTCGGACGCGGTGGCACGCCTGCACCTGGCTCGCCCGATCGCCCTGGAAACCGCCCCGGTTAATGTGGCGGCACTCATCGAAATGGCCGGAGGCGTCGCGCTGCTCGTGGTTATTGCGCTGCTCGCGGGGCTGTCCTCCCTGGGCGCACAGCTGTGGGGCTGTCTCCTGGTAGTTGCTGGTCTCGCAGGGCTCGTACTTCCCGGATATGCGCTGCGCGGGGTGCACTGGCTGGATTCGCTTATCGGCGGATTCAAGCCGATCACGGATAATATCGTGCACCACTTCGCTTACGACCTTGCGTTCGGTGGGTTTATGCTGCTGGGTGCGGTGCTGGCGGCCATCGGATTCGCGGCGCACTGGGCGCGGTCCCGCGGTTCGCGGCGCGCCCGCGCTTTCACGGTGCGTGAATACCGCCTCCCCGAAGACGAAGCATAAAAAGCCGGGGCCGCGAAAAGCCCGCGCGCAGAAAACCGCACCTAGAAAAACCGGAGCGTAACAAGGTACCGTATGAGCTCACTTCCCGCCGATAATTCCTGCGTATGGATCCCCGGACCGTGGGAGCATCGCCTCGTGACGGCGAACGGTGCGCAATTCCACCTGGCCTATGCCGGGAGCCACTCGACCCGCACCCCGCTGGTGCTATTCGTGCACAGCTACCCGGAGTACTGGTACGCCTGGCGCCACCAGATCGAGCCGGTGGCGCAGGCCGGTTACGAAGTCGCGGCCGTGGATCTGCGGGGCGTGGGCGGCAGTGATAAAACGCCGTCGGTGCAATCGGGGCCCGAACTGGCCCAGGACCTTATTTCGCTGACCGAATCCCTGGGGGCGAGCTCGGCGGTAATCGTGGCCGCCGGCTCCAATGCCGTGCTCGGGTGGGCGGCGGCGGCCATGGCCCCCGATATTATTACCGGGCTCGTGACGGTAGCCAGCCCGCACCCGCTCGGGCTGCGGCATTTCGGACGCGGGATTCGCCCGCGCGGCCTGCTCGGTTTACTCACCTCACGGCTGGGGAATCGTTCCCCGCGTGCACTCGGGGATACGCGAAATATGCGCCGGCTGCTCCTGGAATGGTCCGCCCCGCACAGCCACGGCGCCGCGGACGAAGCCGAACAGTACGCCGCTGCCATGCGGCTCCCGGAGGCCGCGGCGAGCGCCGTCGAACAACTGCGCTGGACCGCAACCTGGCGGCGCCGCCCCTCCGGCAAAGCCTGGCGCGATATCCTCTCCACTCCCGTGGATGTGCCGGTGTGGGCGGTGCGCGGCCTGGCCGACCGCATGATTAATGAGCGGGCCTGGGCTGATGATCGGTCCTTCGCCACCGGCTCCTACCGGCTCATTGCCGTGCCGGGCGCCGGGCATTTCATCCCGGAAGAATCCCCGCGCGAATTCACTAATATCGTGCTGGATTTCCTTTCCCAACTCGAGCGCTCGGCCCGGGTATGAGACATTTTCCGTGAATAATGGCAAAATGTGACATGAGACTACTTCAGGAATATTCTGAGTACATCGGAGGAAGGCTAGAGATGGATACCAGCGTTTTACGAACCGTGCCCCTTTTCAAGGACATGGATGAGGAAAGTCTCGCCGCTCTCGGCGCGATGATGAGCGATACGTCCCTCAAGCGGGGCGAATCCCTTTTCCACGAAGGCGACCAGGGTGATCGCCTTTACATCGTCACCGACGGCAAGGTGAAGCTCAGTCACACGTCCGACGACGGGCGCGAAAATCTGCTCGCCGTTCTCGGACCCGGGGAAATCATCGGTGAACTTTCGCTCTTTGACCTGGGGGCTCGTTCCTCCACCGTCACCGCTATTGCGCCGACGCATCTGCTTTCCCTCGCGCATCGCGATATGAAGAATTTTATCGAGGAGCACCCCGCGCTGGCCATGTCGATGCTCCGTGAAATGGCGCGTCGCCTGCGCAATACCAATGAGAATCTTGCCGACCTGGTGTTCTCGGACGTTCCCGGCCGCGTGGCGAAGGCGCTGCTCGACCTGGCCAATCGTTTCGGCGAGCGCACCCCCGAAGGCGTGTACGTGGCGCACGACCTCACGCAGGAAGAGCTCGCGCACCTCGTGGGTGCCTCGCGTGAAACGGTCAATAAGTCTCTGGCTGATTTTGTTTCCCGCGGGTGGATTCGGCTCGAAGGTCGCGCCGTGCTGCTCCTGGAGATTGGCCGCTTGCAGCGCCGCGCCCACTAGTCTCTACGTTTTATACTCACGTTTAACGCGTGACGCGGGTGGCTGGGCCCTGTCCAGGGTTCCGACCGCCCGCGTTCGCGTGCCTTCCGGGCCCGTTTCCTTACGGTTTGGTACGACGGCGCAGCTGGGGCGACGCCGCAGCCGCGTTTCCGTGCCGTTCCGCGCATTGCAGCGCAGTGCTTTTAGTACGACGGCGCAGCTATCGGCCATCATGAACCTCAACAATCACACCAGCACCTGGGGAGGGGGGCATGTGTTGTCGGAGCTGTACTTCGCATGTACAACATCTGCAGTACACCCCGGAAAAACACCCAGCCCCGCCTCCGCAGACCGGAAAAGCTGAGCGCCGAAGGAATGCCACAGGATGCAAATTGGTAACCATCACGGTCGCGTAGTGCAAGCCCAGAGCAGAAATCAGGCCAAAATGGTGCGTGGATTTGCACCCTGTTGCAGGCCCACTGTTGAGCCTTCGCACGCAACCAAAACCCGCTTCTTTACCGGGCGGCGGGAGTGTTGGGCTAATAGACAAATGGTGGGTCTTATACCCGGACTTTTCCTTGCCATACCAATGAAAAGTTGACCTTATTGAGCTCACGCACCCCAATGGACTTGCTTCCTTGACATTCATGGCGTGACATGCGTTGACGGATAACTCTTTGCATCCATGCTGCCGCGCACCACAGCCACAAGGTGGGCAGAGCACGCAGTGTGCGTTCCGGGCCGCGTAGACGCCACAGTGCACGTTAAAGGCACGAAAACGGTCGTGAACGGTGCCCTCCCTCGCACTTCGTTTGCCAACCCTGTTCATACGGTTCCGGGCCAGATCCAGGCCCCGCCCGCACTCGCGGGCCTGCAGCCTCTGTTTCCTCGCGTCCTGGTACGACGGCGCAGCTAGGGCGACGGCGCTACTCTAGCAGCCACACACAATACAATATCTACCCCCCTAGACTTGAATTAGTCGAGAGGGGTAGACTACGCTTATGAAGCGCAGAGATTTACTCAACGAGCTACGAAAGGTAGCGAAAGCCAAAGGCGAGGAACTAATCCTCACCGAAGGAGGGAACCACACCCGGGCACAGATCGGGGACTGGGTCGAACCAATTCCCCGCCATCGTGAAATTTCCGAAAGGCTCGCTCGTAAGATTCTCGAAAGGAGCAAGAAGTGACAACAATAGATACCACGGTTACCCGTGACGGAAATTGGTGGGTCGCCGAATTTACCCTTAACGGAAAAGAATACGGCACGCAGGCGCGCCGCCTTGATCAGATCGAAGAAATGGTTAAGGATGCCGCTGCGCTTATTACGGGAGATTCTCTCGATAGTTTCGCCGTTAACGTCACCGTTGACACGCCTGAATTCGCGGAGGATATTAAAAAATATAAGGAGGCTTCGCTCCGTTTGGTTCAGGCGGAACACGAAACTCGAGACGCTTCTCGGCTTGCGGTTGCCCGGTTACGGGATGCAGGTTTTTCTCTTCGTGACATTGGTGTAGTTATGGGGATTTCATACCAACGCGTAGCTCAACTCTGCGCATAGCCATCATTCGAAACAAGGATTGGAAAACACGGGACGCCTCCCACCCGGCCATCCTGAGGTCGCTCTTCCAGGTAAGCCCGGATAATCGCTCTTGTGACGGGGATTCTCCGGATCGCTTCGCGGTGAGCGTCACCGAGGTATGAGAAAATCCCGCGTCACAGGCGGACCTATGACGCGGGACATCACATGGTCGGGGTAGCGGGATTTGAACCCACGGCCTCTTCGTCCCGAACGAAGCGCGCTACCAAGCTGCGCCATACCCCGTACTTTGGCAACTCAATAATAATAGCCCTCCGCAGCGGAAAAAGCTAAATCCGATCTAGTGATCTGGCGTACAACCAGGCAAGTGCGCTATGCGCCTCGCAGGTCAGCGGGGCACCTTCCCCGCGGGAACTTCCCCGCAGCCCAGCCCAGCACCTCCCCGATCAGCACGCTCACTCCGCGCCACCGCGCACCCGCAGCACAATCGCTTCGGGTGGCCGGAGGAACCTGACCGGCGTATACGGCGACGTCCCCAGGCCCGCAGACACATTCACCGCCATGCCACCACGCAGCACGCGCACGCCGTCGCCGCGCAGGGGCAGGCGCTCCTCGGCCCGGTCGCCTCCCGCACCCGCGCCACCCGCACCCGGCCCAGTACCGACCTCATCACCACAAGGCCAATCGAAAAGCCCGGAATCGTAGCGCAACGGGAGATCACAATTCGTGGTCAAAGCGCCGAATCCGGGCACCGCCAACTGCCCTCCGTGGGTGTGGCCGGCCAGCGTCAGAGCTGCGCCGTCGTTCATTAAGACGTTGAGAGCGGCGCAATACGGTGCGTGAACGACGCCGAGACGCAGATACCCACGCCCAGCGTTCATGCGCGGCGCGCGGCCCGTGTTCGCGCTTTCACCCCGAGCCGCGGCACCTTCCGCGGTATCGGTAACCTCGCCGGGCCGCGGCATCCGGGCCCGGCCGATATGGGGGTCGTCCATGCCGACTGCGTCGATGTCCCAGGCCGCCGCGCGCAGCCGCGCCCGCCGATTATTGAGATCGATCCAGCCGAAAGCTTCCAGCCCGGCGGTCATTTCCTCCCAGGGCAAATCCGGTTCGTCCTTCTCGGCGAGCGGCGGGAAGAGCCCCTGCGCCACGTAGCGCAAGGGATTCTTGAGCACCGGCGCGAAATAATCATTCGAGCCGTACACGAAAAGCCCCGGAATATCAGCGAGCGGCGCCAGCGCCTCAAGGAGAGGGCCGACGGCGCGCGCTTCGGACAGATGGTCGCCCGTCAGGACTACGAGATCCGGGCGGCAGCGCTCGGCCAGGTCGCTCAAGAATTGCCGCTTGGCTCGGTGGCGGCGCAGCAGGTGCATATCCGAGAGGTGGAGAATGCGCAGCTCACCGGCCGTGCTCGCAACTTGCGGCAGCACCAGCACCCGCTCGCGCAGAGTGTAGCGGTGTGCTTCGTGCAGCGCCCAGCCCAGGCACCCGGCCCCCGCTGCCACGCCGGCACCCAGGGCCTTGAGCGCGGTGCGCGGGACTCGGTGCTTATCAGCTTCGCTCACGGTATCCGCCTTCCTTTTCGCGCGTCCTACGGTTTCTGGAATGCCACCGGCCCTGATGACCCGGCCCGCCTAGCACACCCGGCCAGAGTTTCGCACCGCGCAGCCCGGGCCGCGCAGCCCGGGCCGCGCAGCATCGGCTACTCTTCCACAACCTCGACTTCTTCGTATTCTTCGTTGCTCTCGCCTTCGTGAACGGACTCGGGCGGAACCGCGCCCTGCTCCCCCGGCGCGGGTTGCGCAGGGGCCGGTGCAGGCGTGGGTGATGGCGACGGCGTGGCCGGCTCCCGCATGGCGGGTGCCGGGCGCCGCATCGGGGTGGTGGGCTGCGGGAACGGCACGGCCGGCTGACCGGCCAAAGCGGCGTTCATATAATCGGAGAACATCATGGCGGGGAATAGCCCGCCGTAGACTTCCGAGTGCCATTGGCCCTTAATAACGGCGTCGAACATAGAAATATTGCCTTCCATGTGACCCTGCCAGGTCACAGTGGCAAGCTGCGGGGTGTAACCCATAAACCACGCGTGCCAGTCCTTATCGGAGGTACCGGTTTTCCCGGCCACCTGGCGCCCGCGCAGCGCCGCTTTCTCACCGGTCGCCCCGGGTTCTACCACGTGCTGAAGCACCGCGTTTGTTTTGCGCGCGGTTTCCTTGGAAATAGCCTGCTGGCACTGCGGTTTACGTTCGGAAATAACCGTACCGTCATGCTCCTCGATGGAGGTATAAGACATCGGATCGCAGCGAATACCATCATTGGCGAGGGTGGCACCGGCCGTCGCCATAGAGAGCGGGGTGACGTTATTCGTACCCAGAATCATCGGGGGAACAATAGTAAAGGGCTCGTGATCCCCGCGTTCCACGCCCATGGCCTGGGCTTTATTCGCGATCTGGCACAGATCCAGCTTCTGGGCCATATGCGCGAAAGTCCCGTTGGTGGACATACGGGTACCTTCCAGCACCGTGCGCGGGCGGTTGGACTGCCCGAGGTTCCCCACCGGCCAGGGTTCACCCGCCAGATTCGTGCAGGAAGCCTGGAATGAGCTCTGCGGCAGCAAGCCTTCGCTACTATCCACCACGTCATAGGCACTACGCCCAGAATCCAGCCATTCCACCAGGGTAAATATCTTGAATGTTGATCCGGACTGGAAGCCGGCACCGCCACCCATATCCTGCGGGGCCGTGACATTCACCTGCGTCATGCGGGTATCCGTGTCATTCGGAACCCCGAAGCGGGTATTTTGCACCATCGAAACAATATGCCCGCTCCCCGGCTCCACGGACACCAGCGCGGCATCAATTCCGGAGGCATCATCCACGGGCTGGTGCGTGACCACCGAGTCATACGCCTGCTGCTGGCGCGCCGAATCCAGGGTGGTGCGGATGACTTTGCCGCCGCGGTAGAGCTGGCGGGTACGCTCGGCGCGGGTGGCACCCAACGCCTTGTCATTGAGCAAATCCTTGACCACGTACTCGCAGAAGTAGGCGCTAATACCCGCCGAACCGCAGCCGGCCGATTGCTCGGAAACGTGCATATACGATTCAATCGGAGTGGCCTGAGCTTCCTTCATTTCCGCTTCGGTAATAAAACCGGAACGGTACATTTCGCCCAACACCACATTGCGGCGCTCGGTATTCGCTTCCGGATGGCGCACCGGATCCCACTGGGCCGGATTCTGGGTGATCCCGGCCATCGTGGCCGCTTCCACCACCGTCAAATCCTTCGCGGACTTGGAGAAATAGCGCTGCGCGGCAGTTTCCACCCCGTATTGCGAGGGGCCGAATTGCGCAAGATTGAGATAGCCGGTGAGAATCTCATCTTTCGTCATCGTTTTTTCGACGGCGATAGCGTAACGAGCTTCGTTGATTTTACGCGCGATAGTCTGTTCGGTAGCCCGCTTGATTTTCTCATTATCATCAGCGATACGCCCCTCTTCCAGGAGCGCATTTTTCACGTACTGCTGGGTGATAGACGAACCACCCGAAAGCCCGCCCGAGGTGAGATTGGAGACCAACGCGCTGACGGTGCCCTGCACGTCAATGCCGTGGTGCTCGTAAAAACGCCGATCCTCAATTGCGACGACGGCGTTTTTCATATGCTGCGAGATCTGATCGGAGCGCACGTTGATCCGGTTTTCAATATAGAACCGGGCCAGCACCGATCCGTCTTTGGCCAGCAGGACCGTCTGCTCCGAAGGTTCGGTAAAGCCTAAGTCCTCCGGCACGTCGTCGAAAATACCGGTCACCGCACTCGCCGTAGTCCCCATCGTCATAACGAAAGGCAGCGCAATCCCGGCCATGAGGGCACCTCCGCCGCACAGAGCCAGGATCAGCGCCAGCACGAACGTTCCAATTTGGCGTCCGGTCGCTTGTTTTTTCGGGCTAGAACTCGACATACCCCTAAGAATACTGACCCGGCGCAGCGAAAGAAACGAGACATACGCTTCCCCGGGGTTCCCCGCGCTTCCCCAGCGCTTACCCAGGCTCCGCCCCTCCATAAGGCGGACCAAAGTAGCGCACGTCATAAAACGCTAATACTATGATCGTAAAACAGTAAAGAACTGCACCGTTAAACACCACCACGCCGGAGTGAGGGGGATAGATGACCACAACACTAGCCCTGTATCCGCACTGGGCAGATGCCGCCGCCTGCACCGATATCGATCCCGATTCGCTTTTCGTGCGCGGCGCCGCCCAGCGCCAGGCCCGCTCGATTTGTTTTCGCTGCCCGGTGCGCCTGCACTGCCTGGCTGATTCGCTGGACGCGGAAATGATGTTCGGGGTGTGGGGCGGGATGACGGAACGTGAACGCCGCGCCCTGCTGCGCCACCACCCGGAGGAACGCAATTGGAGGCGTCGCATTTTTGAGGGGCGCGACCCCCTAGCCCGCTCCCTGCGCGAGGGGGAGGGCTAAGCACGCCCACCGGAAATTTAGCCCGCGGGCAGCTGGCTGCGCCGTCGTTCCACCAGAGACGCCGCAACTTCGCGCAGCCGTAACCTTCGCGCTAACCTATGACCAGGCGCGGTATTCCGCGCGCTCACACTCAACGATTCCGCGAGAGGCCTACGCATGGACACTATCAGCACCCGTTTGACCAGCCTGGGTATCACCCTTCCCCCGGTTGCCGCTCCTGTTGCAGCTTATATTCCCGCCAAGCGGCACGGGGATACGGTGCGAACCTCCGGGCAGCTGCCTTTTGTGGACGGGCAACTGCCGGCCACCGGGAAACTCGGCGCGGAAATCACCGCGGAGGACGGCTATTCTTACGCGCGTATCGCCGGGATTAACGCCCTCGCGGCGGCCGCGGAAGTTGCGGGCGGCGTCGATCATATCCGCGGTATTTCGCACGTCACCGTTTTCGTGGCGTCCGACCCGAGTTTTACCGCGCAACCCCAGGTCGCGAACGGTGCCAGCGAACTTTTCGGGGAGATTTTTGGCGGCGACGGCGCACATACGCGCTCAGCCGTCGGCGTGAGCGTGCTCCCGCTGGACGCCCCCGTCGAGGTCGAAATCGAAGTGCTGCTGCGCTAAAACACTAGGCCGTGAGCTCCTGGCGCGGCTGAGCCTCCAGGAATTCGCGTACCTCAGCGCTGGGGATCTCGCGCGCGTAACTGCCGCCCGCGAAGGTTTCCATCGCGCCAATGCCGCGCTGGAAAACAAAACGAATGGCTCCGCCCAGCGATTTTTTATCGTGGCCCATGGCACGCATAATATCCGCCACGCTCGCCCCGGCGGGTAGCTCGGTGGGCAGGCCGATGGCGCGCAGCAGGGTATCCACCCGCTGGGCGTCCTCCGCGGTGAGGTAGCCGTAGCGCAGCCCGAGCCGGCATTGCAGATTCAGCCCAATCGCTACGCATTCCCCGTGCGGGAGAGCGTAATCCAGCGCGGCCTCCAGGGCCCGCCCGATGGTGTGGCCGAGGTTGAGGGCCATGCGGCGGTTGCCTTCGTGCACATCGGATTGCACCACCTCCACCTTGATTTCCGCATTGCGGCGGGCGATATAGCCGCTGAGTTCGGTATCGCCCACCATCTCCCGCACACCCCGACCGCGCTGCACGAAGTGTTCTTCCAGGGTCTCGAAGAAGTTGTGGTCGGCCAGGCAGGCGTGCTTGACGGTTTCGCCCATGCCGTCGCGCAGTTGTGAGTCGGTGAGCGTTGCCCAGCGCGCCACGTCGATGAGGACGGCGCGCGGCTGGTGGAATGCCCCGATGAGGTTGGTGGCGGCCGGGGTATCCACCGCGGTTTTACCTCCGATGGCGGCATCCGCCGCGCCCACGAGCGTCGTCGTCATGGTGATATACGGGACGCCGCGGGTGAAGGTAGCGGCCACGAAACCGGCCAGGTCGGAGACCACCCCGCCGCCCAGGGCCACCACCACGGTGTCGCGGTTGAAGCCGGCGGCGAGCATGGCGTCTTCCAGCTGTTCTTTGGTGGCGCGGGTTTTGTTTTCTTCCCCGGCCGGGAAAACGAAGAGCTGCGGGGAGCGGGATTGCGCGCTCTGCGATTGCGCGGCGCCGCTGAGCACCTCCATGACCTGCGCGCCAATGAGTTCATTGACGGTGCTATCGGTAATAACCGCCACCCGGGAGCGGCCTAGCCCGGCCGCTTCCAGCACGCCGGGTAGCTCGCCGGCCAGATCGGTGCCGATAAGCAGCGGGTACGACTCATCAACGGTGCGAGTCAATTCAACATTGAGGCGGGTAACCACGTGCTCCTCCTGGGTTAGTGGTTGGTTACGGGTGTGGGATTGGAAGTATGAGCGCAATTGGCAGCGTTGTCGGGATGTGCGCTACGCGCATGCTGCGTCACCCACCAGTGCATGGCGATGGCCGCGGCCGCGGCCACGTTGAGGGAACGGGTGGAGCCATCCTGGGTGATTTCCACCGCGCCGTCGCAGCGCTCAAGCAAATCGGGGGAGATCCCAGCGGATTCCTGCCCGAAAACCAGCAGGCAATTCTCCGGAAGTTCGGACTGCTCCAGGGGCACCGCGCCCTCCTGGTTATCGATGGCGATGAGCTGGTACTTATGCTCGCGCGCCCATTCTTCCAGGTCAGCCGGGGTGGGATGGTAGTACATCGTGAGGTAGCGGTCGGTGACGAGCGCCCCGCGCTTATTCCACTTGTGCCGCCCCACGATATGCACGCCACCGAAATTAAAGGCATTGGCGCTGCGCACAATCGACCCGATATTGAGGTCGTGCTGGAGATTCTCAATGGCGATATGGGCGCTGACCGCCCGGCTTGCCATATCGGCCTTGATCGCTTCCACGCTCCAATAACGATATGCGTCGACGACGTTACGGTGGTCACCTTCCGCTAAAAGCTGCGGGTCCAGGCGGGGGTCGTCCGGCCAAGGCAGCGGGTGCGGCCCCACCCCGACCGTGCGTTTTTCACCGTAGGGCGAGCCGCCCGGTTCTGGAATGCGGTGCGCGGGCAGCTCAGCGGCCTCATCCGCGAGCACGGCGGGATCGCCAGCGCCTGCGGTAGGCGCAGCATCAACGGCAGGCACGGCCTCGTCCGCGGGCGCGCTGATATCATCACGAGAATCACAAGACTGGGAAGAATCTGTCACTCTCCCAGTCTACCGGCGCGCCCGCCCCGACCATGGGGAAGCGCCATATTTACCCGCGGGCCACCGAGGCCCGTGTTTCGTTGGCGCCGTCGGCCTTGTACAGTGGTATACGCAAGCGCAATAAACGATTCGCCACCCCGAGCCCGGGTGCGGGAAACCCTAAGAAGTGGAGCAGCGATGACGAAGATGTGGAAACCTCTCGCGGTGGTGGCCGCCGGTGCCCTGATCCTGAGCGGGTGCGCGAATAATGCGCTGGTCTCCTCGGAAGGCGAGCACGGCCCGTCGATCAGCGAAGGGCACGACCGGGGCGGATCGGGCGGCGCTCCTATTTTTGACGAAAGCATTTCGAAAACCGGGCAGTTCACGCCGGTTGCCGATAACGCTCAGGCCCGCGAGATTATTAAACGCGCCATCGCCAAGCAGGATGAGATTATTGCGAAAAGCTCGCAGGATTTCTTCGGCACCGCCATCGGAATGGATATGTCCATGGAGATTTCCGCGGATGTGCCCGGTGATGGGCCCGGAGTGGCCACTATCGATATTGATATCGATGTAGATCCGAGCACCCGCCTCATGGCCATGCAGATGGATATTGACGCCTCCGGAATTCCCGGGGCGGAAGCGGAGGGCATGCCCAGCAAACTCTCCACCGCGCTGTGGATCGGCGAGGGTTCGAAGCCGGATACCGTCACGGTGTATACGAATATGGCCGGTTTCTGGAGCAAAACCGAGGAAAGCCTGGCCGATATTGTGTATTCCGGGGATGCCCCCACCTCGCCCGGCTCCTACCGCGGGGAAGATATTTTCCCGAATATTGAGAAGACCCAGGTTTTTGAGGACGCGGAAAACTACCTCATCGTCGGCCCGCTTTCCGAGACGATGGCGCAGGAAATGCAGGGCGCCTCGCCCGGTTTGGACCTGAGCGATTCCGCCAATCTTCAGGTGCGTATCGATAAGCAAAGTTACGAGGTGCGGGGCATGGCTATTGTGGCCCCGGCTTACTTCCAGGGCCTGCCCACGGAAACGCGGGTGCGCTGGGATTACCGCCAGGCCAAGCCGCTCCAGCTGCCCGATGAGGCACGTAAGGCCCCCGCGGAAAGCAGTAGTTTCTAAGCTTGAGTTCGCCCGGACAGCCCCGGTCCCGCGAATTTCCACACCAGGGCGCGCGGGGTGAAACGTAGCGCCGCGGCGGCCGCCTTGTACAGCGCGGTGGGCGTGACGAGCACCCGCCCGCGCCGGCATGCCTCCAGCGCGGCATTCACCACAGCTTCGGGCTGCGCGAAAAGCAGATCAGCCCACTGGCTAGCATCCACCGCGGCCCGCTCGTGGAATTCGGTGCGGATAAGCCCCGGAGTTACGCAGGTGACCGCCACCCCGTGCGGTGCCAGCTCCGCGGCCAGCCCTTCGGAAAATGTGCGCACCCAGGCTTTATGCGCGGAATAGGTGCCTTGCGCGGTGCCGGCCGTCATCGAGGACACGTTAATAATTCCCCCGTAGCCGCGGCGCGAAAACTCCCGCGCCGCCGCGTGGCACGTGATAAGAACCGCGCGGACCATCACGTCAAGCGCTTCTTCTTCCCGCGCCAGTTCCCCGGTGGAAAATTCCTGCCCCAGCCCAAAGCCCGCATTATTGACGAGCAAACCGATGGGCCGCGCATGCTGCGCTACCCGGCGCGCAACCACACGAGCGTCGTCGTGCCACGAAAGATCCGCGGCAAGCACCTCCACCTGCACCCCGGCGACCTGCCGCAGATCATGCGCAATCGCCTCCAAACGGGCCCGATTGCGCGCCACGAGCACGAGGTCATTTCCTTCGGCCGCGAGCTGCCACGCAAATTCCAGGCCGAGCCCGGCGCTGGCACCGGTAATAAGAGCACTTCCCATAACCGCTATGGTAACGTGCCCGCGGCTCTCTACACTGGTGCTATGCGTATTGCCACCTGGAATATTAATTCTGTGCGCGCCCGCGCCGAACGCGCCCGCGCCGTCCTGGAACGCTGGGACCTGGACGCCCTACTCCTCCAAGAAACGAAATGCACGCCCGCGCAGTTCCCGCGCGAAATTTTCGAAGAGGCCGGATACGAAGTCGCCTGCGCCGGCCTCAACCAGTGGAACGGGGTCGCGATTCTTTCCCGCGTGGGGATCGAGAACGTGCAGGTGGGCTTCCCCGGTCAGCCCGGTTTTTCTAAGGTCGACGACGACGGCGCGCTGCTCAGTGCGCCCACCGTAGAAGCGCGTGCCCTGGGAGCGCGCCTGGGTTCGGGGCCGTGCGCGGTCAATGTGTGGAGTCTGTATATTCCCAACGGGCGGGCCTACGGGGATCCGCATTTCCACTACAAGTTGGAATTCCTCGGTGCCTTGCGGGCGGCGGTGAGCGCGCGCCTGGGCGAGGAGCCGGAGTATCCGCTGCTGCTGGCGGGGGATTGGAATGTGGCCCCGCGGGATACAGACGTATGGGATATTGATTATTTCCGGAACGACGTTGGCATGTACGTGACCGCGGAGGAACGCGGGGCGCTGGCCGGGCTGCTGGAGGCGGGGCTCGCGGATATTACCCGGGCGGCCGAGGGTGCGGATTACACGTTCTGGGATTATCAACGCCTGCGGTTCCCGAAGAATCACGGGATGCGTATTGATTTCGGTTTTGCTTCCGCGGCGCTGGCCGCCCGGCATACCCGCTCCATCATTGACCGGGACGAGCGGAAGGGCAAAGGAGCTTCCGATCACGTCCCGGTCATTATGGAGTTTGCGGCTTAGGCGGCGGGGTTGTGGCGCGTGCCCGCCACGCTAGGCCGCGCGGGTGATCTGGGCGCGGCGCCGGCGGGTACGCAGGTGCAAAATCCGCGCGCAGCCTAGCCCCGTGGCCGAGGCAATAATGGCGTAGAGGAAGGCGCGGGTGTAATCGCCGTCGTACATAGCACCGATCTGCGCGCCGAGCCGCGGGGCGAAAATAGCGGCCACCGAAAAACCGGTGAAGGCGAGCGCGTAGTTAATGCCTTGCCAGCGCGGCCCGAAGCGATCCATGACGCAGGCGGGCATAATCGCGATGGTGCCGCCGTAGCTCAGGCCGAGCGCGAGGAGGCCGCCGGCCAGGAAGATGCCGCCGGTGAGGGTGCCGCGCCCGCCCGCGATGAGGAGGAGTAGACCGAAGGCGTCGCAGCAGAAGGTGACTTCGAGGGTGCGGGCGTGGCCGAGGTGGTCGGCGAGCCAGCCGAAACAGAAGCGCCCCGCGGTTCCCGCGCAGGCGTAGAGGGAAACGAAGAGCGCGGCGCTGGCCGCGGAGAAGTGGAACATTTTCGCGGCGATGGGCGCCGCATTGGAAACGATCATGAGGCCGGAGAAGGCCCCGGCGATGAAAATGGCGAAAATGAGCCAGAAGTCGGGGGTGGCGAGCATCTGGCGGGTAGTGAGGGACGGCCGGATGCTGCGCGCGGATGTGGGGGCCGGTTCGGCGGCGGGTGCCGGACCCGGTTTTACAGAAGGCGCGGCCACGCCTTCCACCGGGGCGGCGCGGTAATTAAAGGCCACGATGAGCGCGATCACCGCGTAGAGGCCAGCGAAAACCAACAGGGTGGTGCGTAGGTCACTGGAGTCGAGGAGTCGCTGGGCCAGGGGCGCCATAACGATGCCGGAGGCTCCGTTCACGCAGGAGATAATGCCGGAGATGAGCCCGCGCCGGCCCGGGAAGAAACGCAGGGTATTGGACAGCGCGGAGGTGAGGACCAGACCCATGCCGATGCCGCCGATGAAGCCGTAGCCGAGCACGAACAGGAGCGGGGAGCTCGCGTAGGCCGCGCTGGCCCAGCCGATGGCCGCGCACAGCGCGCCGATAGTTGCGGTCCATACCGCGCGGCCGCGGTCAATGAAGTACCCGCCCAGAAGCATTGGCAGCGGGGCGAGGGCATTGGTGAGAGTATAGGCGCCCATCGCCGCGCTCAGCCCGTAGAGCTGGGTGGCCGGGAGTTGGAAAATTGAGAAAACGTATGAACACCCGGTGATGAAGGTGAGCAGGCAGGCACAGACGAGCACCCGCCAAGGATGAACCTGACGCATGATTTCTCCGTCGTTACACGAAACCGCCCGTCGCGGCGCGACCGGCGGGTAACGCGGCGGGGCGGGCCTGTGCGCCCTGGAGGCGGCGCGAAGCCGCATACCGGGCGCGGGTATGAAACCGCATACCGGGTACGGACACGAAACCGTGCACCGGACACAGGCTCCCCGCCCGCGTTACCTACGGTAGCGTAACTTAGGGGTGGGGTGCCGACCGTGCTATCTCATTATTCGGCCATCGGAACCCGTGCACAAGGTTGCGGTTGAGAGTCAGTGACGGGTGTATAGAACGGGTTCGAATTTATCCACAGAATCGCGAAACGCCGCCCTTATCCACAGGGCGGTACATGGCTCTTTGCTACGCCTTGACGCCATGCAAGAATGGCGGAACCGGACGGGAAACCACCCGGAACTAGCAACCAAAGGAGGGAGACCATGAGTATTGACGGCGCAAGCAGAGTAACGCAAAATCTTACGCTTAACTCGCTTGAAGATGTTCTCAAGCGCAAGGAAGAAATCTTGCAGGAGGTCAGAATGACCCGCGAAGAATTTGACCTACGCGCCGAAAACTACCAGCTCGGCCCAGATGAGGCTGAAGCTTATTTCGAAATGGAAGGCTTAGATTATCTCGAGGAGTATTACCGTGGCGAATGTTGAGCTTGATAAGCAGACCGATGAATTTGCGGCGCACCTGCAGCGGATTGGGGAGCTGTTTGACCCCGAGTTTTCTCTATCGAAGCAGATGGCCACGAAGGGAGATCTTCCCGTAGCAAGACTGGTTGGCGATATTCACGTAAATAGTTTCCTTATTGTCCGTTTCGACTATATGGTTTTCGTTGATCAGGAAACCGGTTTACTCACTATCGATAATTCGATGTTCTCGGTACTCCCGGGGGCAAAAAACAGCGAGCCCTTGGTGCGCTGGGATTGTATGCGCTCACCGCACTCAAATATCCCTTGCGCACATATCCATGTGCATGCCCACTGTGATGAATGGGCATCAGCCATACTCACGGGTGATGAGCATTCTCCCCAATCGCACGGGTGCCCCGAGAACGAACCCCGCGCTCCCCGGATTGCTGATATCTGCCTCCCAGCAGGTCGGGGCTGGTTCCGGATCTGCCTGGAACAAGTTCTCCTCTTCGTTATTGACGAGATCGGGGCGGCATGCACACCTGAGGTACGCGAAGCACTCGATCACGGCATCGAAAAATGGGAGGAGGTCCAGCTGGAAGCCATGGTGCGTGCTAACCCCGCCCTCGCACTCGAAGCCCTCGAAGCCCTCGAAGCGTGAGCTGTGAGCGACGGCTGTCAAGCGCAAGTTCAATCTGCACTGCTAGCGCAACCGAGAAGAATCGGACGGATAAGGTGCGGAAACCCGCAGCCCGCAAGGCAACGGCCCGTAGACTACCTCATTCGGCCATCGTTACCCGCACAAGAAGCAGCTAGAGCAGCTCCGCCACTTCCGCGATGGAGGGATGCACATAATCGGGGCGGTAGGGGAAGTTCACGATTTCCTCTTGCGCAGTGGAACCGGAAAGCACCAGGTGGGTTTGCAGCCCGGCTTCCATGCCCGCGAGGATATCGGTATCCATCCGGTCCCCTACCAGCGCGGTTTCTTCAGAATGCGCATCAATAAGATTGAGTCCCTTGCGCAGCATGACCGGATTCGGCTTACCCACGTAATAGGGCTGGCGACCGGTGGCTGCGGTAATCATCGCGGCCACCGCCCCGGTTGCCGGAATCGGGCCCAGATCGGAAGGACCTGTCACATCCGGGTTGGTGGCAATGAACCGGGCACCCTTGTTGATGAGGCGGATTGCGGTGGTGAGGGCTTCAATGGAATAGGTGCGGGTTTCCCCGAGAACCACCACTTCCGGATTGACATTCGTCATGACGAAACCGACGTTGTACATCGAGGTAGTGAGCCCAGCTTCACCCACCACGTAGGCGCGCTTATTCTCTACCTGGTCCGCGAGGAAATTCGCGGTGGCAGCTGCCGAAGTCCAAATATGATCTTCCGGAACGATCAGCCCGGCCGCTTCCAAGCGGGCGGATAGATCACGCCGGGTAAAAATCGAATTATTGGTAAGAACGAGATAGGGGTACTCTTTTTCGTTGAGTTTATTGAGAAAATCCGCGGCGCCCGGAAGCGCCTTTTCTTCGTGGATGAGCACACCATCCATATCGGTGAGCCAGTTTTTAATCACTCGTGTCATACCGCCATGATATCGAGTTTCGTAGCTCCCGGAACGTGCCGAGGGCCCAGGCCGCTCGCTCTGGCTAACCCGGCCCGCACACGCAGGCAGCTTAGAGCCGCGTGTATCAGCCCCGCGCCACACCGCCTGCTTAGGCCCGCGCCTGGCGCAGGTACCGGTACACCGTCGGCTCGGAAAGATTCATCGCGAGCGCCAGGTCGGTCACCGCCCCGCGCAGCTGGAAGAATCCATCCTCGTCCAGCGAACGCACCACTTCCAGGCGCTCGGCCTGGGTGAGGTGATCCACCGAGACGTGGTAACGCGAGAGCACCGATTCCATGGCAGCCGTTTTCATATCGGCAACCGAGGAAGCCAAAATTTCCGGCTTTTCCGCCGGCGCCTCCTTGCGCCGTTCGGGATTGGGGAAATACAGGGAGGCGATTTTTTTGACTGTTTCGTCCAATTGACGCAGCACGGTTTGGTCAGAATTAAGACAGAGCATCCCAATGATGCGGCCCCGTCGTCGTATAAAAAAGGTGGAGGAACGCAAGGTGCGCGCGCGGCCGGGCGTAATCGCCTCGTAACCGGTGAGGTAATCGGCCGTGGTACCTTCGCCGGCGCGCAACACCCGCAACATGAGGTCGGTGGCCGGGGAACCTACGGTGCGCTGAGTGACATGCGAATTCGCGATGGCGATAACCGAATGGTCCAGGTCGCTCACGTCGTGGAGCACCACCTCGGTGCTCTCCCCCAGCGCCACCCCGAGGAATTCCACCAGCGGCTTGAAGGAAGCCACGTACTCGCTATCCTCCTGGGATATTGCTTCACCAGATATCCCTTCGCGGGATATTGCAGAGTCCACTTCGCCTGATATCTCTTCCCGGGCCCCAACTTCTTGGGTCATCGCTTCTCGTGGCGCGTCGTCGCGTTCCACTGCCTCCATGGCACAGGCTCCTTCCTGCCTACGGCCCCATTGCTGTATCTTCTGACAAAATATCTTAAATGACGGCATAGTGCGGGGGTGCGCACCGCAATGAGTGGCACCCCCGACTAACCGCCCTGCGTTACAGGGTCTCTTCACCCTTGGCGATGTAGGAATCCATCTCCTTTTCGGGAACCATATTGCCGCCGGTGATCCACGTGAGGTGGGTGGCACCCGCGAGCTTCTCCGGGGTCAGGCCCGCCCGCTCCAGGTACTCGCTGGCGGCGAGCACGTGGAAGGGCCCTTCGAAGGAAGTGGAGGAGGAAGGTTCGATGCGCAGGTCCTCGGTCTGGGCCAGGAGCGCCACGTTTTCGTACATGGTCTGGTCCTCAACGGTGTAGTAGCCGTCGATGAGGTACTGCATGCGCGAACCCACGAAAGCGGAGGGCCGCCCGCAGGCCAGGCCGTCCGCGGCGGTGAGGTTATCGATGCCGAAATCTTGCACCGCGATCTCGTCGTGCTTGCCGGTCATCACCCCGAGGAACATGGAGGGCGAATGGGTCGGCTCGGCGAAGATGCAGTGGACGTTGTCACCGAACACGGTCTTGAGGCCGAAGGCCACGCCGCCCGGGCCGCCACCCACGCCGCAGGGCAGGTAGGCGATCAACGGATGATCGGCATCCACCGTGACATCCAAGGACTGGAACTGGCCCTGCAGGCGGCGCGCGGCCACCGCGTAGCCGAGGAAGAGCGAAGGCGAATTCTCGTCATCCACGAAGTAGGCAGTGGGATCCGATTCGGCTTCCTTGCGGCCCTGGGCCACCGCCACCGAGTAATCCGATTCGTATTCCACCACGTTCACGCCATGGGAGCGGAGCTTATCCTTCTTCCACTGGCGCGCATCGGCGGACATATGCACCGAAGCCTGGAAACCAAGCTGGGCGGACATAATGCCGATGGACAGCCCCAAGTTCCCTGTAGAGCCCACCGCTACCTTGTACTGGGAGAAGAACGTGCGGGCTTCTTCGGTATCGAGCTTGCGGTAGTCATCCTCGAGGGTGATGAGGCCGGCTTCCAGCGCGAGTTCTTCGGCGTGCTTGAGCACTTCGTAGACACCGCCGCGGGCCTTGATCGATCCGGAAATCGGCAGGTGGGAATCAAGCTTCGCCCACAGCTGGCCCGGAATCTGCACACCCTTGCGTTCAGCGAGCTTGGCTTGCATGGTCGGAACCGCGACCAGCGGGGATTCCAGGATGCCAGCCGTGGGGCGAGCGGCCGGGAAAACTTGGCTAAGGTAGGGGGCCCAGCGCTTGAGCCGAGCTGCGGCGTCGTCCACATCAACCACGGTCAGGCCGACCTTTGCCAGGCCCTCCGCGGCGGGAAGCACCTCCGGATTGAACCAATCCGCGACCTTGAGGTCCACGAGGTCCTGAATAAGCGGGTAGTCCTCCACCCACTGTTCGAGCGTTTTTCCAGCGATAGTTGTCATAACTGAGTCCTTTCTCAGATGTGTTGGGGATAAGTGTGGTGCTGCGAATAAGCGTGCGGCGGCGAATCCCGCGCCTAGATCACCAGGTGAAGCAGCATGGTCATGCACAGCGCCACCACCGAAGCGATGGTGGTGCCCACGGTGAGAGTCTTGAGTGCATCCCCCACCGAAATGCCCATGTATTCCTTGTACAGCCAGAAGAGCGAATCGGTCACGTGCGTGAGGCCGATGGCGCCGGCGCCCACCGCAATCGCCATGAGCGCGGGGCTGAGATCCGGGGAGGCCTGGAGCATCGGCAGCACGATCCCGGCCGCGGAAATCATGGCGACCGTAGCGCTCCCCACCGCGAAGTGCAGCACAATGGCGATGAGCCAGGCGAGGATCAGCGGGCTCACGGGCAGGCTTCCCATGGCGCCCGCGATGGCCTTGTCCATCCCGGAAGCCATAAGCACCGCGTTGAAGGCACCGCCCGCGCCGATAATGAGGAGCACCCCGCCGATGGGACTGAAGGAGGAATCGGTCACCGAGGACAGGTCCGAAAGCGACTTGCCCCGCGAAATCCCCAGCGAGAAGTACGCGAAAATCACCGAAATAAGAAGCGCCAGAATCGGATTACCCACGAGGTCCACGAATTGGCGCAGGCCGTTTTCTTCGGGCAGGGTCTGATCCGCAACGGTGCGGCACACCATAATAATGAGCGGCAGCAGAATTGTGAGCAGGGTAATGCCGAAACCGGGCAGGGAACGGTCCGCGTCGTCGTTCTTGAGAACATTTTCGCCCGCGGCAGGCACGTCACCGGAGGTTCCGTTTGATTCGGGGCCGGGTTTTCCTTCGGCGACGACGCCGCTTACCTGGCCGGCGCCCGCGGTGACATGTGCACGTTCAAGCTGACGCAGCCCAATTCCGGTGTAGAGCGGGCCGCCAATGAGGGCGGCTGGGATCCCAACGATAAGGCCAAGCATGATCACCATGCCGATATCCGCACCGAGGGTACCAGCAATAGCGGTAGCGGCCGGGTGCGGGGGCAGGATGCAGTGCACCACCATGAGGGAGATGGCCAGCGGCACTCCCACTCGGATCTTCGAGCAGCCCACTTCCTTGGCCACCACGAAAACGAGGGGCACCAGGAGTACGAAGCCAACTTCCACGAAGACCGGGATACCGGCGATCAAGCCGAGGAATGACATAACAATCGGGGCGCGTTTCTCGCCGAAAACTCGGAGCATGCCTTTGGCGAGGCGTTCGGCCCCGCCAGATACTTCCAGCATTTTTCCGAGAATTGCGCCGAAGCCAATAATAAGAACGAGGAATCCGAGCGTTCCACCAACGCCCTTTTCGAGTACATCGCCCACTTCCGCGGGCTTCACGCCCGTGACCAGTGCGACGGTAATCGCTGCGATGGTCAGGGCGATCGAGCCGTGTAATTTCAAGCCGACGATGAGCACAACAACGAGCACAATCGCCGCTATGAGGACTGCGATCAGCCCTCCGGTTCCTAGGGTCATCATAACCTCCCGTGTAGCGCCACATCAGTGTCGCCTGTTCCCAGCCTACACACCCGACGATACTTTTGTCATCATGATAAGTTTATTATCACGCTGTGGCACAGCTTGCATGGGCCCGCAGCTTTCTGCGGAGATGGCAGACTTGAGCCATGCCCGTGGATAACAACACCGTTAGTAGCGCCGGTAATCGCCCGGATAGCCGCTCTGATGGCCAGCTTAATGGCCGCCTCGATAACCGGCTCGCTTCTGATTCTTTTAGCTTCCCGCACGCGCTCGGTGTTATTGACGGCGCCGGGCGCACCACTTTTTCTTATGGAAACACCCGGGAGATATATCCATATATGTCGGTCACGAAGCTTCTGGTGGCTTGGGCCACCCTCATTGCAGTGGAGCGTGGTCTGGCTGATTTTGATGATCCGGCCGGCCCTCCCGGTTCCACGGTGGTTCACCTGCTCGCGCATGCCTCCGGGTTGCCGGAGGAGGAAGGTCCGGCGCGGGCCGGCGTGGAAGAGAAGCGCATTTATTCAAATTACGGCTTTGAGGTGCTCGGCGATTATCTGGAGAAACGCACCGGGATCTTGATCCAGAATTGGGTGCGGCAGGTGGTGATTGAGCCGCTGCGCCTGAGTTCGGTGGCGGTGGAGGCAAGCCCGGCGTATTCGGCGGTAGGGAATTTGCGTGATCTGGCGCGGTTCGCCGGGGAGCTGCTGCGCCCGCGCCTTATTTCCACCGGGTTGGCGCGCTATGCCACCACCGTACATTTCGACGGTCTGCCCGGGCTGCTGCCCGGCTACGGCTGGCAGCGCAATAACACCTGGGGTTTGGGGATGGAGATTCGCGGGGAAAAGGACCCGCATTGGACGGGCCCCTCATTTTCACCCCGCACCTTCGGCCACTTCGGGCAATCAGGCTCGTTCCTGTGGGTGGATCCGGAGCTCGGCAAGGCCGGGGTTTTCCTAGGAGCCCAGCCTTTCGGGCGCGAGCACCGCAAGTTCTGGCCTGCGCTCACGGAGGAGATGCGCGGCCTGTAGAACAGCGCCCGCGGCGGGTTTCCCTACCACGGGCGCTGTCACACACAACTCACTCGCGTGGAGTGACCGCTTTAGTCTTCGCCTTCGCCGTTCGGGGAGACGAGGATCTTGACCGCGGTTTCGTTGCGGTGGATGAGGGTGTCGAAGCCCTTGTCAACGAGGTCTTCCAGGTTGATCTTGCCGGTAATGAACGGGGCAAGATCGATCTTGCCCGAGGCGACCAGCTCAATCGTGTCCGGGTGGGTATTGACGTAGCCGATAACGCCGCGCACGTCGAGTTCCTTCATGACCACGGAGTGCATATCAATATTCGGCTGGTGGCCCCAGATCGACATATTGACGAGCACGCCGCGCGGCCCGAGCGCCGCGATGAGCTGGTTGAGTACCACGTCCACCGAGGTGCATTCGAAGGCAACATTGGCGCCCACGCCGCCGGTGAGTTTCTTGGTTTCTTCCACGATATCGACTTCGCGCGGATCCCAGGCGTAGTCAACCACGCCGGCATCAACGGCGCGCTGGCGGCGCAGTTCGGAGAGTTCCGAGACCGCGACCTTGAGGCCCTTGGCTTTGAGCACCGCACAGCAGAGCACGCCGATGGGGCCGGCCCCGCCCACGAGAGCGAAATCGCCTTCCTTGACGTCGCCGCGGTCCACGCCGTGGACGGCCACGGAGAGCGGCTCGATGAGGGCGGCCTGGTCAAGCGGAATATTGCCCGGGATCTTGTGGACCCAGCGCCGCTTGACAACGATATTTTCGGCCAGGCCGCCGCCGCGGCCGCCCAGGCCGATGAAGTTCATATCGGGAGACAGGTGGTACGTGGTCGATTCGGGACCGGTATCCACGCTGTCGCGGATAATATACGGTTCGACGACGACGTGGTCGCCGGCCGCGAGGTCCGTTACGCCTTCGCCAACTTCGGCAACGACGCCGGACATTTCGTGCCCGAGGGTGACCGGGACTTCCTCACCCGAAATCGGATGCGGGTGGCCTTCCGCGGGACAGAAGATGGGACCGTCGAGGTATTCGTGAAGATCGGTACCGCAGATACCGCACCAAGCAACCTTCACCCGCACAGTGCCGGGTTCGAGCGGCTGCTCTTCGATATCTTCGATGCGAATATCGTGGTTACCGTAGTAACGCGCTGCTTTCATATCTCCTCCATTGGGTAGACCGTGCGCGATTGCGCGCTTTTTATTTTAGTCGACGACGACGCAACTATGAGGTGCGGACCACTTTTTACGCTGCACGCTGGATTGGAGACACGCCCTTGCTTTCTGGGCTGGAGGCAAGGCACGCCCGCCGTGGAGGAAACAGCCGCGCCGCCATTCTGCTCGTCGGTTCGCTGTGGCCTTAGCGGTTAAATGCGTGTGTGGGGTGCCAGCCCCAAAAGGACTAACACCCCACACACAATCAACAAAATATGGCGGCAGTGACCTACTCTCCCACACCCCACCGAGTGCAGTACCATCAGCGCAAACAACCTTAGCTACCG
>NZ_JBOZBG010000018.1:0-44357 GCF_051264595.1 Actinotignum urematis | reverse complement strand
AAGAAGGACGGCACCGATCCGAATAACCCGGACACTGACGGTGACGGCGTGAACGACGGTGACGAGAAGAAGGACGGCACCGATCCGAATAACCCGGACACTGACGGTGACGGCGTGAACGACGGTGACGAGAAGAAGGACGGGACTGACCCGAAGAACCCGGACACCGATGGTGACGGCGTGACGGATGGGGATGAGAAGAAGGACGGGACTGACCCGAATAACCCGGACACTGACGGTGACGGTGTGACTGACGGTCGTGAAAAGGACCTGGGCACCGACCCGAAGAATTCCGACACCGATGGTGACGGCCTGACTGACGGTCAGGAAGTTGGTACGGACATTGACGAGAACGGCAAGCCTGCTCGTAACGAGGATGGCACCCCGAAGGTTGATGACTCCAAGGCCACCAAGACCGACCCGAAGAACCCGGACACCGATGGTGACGGTATCAACGACGGCGACGAAGTCAACGGCACCAAGAACCCGTTCAAGGACGACAAGTCCGATCCGAATGGGAAGCCTGGTAACACCGACCCGCTCAACCCCGACTCGGATGGTGACGGGGTCAATGACGGTGACGAAGTCACTGGCAAGAACAACGGTGGCAAACCGACCAACCCGAACAAGGCCGATACCGATGGCGATGGCGTCACCGACGCTGACGAAATCAAGGACGGCACGGACCCGAATAACGCTGACACTGATGGTGATGGCGTGAATGACGGGGACGAAAAGAAGGACGGGACCGACCCGAAGAACCCGGATACTGACGGTGATGGTGTGACTGATGGTCGTGAAAAGGACCTGGGCACCGATCCGAAGAACCCGGATACTGATGGGGATGGCCTGACCGATGGTGAGGAAGCCGGTACGGATATCGACGAGAACGGTAAGCCTGCTCGCAACGAGGATGGCACCCCGAAGGTCGATGACTCCAAGGCCACCAAGACCGACCCGAAGAACCCCGATACTGACGGTGACGGCCTGACCGATGGTGAGGAAAAGAAGATCGGTACTGACCCATTGAACCCGGATACTGATGGCGACGGCATCAATGACGGTGATGAGGTCAATGGCACCAAGAACCCGTTCCAGGACGATAAGTTCAATAAGGACGGCAAGCCTGGTAACACTGACCCGCTCAACCCGGATACCGACGGTGATGGTCTCACTGATGGTGACGAAGTTACCGGCAAGAACAACGGTGGCACTCCGACTAACCCGAACAAGGCCGATACTGATGGTGACGGCGTCAATGATGGCGACGAAATCAAGAACGGTACGGACCCGAATAAGGGTGATACCGATGGTGATGGCCTGACCGATGGTGACGAGAAGAAGATTGGTACTGACCCGAAGAACCCGGACACCGACGGTGACGGCATCACGGACGGTGACGAGGTGAACGGCACCAAGAACCCGTTCCAGGATGACAAGTTCAATAAGGACGGCAAGCCTGGTAACACCAACCCGCTCAACCCTGACACCGATGGTGATGGTCTCACTGACGGTGACGAAGTGACCGGTGCTAAGAACGGTGGCAAGGCAACCAACCCGAATAAGGCCGACACGGATGGTGACGGTATCAATGACGGTGACGAAATTAAGAACGGCACCGACCCGTTGAACCCGAACGACCCGGGCAAGCCTGCGCCGAAGACCAAGAAGGTCAAGAAGACCCTCCAGGTCACTGGTGCAACGAGCGTTGGTCTTGCTGGAACAGCAGCACTGCTCCTGCTCACTGGCGGGCTCGTGGTGACGCGGCGCCGCAAGGCATAACCGCTGAACTGATCGCGTAACGCAAGAGAGGGGCTGGCAGACGACCCTGCACAAGGGTGACCTGCCAGCCCCTCCTTGATGCATAAAACCGTTTACCCATAATAAAAGCGACCTCCGCCACGGCCCAGGAATTGCCCGCTCGCATGCACTACGCTGGTGATGCCGCGGTGTGGCACGGCGGCTTCCCTGAGATTGAGAAGGTAGCTCGTCATGTTTGAGTCACTGTGCTGCGCCCGCGAATGGACCTTGCGCCCGGGCAGCTTGCTGCGCCGCTCGCTGGTCTGCCTCATCGGCGTGATTCTCACCGCCATCGGCATCACCGTGGCCCTCAAAGGTCACGCCGGCGTGGACCCCTTCACCGCCCTGCTCCAGGGCGTCAGCCACATCACCGGCCTGTCCTTCTCCTGGGTGGTCCCGGTGGTCAATATCGCCCTCATCGCGCTCATCTTCCCCTTCGACCACAAAGTCCTCGGACTGGGCACCGTCCTCAATTTCACCCTGGTCGGGGTGCTCGTCACCAGCTTCACCAGCATCCTCGACTCCATCTACGTTTTCACGTATTCAATCCCAGGGATGCTCGCCCACCTGGCCATCGGCCTGGTGATTTTCGCGCTGGGGCTCTCGCTTTATATCACCCCGGACATCGGCCAGGGTGCCGCCGACTGCATCGTCCCCGTGCTCCTGCGCCGCTTCCCGGGCCAGTCCTACCGCACCTTCCGTGTGGCCCAGGACTTCATCGTGGTTCTCATCGCCCTCGCGCTGTTCCGCTTCGATTTGAGCAGCGGCGTCATCGGCATTGGCACCGCGATCATGGCGCTGGGGATTGGCGTCGTCGTCGATTTCTTTAACCGTACGGTCGCGTACCGTCTTGTTGGTACGACGGCGTCCTACACGGCACGCCCCGCCCCCGCTATCACCGAGGAATAAAACACGGGGCGCGCCGCGGGCGCCGTCGTTATATGTGCTAGTGATCGTTACGCGAAGCAGCGCTACCCGAACCAGCGCTGCACCGCGGCCACGATTTCGCGGTCGAACGCATCATCGGAGTGATGCGCGGCGATCCACTCGCGGAAACTCCCGCCGCAGGCCGCGTCCAGATCCGCCCGGCACTGCGCGGTGCGGGTGAGGACCCGGGTGAGCATGGCCGCCGCGGCCGCCTCATCGCCATCCGGATAGAGGAAGGGATAGTTTTCCGGCAGTAGCGCGCGGGCCCAGGGCACGTCCGGGAACACCCCGAGCGCCCCGGCGCCCAGGGCTTCCACGTAGGACAGCCCGTAGGATTCCTCCGCGGCGGTGGCCAGGAAGGCCGTGGTATGGGCGAGGGCCTGGTAATACGAGGTGCGGGTATCGGTCAGCGGCCCCACGTGCATCCACGGCAGGCGCGAGTACCGCATGGCTTTCTCGGAAACCAGGTGCGCTTCGTGCAGGCGCATCTCCACCGTGAGCGGGATGAGTTCGCGCACCCGGCTCAGCACATCCATGAAGAAATCGGGGCGTTTGCGCGCCGAGAGGTAAATCGCGGGATAGAGCACCACCGGGACCTCCGGTTCGCGCCGCTCTTGCACGTGGTCGAGGCGGAAACCGAGATTCACCCAGCCGAGCTTGAGCCTCCCGGCCAGCGGGGGCACCGTCCACTTATTCACCATCTCGCGGATCTCACCGGCGGTGCGCTCCGAATTGGCAAACGTGGGGAAGAGCGCGCAAGAAAGCGCCACCGGGGCGATCTCCTCCGCGCTTTCCAGGGTGGAAACCGGCAGCCACACAAAATTCATGAGCCGCGGGGCGGGCCGGCCGGCCGCCGCCTGGCCCGCGGCCCGTAGGCGCGCCCACAGGGCCGGGGTATCATGCACATCCATAGTGATGACCACCGTATCTGGGGCGAGCTCTTCGGCGGAAACCCCGCTGGGGTCAAGCACCACCGCATCCGGGAAAATACGCAGGAGGCGGCGCAGCAGGGTAGCGCCGGCATCCTGGCCGGCTATTTTTCCTTCCGGGCTGATCTGAGCGCCGGACCAATGCACGGCGATATTCATGCCAGGACTCCCTTCTCGGGTTCGGATCCGGTGTAAAACCGGGAATGCGGTTCGAGCGCCGGTTCGGATACGGGCGAAGATTCAGGTGAAGATTCACGCGAAGATTCAGGTTCGGGTTCGTCCAGCAGCGGATCCTCGGTGGATGCCTGGATGCGCATGCTGTAGAACGAGCGGTAAATAAAGACGAGCGCGAGAGCCCCGAAGCACACCGCCAGGCCGGTGACCACCGCGGTGAGATTCTGAGCGTTGAGGCTCACGGCCAGCTCCACGGCGAGCAGGCCGAAGAGAGTCGTGAACTTAATAGTCGGGTTGAGGGCCACCGAGGAAGTGTCCTTGAAAGGATCACCCACGGTATCGCCCACGATGGTGGCATCGTGGAGCGCGGTGCCCTTCGCGTGCAGATCCACCTCCACGATCTTCTTCGCGTTATCCCAGGCCCCACCCGCATTCGCCATGTAAATCGCCTGGTAGAGGCCGAAAATAGCGATGGAAATGAGGTAGCCGATAAAGAAGTACGGCTCGATAAACGCGAAGGAAAGAGTAGCGAAGAAGACCGCCAGGAAAATGGTGAGCATCCCCTGCTGTGCGTATTGGGTACAAATTTCGACGACGCGCCGCGAGTCATCGTGGGAAGCCCGCTCCGCATTTTTATCTAGATGGATGGACTCTTTGATGAACTCCACCGCCCGGTACGCACCCGTGGTCACCGCCTGCATCGAGGCGCCGGAGAACCAGAAGATCACCGCGCCCCCGCTGATAATCCCGAGCAGGAACGGGGCATGCATGAGGGACAGCATCTCGATTCCGCTGGTCAGCCCACCGGTCAGCCCGATAATAATCGAGAAGATCATCGTGGTCGCCCCCACCACCGCGGTGCCGATGAGCACCGGCTTGGCGGTGGCCTTGAAGGTATTGCCGGCGCCGTCGTTCTCCTCCAGCATGAGCTTGGCGCGGTCCCATTGCGGGGCGAAACCAAAACCGGAGCGAATATCGGCGTCGATATCGGGGAGCGCCTCGATGCAGGAAAGCTCGTAGACCGACTGGGCGTTATCCGTGACCGGGCCGTAGGAATCCACCGCGATGGTCACCGGCCCCATGCCGAGGAACCCGAAGGCCACCAGCCCGAAAGCGAAAACAGCCGGCGCCAGCATGAACTCACCGAGCGTGGCATCCGCGATCACGAAAGCCCCGGCCATGAGCCCCACGATGGTGATGCCCAGCCAGAAGGCGGAGAAATTCCCGGCTACCACGCCGGAAAGGATATTGAGGGAAGCCCCGCCCTGGCGCGAGCTCTTCACCACTTCGCGCACGTGCCGCGAGGTTGTGGAGGTGAAGACCTTGACCAGCTCGGGGATAAGCGCTCCCGCCAAAGTCCCGCAGGTCACGATAGTGGCGAGCGCGAGCCACAGTGCGCCGTCGTTCCCACCCAAAACGAGCCAGGAGATCCCGTATACGCAAGCAATGCAGAAAATCGAGGTGAGCCACACGAGTGAACTCAGCGGTTTTTCGAAATTGAGGGTAGTCGCGGTGGCGTAGCGGGTGGCGGCCAGGCGCGCGTTGAGGCCGTAGGCCAGCGCCGAGGCGATAATCATGGCCACGCGCACCGTGAAGACCCACACCAGCAGGGTTGCTTGCAGGGCCGGCTCATGCACCGCGAGCACGATGAAGGTCACCAGCGCCACCCCGGTCACCCCGTAGGTTTCGAAGCCGTCCGCGGAGGGGCCCACCGAATCCCCGGCATTATCGCCCACGCAATCGGCGATGACGCCCGGGTTACGCGGGTCGTCCTCATCAATTTTGAAGACGATCTTCATGAGGTCGGAGCCAATATCGGCAATCTTCGTGAAAATACCACCGGCGATGCGCAGCGCCGAAGCGCCCAGCGATTCCCCAATCGCGAAGCCAATAAAGCAGGCCCCCGCCACATCCGCGGGCAGGAACAGCAAAATGACCAGCATCATGAGCAATTCCAGGGAAATGAGCACCATCCCGATGGACATCCCCGAACGCAGCGGCACCTGGTGCAGCGGGAGGGGCCGCCCGCGCAGCGAAGCGAAAGCCGTGCGCGCATTGGCCAGGGTATTCACGCGAATCCCGAACCACGCCACCGCGTACGAGCCGCCCATACCCAGCAGCGAGAACGCCACCACAATCGCGAGCTTCCCCCAGGTGAAGCCCACCAGGAACTTGTAATAGACCACGATGACCGCGGTAATAAAAGCCCAGAGCACCAAGAGGAACCGCCCCTGTTTGACCAGGTAGGCCTTGCAGGTTTCGTAAATGAGGTCGGCGACCTCGGCCATGGCCCGATGCACCGGAAGCTTACGCAGATTCATATACGTGATGAGCCCGAAGCACAGCCCCAGCACGCAGACCCCCACCCCGATGAGGAGGAGCAACCGGCCGGATACCCCGCCCACTGCGCTCACGCCCGACAGATCAGGCAATACGATATTTGCTTCACCTCCGTGCACAGTTGCCGCACCGGCGGGCGCGCTCGCGGAGGCGGCGCACGAACCTAGGGCAACGGGAGCCAGCGCGAGCGCCCCGAGCAGGGCCACCCGCCGGCGTGGACGCGAGGTGTTCTTGTGTGTGGATACAGAAAAACAACGTCCCATAATTACCTCGACATAAAATGATGAGGCTCCTTTGCCTCTCTTTTATCCTATGCCGCTTGGGCTGCTAGTTCTTGGGACCAGGTACGACGACGCCGCCCCTGCGCGGGCACCACTGTGGCCGCGCAGGGGCGGGTTGGCCGGTTTCCAGCCCGGCGCCTAAGGCCAAGCCTGGTGATGAACGCCAAGCCCGGCGCTTAGCAGCAGCCGGTGGAGACATTCTCCTCGTCGAAGGCTGCGCGCTGGCGCCAGAACTCGCGTTTGGCGAGCGGCGGATGATCGGGATGTTCACGGGCGTGCCGGGCTACGTATTTCTCGTAAGCCGATTCACCGGTGAAATCCCGCCACAGGCCGCGAGCGTGCGCCGCGAAGGCGCGGAGCTGGGTCATGAACATTGGCCTGATCTCCTAGCTCTGAGCGGACCCGGAAGAATCCGAGTCGCTGGCAGAGCTCGCCTTGGCTGCTGGCGGCGTCGTCGTACCGGAACCGGAACCGTGCGCGCCCGCACCCTTACGGTGATCGAAACCGGGAATCAAAGCCGGGTCGCCCACGACGGCGTATTCCGCCACCACCTTCTTCTCCAACTTGGTCGGGAAGAGCTGGGTGGGCGCGTAGAAGTTGGACTCCTGGTAGGGATCCTCGGAGTTCACGTACTTCTTCGCGGCGATAACCCGGATGATCTTGATAATCGCGCACACCAGCACGAAGGCCACCGTGGCCAGGAAGATGACCGAGAGCCAGCCCTGGATGAAGGTGTTACGCACAATCGCGGACTGGATGCCGATGGCTCCGGTATCCCCGGCGGCCTGCGCCTTGGCGAGCGCTGCCTTCGCGTTGGTGTTCTGGGTGAAGTACCCGATGGCGGCGTCGGAGGAGAAGATCTTCTGCCAGGACGCCGCGAAGGTGACGATCAGGTCGAAGGTCGCGGCGATGCCCGGGATCCAGGCCCACTTCGCCCAGCCCTTATTGACCACCACCACGGTGCACAAAATCAGGGCCAAAGCGGCGATAAGCTGGTTCGCTACGCCGAAGAGCGGGTAGAGCGTTTGGATACCGCCGCGCGGGTCGGTCACGCCCATGAGCAGCAGCGAACCCCAGGCCGCCACCACCACGGCCGTGGTAATCCACGCGCCCACTCGCCAGGAAGGATCCTTGAACTTGGGCAGCACATTGCCCAGGGCGTCGCCCAGCTGGAAGCGGGCCACGCGGGTCACGGCGTCCACGGCGGAGAGGATGAACAGCGCCTCGAACATAATCGCGAAGTGGTACCAGAAGCCCATCATGGCCTGGCCGCCGCCTACCTGGTGCAGAATATGGGCGATGGCCACCGCGAGGGTGGGCGCACCACCGGTACGCGAGGTGACGGAGGTTTCCCCAACGTCCTCGGCGACCTTATCGAAGGCTTCCGCGCCCACGTAGGTCTTCTCATTGCCGTTCTCATCCCAGGATTCCCAGCGGGCTTCCACCGAATTGCCGTGGGTATCGGTGACCGCGAGGTTTTGCACCGCGGCCGCCGAAAGCTCGGAGCGGTTATCGGTCATCTGCACGATGGCCGTGCCCGCCAGCTTATCGGTGGTGTGCTCGGAGGTATTCATACCGAAGTAGATACCCATATTGAGGGAAGAGGCCGCGGCCAGCGCCATAATCGCCACGAAGGATTCCATGAGCATGCCGCCGTAGCCGATCATGCGGACCTGGGATTCCTTCTGGATCATCTTCGGGGAGGTACCCGAGGACACCGTTGCGTGCATCCCGGAAAGCGCCCCGCAGGCGATGGTAATAAAGAGGAAGGGGAAGAGTTCCCCGGCGAATACCGGGCCGTCCGTATTCGAAGCGAATTCGGTGACGGCCGGCATTTCCACCAGCGGGCGCACGATGAGAATGCCCAGCGCCAGCACCACGATAGTGCCGACCTTCATGAAGGTGGACAGGTAGTCACGCGGGGTGAGGAGCAGCCAAACTGGCAGCACGGCCGCGAAAAAACCGTACACAATCATGCACCACACGAGGGTGGTGGGGGACAGGTGCAAGAACGCCTGGCCGAAATCGGATTCCGCCACGTAGCGGCCCCCGATAATCGCACCGAGCAGCGCAATGAACCCAACAATGGACACCATCGTGATATTGCCGGGCTGCACGAAACGCAGCCACAGGCCCATGCACAGCGCGATGGGGATGGTCATACCGACGGCGAAAACGCCCCAGGGCGAATCGGCCAGCGCGTTCACGCAGATCATGGCGAGCACGGCCAGCACGATCATGAGCATAACGAGGATCATGACCGCGGCCACGGCCCCGCCGATCTTCCCGATTTCATCCACGGCCATCTGGCCGAGGCTGCGCCCGCCGCGACGCATGGAGAAGAAGAGGACGAGCATGTCCTGGACGGCACCGGCCACGCACACCCCGAAGATAATCCACAGGGTGCCGGGCAGGTAGCCCATCTGGGCGGCCAGCACCGGGCCCACCAGCGGGCCGGCGCCGGCGATAGCGGCGAAGTGATGCCCGTAGAGCACCACGCGGTTTGTCGGGTCGAAATCGCGTCCGTTATTGATGCGTTCGGCCGGCGTCGCGTTGGAATCGTCGGGCTTCATAATGGTTTTTTGAATAAAGAGCGCGTAGAAGCGGTAGGCGATCATGTAGGTGCAGACCGACGTCACCACGAACCACGCGGTATTGACTTGTTCACCGCGATAGAAGGCGAGCATGTACCAGCCCGCAACGCCGAGGGCTGTTACGAGGACCCACACCGCGATGCGCGGCAGCGTCCACTTCGTATGCGGTTTTGTTCCGACCGGAACACCGTGGCGGTTCCGGATAATATATTTTGCCTCTTCTTCGCTATAGCTCGGAAGAGCAGTGTCAGCTGGTGCACTCATAGCTGAAACTCCATTTATATGGGCCGGCGCGGTCCGCGTGGACGGCAGCGCTGGCATCTCGAGCGGATCCTCGGTTGAGTACCCGGGTGGCGTACGCCACCACATCCGATAATAAACGCGTGCAACAGTATTGGGTTAACTTACGTTCGCGTTAGCACGCTATTTGTGGGATAGACCACTAAAATGGTGGCTCGCGGTGATGAAGTACGACGACGCCGCCAGCTGGCTGCGGGCCGGCCTGGGGTGGAAATGGCGGTTTGGAGCCGGTTTTGCACCTATCGCAAGATGTAGGGGTGGTGGGCGGGTGGTGCCCCTATAGGTAGTGGTAAGCTCGCCCGGTGGACGCGAAACGCGGCGCCGAAAAAATGTGTTGCACATCATAAATTTGGCGGGCGCGGGGCGAGAGTGGCGCGCCGTCGCCCTTTACAGGGCCGGGCGCGGCGGGCGCGGGGAGAAAAACGCATCCGTGTGGCGCACGAAGCACACCGGTGTCATTCTGGCCGACTACTATATGTAGTGTTCGATTTTTACGGAGGCACAAGATGTTGATTGATACCTCAACGACCACGGGGGTAGTCGTCACCAAGCGTGACGGTCGGTCGGTTAGCTTTGACGCCGGTAAGATCTACCGCGCAATCGCGCTGGCAATGAACAGCCAGGGCATCGACGATTACGCATTCGTTGAGGAAGCCACCCGCACGGTGATCGATCATCTTGATGCTGCCAAGCTTGACGTTCCCACCATCCAAACGGAAGTGGAGAACGTGCTTATGGCTTCCCGCTATCCGCAGGTGGCACGCGCCTATATTGAGTACCGCCACGATCGCGATACCGCGCGCGAACAGGCCATGGATATTTCGCGCTCCCTGGATAAGCTCATGCAGCGCGATAAGACGGTGGTCAATGAGAACGCCAATAAGGACTCCACTGTTTTTAACACCCAGCGCGATCTGACCGCGGGTGCGGTGGCCAAGGCGTACGCCCTCAAGTACCTGCTGCCCCCGGCGGTGGCCAATGCGCATATTAAGGGCGATATCCACTTCCACGATCTGGATTACAACCCCTTCCAGCCCATGACCAATTGCTGCCTCATCGATATTGAAGGCATGCTCCGTGATGGCTTCCAGATCGGTAACGCCCGGGTGGAATCCCCGCGTTCCATTAACACCGCTACCGCGCAGATCGCTCAGATCATCGCGAATGTGGCCTCCAGCCAGTACGGTGGCTGCTCGGTGGATCGCTGCGATGAAGTGCTCGCCCCCTACGCGGAACTCAATTACGCCAAGCACCTCAAGGATGCCGAGCGTTGGGTTGCCGAAGATAAGCGCGATGAGTACTGCTGGGAAAAGACGAAGAAGGACATCTACGATGCCATGCAGTCCCTGGAGTATGAGATCAACACTCTCTACTCCTCGAACGGGCAGACTCCTTTCGTCACCCTCGGTTTCGGCCTGGGCACCAACCGTTTCGAGCGGGAAATCCAGAAGGCGATCCTGACCATTCGTATTAAGGGCATCGGGGCCGATGGTCACACCGCGATCTTCCCGAAGCTCGTTTTCGGGCTGCGCCGCGGCGTGAACCTCAACCCCGAGGATCCCAACTACGACGTTAAGCAGCTGGCCCTGGAATGCTCCACGAAGCGCATGTACCCGGATGTCCTCTCCTATGACCGGCTCACCGAGCTGGAAGGTGATTACAAGGCTCCCATGGGCTGCCGTTCCTTCCTGCCCAAGTGGGTGGATCCGGAAACCGGTGAGGCCGTGAACGCCGGGCGTAATAACCTGGGTGTGGTCACCCTCAACGTGCCGCGTATCGCACTGCAGGCGCGCGGGGATAAGCAGCGTTTCTGGAAGATCTTCGATGAGCGCATGCAGGTGGTCAAGGAAGCTCTGGTCTACCGCGCCCAGCGCTGCGAGGATGCCACCCCGGAAAACGCCCCCATTCTCTACCGTTACGGTGCCCTGGGTATCCGCGCGGAAGAAGGCGATGAGGACGTCACGAAGTTCTTCCACAACCAGCGTTCCACGCTTTCCATTGGCTACATTGGCCTGTACGAAGCGGCTACCGCGTTCTACGGCCCGAATTGGGAGCATAACGCGGAAGCGAAGGAATTCACCCTGGATATCGTGCGCCGCCTGAGCCAGTACGCCGACCAGTGGAAGAAGGAGTACCCCTACTGGTTCTCTGTGTACTCCACCCCGGCCGAATCCCTCACCAACCGTTTCTGCTCCATGGATCGTGAGCGTTTCGGTGCGGTTCCGGATATCACCGCGAAGGATTACTACACGAATTCCTTCCACTACGATGTGCGTAAGAAGATCACTCCCTTTGAGAAGATCGACTTCGAAGCTCCCTACGCGGAGTACACCAAGGGTGGGTTCATCCACTACTGCGAGTACCCCAAGCTGACCCACAACACCGCGGCTCTGGAAGCGGTCTGGGATTACGCTTACGATAAGGTGGCCTACCTGGGCACCAATACTCCTATTGATAAGTGCTACGAGTGCGGCTTCAACGGGGAATTCGATCCCACGGCGGAAGGTTTCAAGTGCCCGAATTGCGGCAATGATGATCCCGACCGTTGCGATGTTGTCAAGCGCACCTGCGGGTACCTCGGTAACCCGGTCAAGCGCCCCATGGTGCACGGCCGGCACGAGGAAATCATTTCCCGCGTCAAGCACATGGACGGTCCCTGCGCTTAAGCGCTGTGGGTGTTCGGTGCCGCGCGGTTGAGTGCCGCGTGCCGGCGTACCCCAGCACCTAAGGCCCCGTGCGTCTCAGCTTTTCGCGGGCGCACTCTCGCAAGGCTCCCCGCACTCGGCGAATGTGCCGGGCGCGGGGAGTATTGCGACTCAGGGACTGTGAAAAGGTAAGGAAGAATGCGAGAATTGCGCCTGCTCTCCACACCTCCGGAAGCTCCGGGGGTGCACCAACCCAAGCGCCCCGGCGCCTGGGATGGGCGGCGCTTATCGCGCAGCTATGTTGCCGATTACAAGCCCTTCGTTATGGTGGACGGGGAAGGGGTGCGCTGCGCGATCTACGTATCCGGCTGCCCCTTCAAATGCCCGGGCTGCTATAACGTGGCTGCCCAAAGCTTCCGTTACGGCACCCCCTACACGGAAGAACTCGAAGAACGCATCCTTGAGGACTGCGCGAAAAGCTACGTGGCCGGGGTGTCCTTCGTGGGCGGGGAACCGTTCCTCAATACTCCGGTTCTGCTGCCGTTAGCGCGGCGTTTCCGGGAGCGCTTCGGGAATAGTAAAACAATTTGGAGCTGGAGCGGCTACACCTTCGAGCAGCTCCTGGAAGAAACCGAAGATAAACGCGAACTTCTTTCCCACGTGGACGTGCTGGTGGACGGGCCTTTTATCCAATCCCAGTTCATTCGTGACCTCACGTTCCGCGGCTCGAAGAACCAGCGCATTATCGACGTGCCCGAAACATTTGCCGCCATGGAAGCCGGGTGCGAAGCCCCGGTGCGGCTCTGGAAAAATGGAGATTACGACTAACGTGACCAGCACTCACCCTGCCGCTCAGGAACCCGCGGCCCAGCCGCCGGCAACGATGCCGCGCCGCAGCCGCGTTCTTATCGGAACACTTCTTGCCATTATGACCACGGGGGCGCTCACCGCCTTCTCTATTTTTGTGCGCCCGCTTGCCGCGAGCCGCGGATGGGCAGCGCCGGATATTATGCTGGCCTTCGGGCTCGCCTCCCTGGTAGTGCCCTTTATTATGATTGCCTCCGGCACGCTCTTGCGGCGCGGTTACGCGGCCCAGATGATGGCGGTGGGCGGTATCTGCTTCGGGCTGGGGCATATCCTGGCCGGCCTAGCCCCCACCCTCGCGCTGTTCGTGCTTAGCTACGGGTTGGTCACCGGCGGCGGTCAGGGTCTCTTCTACTCGGCTGCGCTCACCAATACCATGCGTTTCTTCCCGGACCGGCGCGGTATGGTAGCTGGTCTTATCACCGCAGGGATGGGAATTGGCCCCATGATCATCGCTCCGGCCGGCCAGCATCTCATTGCCGGATACGGCGTGCATAGCTCCCTGGTGATTCTCGGCATTGCTTTCACAGTGATTAACGCCGCCGCGGTCATCTTCCTGGTGCGTCCCTTCCGCGAAGAATACGGGGCCTACCTACCCCGCCCGGCGGGCACGGCCGCAGCCGCCGGACCGCGCGCGAGCCTGAGCCCGCTCCAGATGCTCGCCACCCCCACTTTCTGGCTCATCCTCGCTATTTTCGTCACAGCTGCTTTCGGTGGCATCATGGTCAATGCCAATATGGCCCCGCTCGCCACGAGTATTGGGTTCGACGCCGCAGCCGCGGCTCTCACCGTCTCGCTTTTCGCGGTCGCGAACGCGGCCGGGCGGCTGGCCTGGGGCTGGCTTTCCGACCGTATCGGCATCCCGCTGTGCCTGGTGGCGGTGCTCGGCTGCGCGGCAGGCGGGCTCGCGCTTCTCGCGCTATCCGAGCGCGGGGCAACGGTACTCTTCCTCAGCGGTGCCATCCTGGTAGCCCTGGCCTTCGGGGGCACCATGAGTCTTTTCGCGCCGCTGACCATGCACAGCTTCGGGCCGCGTCACAATGGAACCAACTACGGCCTCATGTTCCTCGGTTTCTCGCTGGCTGCCGTCGTCGCCCCGCGTTGGGCCGCTGCAAGTGCCGGCGCCCACGGAGGATCCTTCACCCCGGCGCTGTGGGGTGCTTGCGTACTGGCAGCGATCGGTCTTTTCTTGGCCGGACTTTTCCGCTGGTGGAAAGCGCGCTCACCACAGCGCTGAGCTTTCCCGTAAAGTGAAAGAAACAAGGAGGTAGCTATGGCTCAGCTCTCTGCCCGGCGTATCGGGCATCTTCATTTCACCGCCGTTAATGATCGCGGCGCCAGTGTGGAAATCGGGAAAGGTCCCGAACAATTCACTCCCGGGGAACTCATGCAGCTGGCGGTGGCTGGCTGCCAGGCCCTCAGCGCGGATTCCCGCTTCGAGCAGCTCCTCGGGGAGGACTATAGTGCCACCTTCACGGTGAGCGCGGATGCGGATCGGGAAAATAACCGCTTCGCCGCTTTCCACACCGCGATGGAGGTGGAATTCGCCGATATGCCTGAAGAACAGCGCGGTGCCTTGCTCCAGCGCGTGGACCGGGCCATTGCGCGAGCCTGCACGGTGGGTCGCACCCTCGACCATCCCGCCCCGCATGACCTGGAGATCCGCAGCGCCGCGGATAACTAGAAGCCCGCCGGGCACACCAAGAAAGGACACGAATATGAGTACCGCTAGCCTGAGCGCCGCCGGAGTGAGTATCTGGCTGGACGATCTATCCCGGGAGCGTATCGCTTCCGGGAACCTTGCTTCCCTTATCGAGACGCATACCGTGCGGGGCGTGACCACGAATCCCACGATTTTCGCCGCGGCCCTGCGCAACGGGGAAAGCTACACCGAGCAGGTGGCCGCCACCGCCGCGGCCGGCAAGGACGGCGACGAAGCGATCTTCGACATCATCATTAAGGACGTCCAGGACGCCTGCGATATTTTCCGCCCCATTTTTGAAGAATCCGGCGGGGAAGACGGCCGCGTTTCCATCGAAGTTTCCCCGGAACTCGCGCATGACACCTCGGCCACCGTGGCCCAGGCCCGCCAGCTGTGGGACCGGGTGGATCGCCCGAACGCCATGATTAAAATCCCGGCCACTAAGGAGGGCCTGCCGGCTATTACCGAAGTGATCGGCCACGGGATCTCCGTGAACGTTACTCTCATTTTCTCCCTGGCTCGCTACGGCGAAGTGGTGGATGCCTACCTCGCCGGTCTGGAAAAGGCCCAGCGTTCCGGGCATGCGCTCAGCGATATCCACTCGGTGGCTTCGCTTTTCGTTTCCCGCGTGGATACCGAAGTGGATGCCCGCCTGGAGAAGATCGGCACCGAGGAAGCCCTGGCGCTGCGCGGCAAGGCCGGAGTAGCCAATGCTCGCCTGGTCTACGAAATCTTCGAGAAGAAATTTGCCTCCGAGCGTTTCACTACCCTCGCGGCGGATCACGCGCATGCCCAGCGCCCGCTGTGGGCTTCCACCGGGGTAAAGAACCCGAATTATCCCGATACTCTCTACGTCACCGAGCTGGTGGCGCCGGCTACCGTCAATACCATGCCGGAGAAAACCCTGGAGGCCACCGCGGACCACGCGGAGATCACCGGGGATACGGTGCGGGAGAACTACGGCCAGGCCCACCGGGTCTTCGAAGAGCTGGCCGCGGTGGGCGTGGATATGGGCGATGTGGCTGCCCAGCTTGAGCGCGAAGGCGTGGAGAAGTTCATCGTCTCCTGGAAGGAACTGAGCGAAACCGTCAGCGCCGCGCTCGCGGCTGCTCGCGCTTAGCTTCCCGCTAAGGCGTCAATTTCTAGCACTGGCTCCGCCTGGGGGAAGGCATCCGTCATCTCCCATACCGAGGCCGCGACCGTGATATCACCCTCCTCAGCCAGGAGGGTGATATCACGTTTGCCCTCCACAAAGGCCAGCGAGGAGAGCACCCGCTCGCCGTTCCCGGCTATCACTTCCACCGAGCCGGCATCCACAAGCACCCGGAAACTTAGCTCAGCAAGGGGAGCCAGCGGTGCTGCGCTCGTTGCGCCCGCGGCACCCGTGGCGGCAGATTCGCCCGCAATCTCGGCGGCGCGCTCGCCCCAAAGCCGGTAGGCCGGAGCCCAGGGCGCAGCCCGGTAACCCAGATTACCCACCGCCCCGCCGCGATCCACCCCGATGGTGCCGCTATTACGATCCACGATAATGCTCACCGAACTGGTATCCGAACCAATGCGCAGGCGCAGCCGTTCACATGCACCCGCAAGCAGAGTCACGGAAATATCCGCCGCGGTAATATCCCGGGCGAGGATAGTAGGCGCGCTGGCCGGAAGGGCGGCGTCGTCGTTCCATAAACAGCGGCCGCGCAGGCGCGTGAGGGTAGGGGCGGGCCGTAAGCACAGTTCACCGGACTCGAGGTGGACGCTCATCGGTACCGTGAGCTGGCCGGACCAGCCGTCGGCCGCGGAGGCCGGGGCGCGCCCGAAGCTGCCCATCCAGCCAAAAAGCGTGCGCTGCCCAGCAATGAGGCAGGTCTGTGGCGCGTAAAAACTGTGACCCCAATTGAGGGTGCGGTACGGCGCGCCGGGTTCGAAACTTTCCCCGGGCCGCCAGCTGCCCAGCAGATAGCCCGCGCTATTGACGTTGCAATGCGCGAAACCTTCCGGGCGGATGCCCATGGGTGAAAAAATTAGCACCCAGGTGTCGCCCAGTGGGAAGAAATCGGGGCATTCGAGCATGAACACCCGCGGATCCGGGTGGCGGTAGAGCACGCGGTCGAAAGTCCAACGGGCCAGGTCGGGGGAGGTGTACATCCACACTTCGCCGCGGCGGTCGCGGCTTTGCACGCCCACGACCATGCGGTAGGTATCGCCGTGGCGCCAGACCTTCGGGTCGCGGAAATCGCGCACGTCTTCCGGGGTAGGTACGACGACGCCTTTCTTCTCAAAGGTCACTCCGTCGCGTGAGATCGCCCGGCACTGCGACTGCCCGCAGCGGGCGGGTGGTTCTCCGGCAGAATCGGGATCGCTACCGGCGGCAGGCAGCTCCGCCACATTGCGGTTCCCGGTGTAGAACACTTCGAGGTGCCCGCAGGGGGCCTGGAGGGCCGAGCCGGAGAAGACGCCGTCGCGGTCGGCTTCCAGGGAAGGAGCCAGGGCGAGGGGGCGGCGCTCCCAGGTGGCGCCGTCGCGCGAAACCACGTGGCCCCAGTGCATGGGCCCCCACTCGGTGGAATAGGGGTGGTGCTGGAAGAAAACGTGGAGTTCCTCGCCGGTGTGGACCAGGCCGTTCGGGTCATTGATCCAGCCGGCGGGTGCCGCGATATGGAAACGCGGGTACCAGCGCGGGTTCACGGCGGCGGCGAGCTGAGCATTCGCGGCGCGGGCTCGAGCCAACGCGGCATCGTGGTCGGCGGTGAACTCAAAGGAAAGCGACATGGTTATCCCTTAATACCGGAAGCGGCAATAGAGTTGACGAATTGTTTCTGGAAAGCCAGGAACAGCATGATGACAGGAACGGTGATCAGCGTGGAGAACGCCATGATCTGGCCCCAGGATACGTTGAGCTGCTGGAAATAGTCGATTCCGATCATCGCCGGGCGCAACTCCTCGGAGCGCACCGTCATGAGTGGCCACAGGTAGGAATTCCACGCCGGCAGGAAAGTCAGAATCGCGACCGTTGCGGTAGCCGGGCCGGAGAGCGGCATGACGATAGAACGGTAGATCTTGAACCAGCTTGCCCCGTCCACACGCGCCGCTTCATCCAGCTCGCGCGGAATGGAATCGAAGTACTGGTAGAAGAGGTAAATCGAGAGCGCATTGGCAATAAAGGGCACAATCTGGACCTGGTAGGTATCCAGCCAGCTTTGCGAGAAGCCGTTCGCATCCAACCACGGGAGCTTATTAACCCACCACAGCAGCGGCAGCGCCAGAGTCTCGAAGGGAACAATGAGGGTGGCGATCACCAGCGTCAGCGAAATCTTGCGGCCCCGGAATTGCAGGCGGGAGAGCGCGAAGGCCGCCATGGAATTGACGATGAGCCCGAAAACCACGATGCACACCGAGATAATGACGGAGTTGAGGAGGAAACGCCAGAAAGGCACCCGGTTGAAGACTCCGGAGTAATTATCGAAGCTGAGGTCGCCCACCGGGAGGAAAGCCTCCAGGCCGCCCATATCCCAGAAAATCTGGGTATCCGGTTTGAAACTGGAGACCACCATGAAAAGGAGCGGTAGGCCGAAAATGGCGGCCAGCCCAATACGCAGCGCCCAGATTCCAATAGCGCGGGGGATGCTGCGAGATGACGTCGCGGTGCTCATGCGCGGGCCTCCTTATCGCGAGTGAGATAGCGTTGCACCAGATTGACGGCGAGAACCAGGACGAAGAAGACCAGGGAAATCGCCGCGGCGTAGCCGGTTTGCTGCTGGTCGTATCCGGTGCGTACCGCCTGGTAGACCACCGTTGAGGTGGAATCGAGGGGCCCACCCTTCGTCATAATATTGATCTGGGTGAACAGCGAGAATGCCGCGATGGTGATCGTAATGAGAATAAAGGTGCGGGTTTGGCGCAGACCCGGCCAGGTCACGTGTTTGAATTGCTGCCATGGCGACGCCCCGTCCAGAGCCGCCGCTTCATAAAGTTCACCCGGGATTGTTTGCAGGCCGGAAAGCCAAATAATCATATGCATCCCGGCGGCCTGCCAGGCAGACATCACGATAATGGCGAAGAGTGCCCAACTGGGATCGCCCAACCAATCCGGCCCGGAAATACCGATTTTGGCCAGCAGTGCGTTGAGCAGACCATCGGGCTGATACATGAAGAGCCACAGCATGGATACCACCACCATGGAGGTGACCATGGGCAGGAAGAAAACGGTGCGGAAGAAATTCAAGCCCGGGAACTTCTTGTTTACGAGCAGCGCCATAATAAGCGCCAGGCCCGACTGTCCCGGCACAATAACGAGGGCGAAAATCAGGGTATTACGCAGGGAGGCCCAAAAGACCTCGGTTCCAAACAACCGCTCGAAATTCTCCAGGCCGATGAATTGCATCGGGCGCGGGGAAATGAGGCGCGCGTCGGTAAACGCAAGGATAAAAGTCAGGACGATGGGAACCACAAGGAAAAGCAGCATGAGGATTCCCGCGGGGGCCAGCATTCCCCACCCGGCCCGTGCTTGCGCGGACGTTTCGCGCCGGTATTTTCGCGACGGCGCAGCAGCTGGCTGAGCACGCTGAGAAGATGCTGGCGCCGGCCGGAGCGCGTGCTTACTCTCCGCGGTGGCCTGGGGTGCAGAAGTCATATCACTGGCCTTTCGGCAGGGCGCGTGAGCTGCCGGTGGTAGCTCACGCGCCTCGCGCATCAGGTGTTACTTGAAGAAGCCGTTGGCTTTTTGGTTGGCGTCAATATTCGCCACGGTTTGGTCGAGAATCTTCTCGGGATCCCCGCCGTTGAGAATGTCCTGGGTTGCCTTGGTGAATTCGGTAGCGATGAAGGGATAGCCGGCAGTTTCGGGGCGCAGCACCGCGTACTTCTTGGAGAATTCCCGGAAGATGGAGTACTTCCCGCCCTCGGCGAAGGCCGGAACTTCCGCGGTGGCGGCATCGGTTGCCGGGATATTACGGGTAGCCACCGAAACCGAAGCCACGTACTTATCCTGGGCGGCGAACTTCATGTAATCCAGCGCTCCCTCGGGGGCTGGGCACGAGGGCGACATGCCCCACTGCCAGGAGCCGCCGCCAATCTTCGGACCCTTGCCAAAATCGGGCGGTGGGAGGAAGACGACGTCGTCGCCAAAAGCCTCTTCGGTGGGCTGCGCTGCCCACGAACCCATCCACAAGAAAGCCGATTTTCCGTTAATGAAGTCCTGGGTGGGATCCGAACCGGCATTGGCCGGCGTGTAACCCTCGGTTACCAGGGAACGCATCCACTTTGCCCATTCCAGGGCTTCGGGACCGTTGAGGGCACCTTCCGCACTTTCGAACTTCGAGCGGTCGATAAGATCCCCGCCGAAGCTTTGCAGGTAGGGGGAGTAAGCGTAGGGATACCATTCGCCCTGGTCAGCGGTGTTGATATCGAAAGGTACCGCGTACTTCCCGGAAGCCTTCACCTTGGCGAGGGCATCGGTGAACTCCTCACGCGTCCAGGGCTGATCCACGGTGGGGGTGCGGATACCGAATTCGTCGAGGATGGACTTGCGGGTAATGATGGAGAGGGCTACGTCGTAGTAGCCGTACGAGTAGATCTTGTCCTCGTAGCGTCCCACCGTGGTGGGGAGGAATTTATTGAGGGTGTCATCCATGCCTTCGAGCGGGGCAAGGTAGCCGGCCCAGGCCCAGTTAGGAACATTGGGGCCGTCAATATCCATAATGCACGGCAGGCTATTGGAAGAAGCGGCCGCCACCACGGATTGGTTGTAGGAAGCCTGCGGGAAAGCCTGCATGGTGACCTGGTACTTATCGGATTGTGCGTTGTAATCAGCAACGATCTGCTCGATAGCGGCGAGCTCTTCTTCGTTGCCGGCGTTATGAGTCCACATGGTGACTTCTTGTTTCCCGTCCGCAACATTGCCTTGGGACGAGGTTCCGCCCTTACTGCAGGCGCTCAGCGTGAAAGCGAGTGCAGCGGCGGATGTTAGTGCGGTGAGTTTCCGGAATCTTTTACTCATCACCCCTCCTTGGGTTTGGTTGGCGCCCCGCCCGGGAAGCGGGAACGTGCTAAGAACCATCACGCGGCACCTTTGCACCGTGATAAATGCATTTAGCACTTGCCAGAAACTATAGGACCGCCGGTGAGTATGCGCAATGTGGGGGCGTGGGTGAGCTTGGTCACCTTGGTGATCGGATACTCTTAGCTCAGACTGTGGCCCAAGGGTGGGAAGAACGGCGCGAGGAGGTTGAATGAAGCGAGCGACGATCGCTCAGGTGGCACAACGAGCGGGTGTTTCACCCACCGCGGTGAGCTTGGTGCTCAATGATCGCCCCGCGCGTCTCTCCCAAGAAGTACGGGATCGGGTGATTGAGGCGGCGGCTGCTCTCAATTACCGCCCCAACCCGGCCGCGCGTTCTTTGCGGACCAATACCACCGGGATTTACGGGGTGATCAGCCGGGATGTTACGGTCACGCGCTACGCCTCGGCCATGCTGAGGGGCATCCTCGACGCCGCTGACCAAGCGGAGAAAATCGTGTTCCTCGCGGAGGTGGGGGATAGCGTGAGCCGGGCGGAGAACTCGGTACGCGAGATGCTCAATCGCAATGTTGATGGGCTTATCTTCGCGGAAATGGGCGCGAAGATGATCACCGTTCCGGAGATTGTGCGTGGCCTGCCGGTGGTGGTGTGCAACGCGGTGCCGGATCGGGAAGGAAGTTTCCCGGCGGTGCTTCCGGCCGAATACGAAGCGGGGCGGCGCATGGCCAATGTGCTTATCGAAGCGGGGCATCGCAAAATCGCGATTATTGGCATGGATGATGAATTGCGTGAGCCACGCATTTCCGCCACCATCGGCCATCGTTTTGACGGAATCCTGGATGCTTTTGCAGAGGCGGGCCTCAAGCCGGTGAAGATTTTCCCGGGTACGCTGTGGGACCCGGATCTCGGTTACGAGGCGATGGGCGAGCTGCTGGATAACGGCCCGGAGTGCACCGCGATTCTAGCTCTCAACGACCGTATTTCTTTGGGGGCGATTCAGCAGTGTTTGGGGCGCGGCATGCATCTGCCCTATGATCTCTCGATTGCTTCGTTCGACGACGACGAAATCGCGCTCTACGTTCACCCGGCCCTCACCACCATCGCAATTCCCTACTGGGAGATCGGGCAAACTGCCACCCGGCTCCTGGGGGAAGAAGGCACGGGGGACCGCGATATCCACCTGGTGGATATGCCGCTACGCATGCGCGAATCAGTACGCCGAATCTAGGGGCGGGGCTCGGGCTTATTCTGCCCGCAGCACCTGCACCACCCGCCGAGCGAGCTCGGGCATCTGGCCGGGGCAGTAGCGCTGGTCGATGGGCAGGGCGAGGATATGCGGCCAGTCCACGCTGTGGCTGAGCCGCGGCCAAAAAGCGGGGGTGTAAACCCCGCGGGCGGCGAGGTGCTCGGCAATGTTATGTGGGTTATGCGCGGCGGACCGGCTTGGCGGTAGTGCGCCTAGACGGAGGGCGAGGGCGTAGGGCGCATGGTTCGTTGATTCGTTACTGTTCACTGCGCTGCTCGTGGCCCCACCGTTCATAGCCCCGCCGATTCCTGCCCCATCGCCGAAGAGCGCGGTTTCAGGCACACCCTCACTCACCAAAGCCGCCCGCAAAGCCCGGGCATTGGCCCGCCGCCGCTCCAGCGCTTCCCCGACATCCAGGTGGCCAAGAATATCCCGAGCCGCCCCGCTTATCGGGCTCGGGCTGAGAGCGGCATCGATGGCGGCCTCAGCTGCGCCGTCGTGCTCCTCCCCGCGCAATTGCAGTAATCCGCACCGCGTTGCCTCGCGCGCCAACGGATTTTCCGCAGCCGCGGCGGGAAGCGCGGCGCCGAGCGCCCAGGCGCCGTCGGGAATCGGAAACCATTTCCGCAAGGACGCTACCGCATAACGCGTCGGAACCTTGTGCATGGTTGCGGCACTAAAAGGCGCGTGCGTGAGATCGGCGACGACGGCGCCACCGCGGCGCTTCCACCCCTCGAGCACGGCGCGTAACTCTGGCGAGGGCCGGGCCCCGAAGGTGGTGGAGACGAGCACCGCGCAGCGCCGCGGCTCGGTGAGGAGTTCGGCGAGGTGGGCCGGGGCTGGCAGGAGGTCCGGGCCGACCTGCACCCAGTGAACCCGGATGCCTTCGAGCTGGAAAGGCTCAACCGCGGTGGCGCACAGGAATCCGGGCGCGATTAAGCTGCGGATGCCGCGGGCGGCGAGGGCCTGAGCGATGAGGCCGAGAGCCTGGCGCCCCGATTGCACCAGCACCGCGCCGGGCGGAACCGGGAGTGCGCGCGAAGCGGAGCGGGGCGGAAGGGATGTGAATTCGCCGCCGAAGGTGAGTGCGGCAGAAAACACCATCATTATCCCTTTCATTAAAGAGCCCACAGCCTGTATTTGTTTCGTATACTCATGCTATCCGGCAAGGGTGCCGGGTGGTGATGACGGTCAGCACGAAGGCCTTGACCGACTCTAAGGAGGAACCACAATGAAAATGATTCTGGACCTGGACACCGGTGTTGATGATTGCCTGGCAATCACTTATGCTCTCGGCTCACCGGAAGTCGAATTAATTGGCATCACCGGCACCTACGGGAATGTCCTCTTGGGCACCGGGGTGAAAAACGATCTTGACCTCCTCGATCTTTTTGGGCATCCGGAGGTTCCGGTCTATCCGGGTATCCCGCACGCTCGTGAAAAGGATGGTTTTGAGGTCCTCGAGATTTCCGAATTTATTCACGGTAAGAACGGCATCGGGGAGATTGAGATTCCAGCCTCGAATCGGGTAGCGGAAACCACGCCGGCCCCCGAATTCATGGTGGAAGCGGTGCGTGAATACGGTAGCGACGTCGTTATTGTTGCCACCGGACCCATGACCAACCTGGCGCGCGCCATTGAACTGGACCCCACGTTCAAAGATAATGCCCGCATCGTCATTATGGGTGGGGCGCTCACGGTTCCCGGAAATTGCAATGATGTGATGGAAGCGAATATTTCCCAGGATCCGGAGGCCGCTGATCTGCTCTTCCGCTCGGGTGCTCACGTCACGATGATCGGCCTGGATGTCACCTTGCAAACACTGCTCACCTATGAACACACCCAGCAGTGGCGGGATTTGGGAACTCCGGCGGCAACGGCCCTGGCTGATATTACTGATTTCTATATCAAGGCGTATGAGACCACCGCCCCGCATCTGGGCGGCTGCGGCTTGCACGATCCGCTGGCGGTGGCCGTGGCGATTGATCCTTCGCTGGTCACGCTTTTCCCCTGCAATATTAAGGTTGATCTGCACGAACCGGTGCGCGGGCGCACGATCTGCGATGAGGAACGGCTTAACGATCCGGTCAAGACCGCAGATGTGGCCATCGCGGTGGACGTGGAGCGTTTCCTCTCCGAGTTCATGTCTCGCATCACCTCGCTCTTGAAAGGCATCTGACCGTGAACGCGCGTGATCGATCTCAGGTTGATACCGCGGCTGCCGTGCGTACGCTGCCGCAACTCATCATTATTTTCATTACCTCAATTCTCACGATCCAGGGCTTCAACCTGGTTTTCCAAGACATCGGCACGCAGCTCAACGCGGTCGAATACGCCCCGCTCATCACCTCGATTCCCGGCATCGTGCTGGGTATCGTGTGCGTGATTTACGGATCACTCGGTGATTTCGTTTCCCTACGCAAAATGATGATGGTGGGCATTGTGCTCATCGTGATCGGCTCGGTGCTGGGCCTGGTGGCATCCCGATCCTCCATCTGGGTGGTTATTATTGCCCGCGCGATTCAAACTGCGGGCACCCAGGTATCCGGCTCGGTCTACCTGGTGGTCACCACCAAGTACGTTCCCGGAGTGAAAAAGGTGCTGTACTTCGGTGTCTTCACCGCGGCCTACCAGTTCTCCACGGCCATCGGGGTACTGGCAGCCGGATGGCTCATCACCATGTCCTGGGTGTGGCTCTTCGCGATCCCGCTCATTTCGGTGCTCTTCATCCCCACGTTGTGGCGAGGTCTCCCGGATGTTTCCGGGCAGGCCCAGCGGATCGACGTTCCCGGGTTCCTGCTGGCTGGTGTTACGGTCACGGCCCTGGTCATGTACTTCAACTCGATGAACTGGCTCTACCTGGGTGCCTTCGCGGTGCTCCTGGCCCTCTTCATCATCTACATTTCCAAGGCCAAGAACCCCTTCGTCACCCCCGAGTTCTTCCAGAATCGCCGCTACCTCATGGCGGTCTCCCTGGTGCTGCTCTTCTACTTCGGTAATTACGCCATGACACCGCTCTTCAACCTGGCCGGGGGCATTTTCCACGGCAAGACGGCCCTGCAAATGGGCTTCGTGCTGCTCGCCGGTTACGTTGTCGCGACGGTTATGGGCGTGATGAGCGGCGCAATCGTGGCGAAAATTGGTAGTGGGATGGGCATTGTGCTGGCGGGCGGATCCGCCGCTATCGGTGCTTTCCTCGCGGCGTTCACGGTGGATAAGGGCCTGTGGGGCATTATCGTTTCGGCGGTGTTCCTCTTCGGTGGCTTGGGCCTGGCCTACGCGCCGGTGGTGAATACCGTGATGGGAACCGTGGACGTCTCCGAATCGGGGCGTGCGGTGGGTATGAACGACCTGGCCATGAATATTTCGCCCTCGATTGGTATCGCGATTTTGGGCTCGATGATGCCGGCAGCTGCCCGCCCGGAAGGCGTGGCCGAGGCCCAATATCTGGCCGATTCCGCGCACAGCCTCACGCTGCTCTTCATTATCGTGGGTGCTACGTGCCTGGCGGGGCTGTTGGCTTTCTTCGCTTTCCGCCGTCAGCTTTTCCCTGTTGATGGGTGGGGAAAGGTCACGAGCGAGGAGGCGTAGCCCCTTCGCACGGCGCCGCTAAGTGCGCGATTTTCATAAAAGAATAATGAGTAGAGCAATACCCAGCGCTACCGCGAGTCCGCCCATTCCGAGGCTCAGGTAGCGCTGGGTTTGCGCGTGGGATTGCACCTCGCTCAGTTCCGCTTGCGCCTCGGCCAGCTCATCCTCGCTGGTCTCCAGCTGGGTGCGGGTGGCGGCCAGCTGGGCTCGCGCCTCGCGCAGCTGCACCTCAAGGGTGCTGATCTGGCTGGTATAACGTTCCTCATGCGCGGCCGACGTGCGCGCCGAATCCACGGTCAAGCGCGCCTCCCGAGCCCGCCCCGCCGCCTCGAGGGCCGCGTAGCGCCGTCGTTCTTCTTCCAACTGCTGCTCTAAACCGCGCACGCGCGCAACCAGGCGGGCCGCGCGCCGCATCGCGTCCTCGCTGCGGGCCTGCGCGGTCACGGCGCTTTGCTCCACGCCCGAGGCATAGACCACGCCCGCCTCCAATTCTTTTTCACGACGACGCAAATCCGCCACCAGGCCCTCCAGCTCGGTAATGCGACTCTGGAGCGTGGCCGCCTCCGCGCGGGCGCCCTCATGCTCGCCGCGCAGCTGGGAATATTCGGCATTCAGCTGGGAATTTTCCGCGCGCAGCGCTTCTGCTTCGCGGTGGAACGCGGTGCTTTCGCCTCGTAGCTTGTCATTCTCACCGCGCAGCTTGTTGTGCTTTTCGCGCAGGTTCTCGCATTCGGCGTGCAGCCGGTCGCGTTCTTCCCGGAGCGCAGCTTTTTCCGTGGTGGGAGCGGGGGCGGGCGCCGAGGCGCGTTTGCCGCGCGCGGGAGTATCAAGTGCCCGAGAACCGCGCCGTCGCTCCGTAGCCATGACCCTCCTTCGTCCGCGCCTGACTTTACCTAATAAACATAGCGCGCGCAGACCTTCGCGGCCCGCCCGCGGCCGGCTTTCCAGGCCAAATACCACGAGCGTGAGCGATGCCACTTTGGCTTCGTGGTCGGGGCGTGCGCAGGGCGTGCGTGGGTGGCGTGCGCGGCGGCGCGGGCAAGCAGGCGGAGGTAGTGCGTGCGGCGCAGGCGCTACCCTTGGAATCATGACAAAGGATCAGCTCACCGGCGCGGCCGGCACCGCCGCCGCAACGCAGCCCGCCGCCGCAACGCACCCCGCCGCAGCTCAGCTCACCCGCACGGAAACGGATTCGATGGGCCCGGTCGAGGTGCCCGCCGCGCACTACTGGGGCGCGCAGACTGCCCGCTCGCTCCAGCATTTCCCCATCGGCGGGGAACGCTACACCTGGGGCGGCCCCCTCATCCACGCCTTTGGGCTGCTCAAAGGCGCGGCCGCCCGCGCGAATGCCGAGCTCGGGGTGCTTGATCCGCAGCTCGCCTTCCTTATCACCGCCGCTGCCAGCGAGGTGGCTGAAGGCGTGCTCGACGCGGAATTCCCGCTCAAGGTTTTCCAGACCGGTTCGGGCACCCAAACGAATATGAACGTCAATGAGGTGATTGCCGCGCGCGCGAATGAAATCGCCACCGGCCAGCGCGGCGGGAAAAGCCCGGTGCACCCCAATGACCACGTCAATAAGGGCCAGTCCTCGAATGATGCCTTCCCGACCGCGATGTATGTGGCGGTGGCTCGCCAGGCGCACCGCCACCTCATCCCGGCGGTGGAGGCCCTGGCGGCCACGTTCCGCGCTCGTGCGAGCCGGTTCCCGGATGTGGTGATGGTGGGGCGCACCCATCTGCAGGACGCCACCCCGATCCGCTGGGATCAGGTGGTGGGTTCCTGGGCGGCGCAACTGGAGGGCGCGCTCGCGGGGGTGCGGGCAGCAGCGCGGGGCCTGTACCGGGTGGCGCTGGGCGGGACCGCGGTGGGCACCGGCCTGAATTCGCACCCGGGTTTCGCGGCGCGGGTCTGCGAGCTGCTCGAGGAGGCGACCGGCTTGCCGTTCCGCCCCGCGGATGATCTGCCCGCGGCGCTGGCCGCCCACGATGACCTCGTGGCATTTTCGGCGAGCCTGCGCACCCTGGCCGCCGCGGCCATGAAGATCGCGAACGATATTCGCTGGTATGCCTCCGGCCCGCGCACCGGCATCGGCGAAATCGCGATCCCCGATAACGAGCCGGGTTCCTCGATTATGCCGGGCAAGGTGAATCCGACACAGGCGGAGGCCCTCACCCAGGTCTGCGTCGCGGTTTTCGGTTTCGACGCCGCGGTTGCTTTCGCCGGCTCACAAGGCAATTTCCAGCTCAACGTCTACAAACCGGTCATGGTGTTTTCGGTGCTCGAGGCACTGCGCCTCCTCGGCGACGCCCTGCGCACCTTCGAACGTTTCTGCGCCGCCGGCATCGCCCCGCGCGAGGACGTCATCTCCGCGCACCTGAACCGCAATCTTATGCTCGTCACCGCACTCGCTCCTCATATTGGGTACGACGCCGCAGCCACGTTGGCGCGCGCCGCTCAGGCCAGCGGGGCGTCGCTGCGGGAGGTCGCGCTTGCTTCGGGGCAGGTCAGTGCGGCTGATTTTGACACGTGGGTGAATCCGGCGGCAATGACCGAACCGGAAGGTAGTTAGGTGTGCAGCGAGGCGTACAGCGATGGGTGCAATTAGGGGCGCGGTGTGCTTTCGGGGATTGTAGGGATGGCGAAGCCTGCTTGGGCGAGGAGTTCGCGCAGGTAGGCGTGTATTTCGCGATAGCCGCGCGCGGTGGGATGCATCCAGGCCCGAATATCCGTGGAAGTGAAGGGTGAGACCAGCCAGGCTTCTTCACTGTCGTCACTGTCGCCGCTGCCGCGAAACGCTTGGGCGTGCGGTTCGTGCCCGGCGAATAGTGCCCGGGTGGAGGCGAAGAGGAAACGCTCGGAGCCGGTTTCTTTCCGCATCTGGGTGATGACGCGTTCTTGCATGGCGTCCGCGGCGCCTTGGAGCTGGGTGAGCGCGGCCCCGGCATCATAGCTTTCCACGACAGGTGGGATGAGGTAGGAGTGTTCCGCGAAGAGCCGCGGATAGCCCACCAGGATAGCGGTGGCCTGGCCGTGGGAGGCGGCATCAATGGACCGCAGGATCTCAAGTGTGGCGGTCTCGATAGCCGGGAGGGCCGCGGTGGCTGTGTTCATGGCTTCTTCGCAGCTCATCGGGGTGCGGAGCACGAAACAGGAGCTGACGATCTGGGCGAAGTTGGCATCGTTGCCGCCCGCGGTGAGGAACACGACCGAGGTTGCCGGGGTGACGGCACTAACTTGTTCGGCTATATCGGATGTTCGTGCCCCGGAGCACGAGGCGTTGGTGTAGCTGGCGCCGAGTTCGCGGGCGAGCGGGGCGGAGTAGTTATCAGGGGAGCGCCGGCAGGTATCTTCTTCGTAAGTGCCGGCCCCGTTACCGGAGGAAAAGGAATCGCCCAGCTGCACGATGGCGGTGATGGGCCGCGGGGTGGGGGAGGACTGCCCGCCCGCGTTGCCGGTAGCAGTGCAAGCCGCGCAGCTGAGCGCCACAGCGGCAAGGCCGGCAGCGGCCCGCGCGGTGCGTGCGCGAAACGCGAGCGAAGCGCCGGCCTGAACCCGGCCGGAGCGAGACCGCCCGGCACGCGCGATGCCCGCGATGCGCGCGCTGCCTAGCCCGCGGCCGGCGCCCGCACGCGGCATTTAGGCCACCTGCCAGGCCGCATCCGGGGTAGCGGGAAGCAGATCCTCCGGGATAACAACACCGGGGCGAGCCCAAACTTCGTACCGGTAACGCAGCCCGGTACGCGAGGTATGCCAGCCTTTATGAGCGGCTCCCGGTGAGCAGAGCCGCAGCTCCCATTCCGGGGTGATTGCGGGCGCGAAAATATCAGCATCCACATCGGCATCAATAACAGTGCGGATAAGCACCTGTGAGCAGGCCCGAGTTTCGGCATAGACCCCGGCGCCCCCGCATACCCAAGCGGCATCCGCCCCGGTAGCACGGGCTAGGGCGAAAGCTTCCTCAAGATTCGCGGCCAGCTGCGCACCGGGAACCTCAAAATCTTCTTGGGTGCTCACCACGATGGTGGGGGAATGCGGCATAGGCCGCCGCCCCGCAGAAATCCAGGTTTTCCGCCCCATAATCACGGGCCGCCCGCGCACCGCCGCCCGGAAAAAAGCCGAATCTTCCGGAACATTCCAGGGCAGCCGCAAGCCTTTCGCGAGGGCGTGATCACGGGCTTCCGCCCAGATTTGTGCGATAAGCATGGCTTCCTCCTAGACCGAGACCGCGCCGGTGAGCTTGGGGTGGTGCTGGTAGCCCTGGGTGGCCGAAATATCATCCATCTCATAGGAGAAGAGGGAATCGGCTTTGCGCAGCTCCAGAGTGGGGAAGGGATAGGGCTCACGCGAAATCTGTTCGCGCACCTGATCAAGATGATTCAGGTAGATATGGCAATCCCCGCCCGTCCACACAAAATCACCAACATCCAGGCCGACCTGCTGGGCAATCATATGGGTAAGAAGAGAATACGAGGCAATATTGAAAGGCACCCCGAGGAACATATCCGCACTGCGCTGGTAGAGCTGGCAGGACAGCTTGCCATCAGCCACATAGAACTGGAAGAAAGCATGGCAAGGCTGAAGCGCCATCTTATCCAGATCCGCCACATTCCACGCGGAAACAATCATGCGCCGCGAATCCGGGTTGCTGCGCAGGGTTTCCAGGAGCTGGGAGATTTGATCGATATGCCGGCCATCCGGCGCGGGCCAGCTACGCCACTGGTAGCCGTAGACCGGGCCGAGCTCACCATGTTCATCAGCCCATTCATCCCAAATGGTGATGCCATTGCGCTGCAACCACTCAATATTGGTAGAGCCACGCAAGAACCACAACAGTTCCCCCTTGATAGGCTTCATGGCCACGAACTTAGTGGTGATACGCGGGAAACCATCAGCCAGGTGGTAGCGCAGCTGGCGCCCGAAGACAGAGAGGGTACCCGTGCCGGTGCGGTCCCCCTTGCGAGTCCCATTGGCGAGGATATCGGCAAGCAGATCTTCATATTGGCGATTAATCATGAACCCATCCTACGTGGCTACGACGACAGAAAAACTTGCTGCGAAAAAGCACCTGGCTAGGCCGCTTCGGCAAGGCTTCCCCGGGAAGGGCAGCATGCCGGGCGAGCATCCTAGCCCTGCGCGATGATCTCGTGGATAAGCGCGGCGTCGCGCTCCACCACTTTCGCGGCGTACTGGGCCACCTTCTCTTCAATTTTCTTGCCGACGAAAGGAATGGAGACCCGCACCTCACCGGTGACCGTGACGGTGGCCGGCCCAGGGCCGGAAACCTGGAAATCAGCGCTGGCGTGGACGGGAAGTTTGGCTTCCAGCTGCGCTGCGACGTCGTTCCCATTGCGGGTGAATACAATACTGGCCGCTAGACCGGAAGAAAGGAAACGCCGGGCCTGCGCGGGAAGCTGGTCGGCGCTGACCTGCACCGTCATGACCGCGCGCTCGGCGCCGGGCGTGAAGGAAGACGGTTGCGTGTGGAGCGCGGCGAGGCGGCGATTGGCGAGTTCTTCGGACATGAGGACGGTGGCGACGGCGCTCGCGGGGGCGCTGATCTCGTAGCTATGGGAAAACTGCATGGCTATATTTTCCCGCATGGGTGCGGCGCGAGGGAAGCTCGGCCGGATTTTTCAGCGCAGAGCCGGAGGGTGCGGGTATGTGGCGTGCGGAATGGTTACTTAACGTCGAGGTCTCTCACGTTGTATTCGATGGCGACGCCGATAGCTACCGCGTAGGAATGCAGCCGTTGCAGTGTAGGGTTGATGACCCCCGACTCTAACTCGGAGACCCACTCCGGTGTTACGCCGAGGCGTTGGGCCACAAGGTCTTGAGAGATGCCTTTGCGTTCACGCGTGGAACCGAGAGCTTTGAGAAATAGGCGATTTCTCCGGGCTTGCTCATATGAGCGTTGCGTAACTTCAGGAAGGATGTCCATGGTTATTACCTCATAGTCTCTTTCCGAGCCAGCAACCCGTAGGCAATTTCGATACAGCCAATCACCAGCAGCAGCGCCCACGGCACCCACCAGCCGCGCTGGAGAATGACGGTGAGAAGAAGGGGGAGGAGGCCGGCAGCAATTGAGCTCGCCCCGGCCCACATCCAGCGTTTAGTTTTCGCCGATTCCATTACTTGTAGCTCCTTCGCTCCCGGCCGCGGCATTACGCGCAGCTTCGGTACCACGCGCAGCTTCGGTACCACGCGCAGCTTCGGTACCACGCGCAGCTTCGGTGCCGTGCGTGGCCTCGGTGCCCCGCGCAGCATCGCCGCCATGCGAGGCCGCGGCACCCCGCCCAGCTTCCTCACCGGCCAGATCGCGCGGCGCGGGTAGCCCGCGCACCCGATCCAGAAAAACATAGATAAGAAGAAGGATACCCAGATAGGGCAGCCCGGCATACCAGGCTACCGGCATGAGCCAGAAGAGCGCCACAAAAATAGCCAGGCAGCCGGCCATGACGGCCAGATTCGTCACCGGGGCGCCCCAGAGGCGAGCCGGAGGGAGCTCGAGTCCCAGCTGCTTGCGGCGTCGTCGAAAAGCAATATGAGTGGCCATCACTAAAGCCCAGGTGAGCAGGGTCCCGACCGTAGCGCAGCCGTACAAATACGAGAAGCCGGCCTGCGGGGAGGTGAGCGCCAAAATACAGGCGACCACCATTCCCACCATCGCCAAGGTCACCGCACCGCGCGGGGTGCCCTTCGGGGTGGTGCGCGCGGCAAAAGCCGGGGCCATGCGGTCGGTTGCCAGCGCGTGAATCATGCGCGAGGAGGTGTACAGGCACCCGTTCGCCGCGCTCAGCGCCGCCACCAGCAGCACCGCGTTCATAATATGACCGGCGGCCGGAATCGCGGCGGCGTCCAGCGCGTGCACGAAAGGCGATTGGGAAATATCGTGGAGCGGCTCGGCGGTGACCGTCCACGGCTGCATCGCCACCACCACCGCAATCGCCCCCACGTAGAAGAGCAGCAGCCGCCAAATCATGGTGTGCGCGGCGCGCGGAATATCGTAACGGGGATTCCCCGATTCCGCGGCCGTGACCGAGACCGTTTCAATCCCGCCGAAAGAAAAAACCGCCATGCACGCGGCAATGAAAACCGAGCCGGCGCCCAGCGGCATAAAGCCGCCGTGCTCGGTGAGATTGACCAGCCCCACCGGTTCGCTCGCGGGCAGCCCCACAAAAATAATAATGAGACCCAGCAGAATAAAGACCGAAATGGCCGCCACTTTAATCATGGAGAACCAGTATTCCGCGGTGCCGTACAGGCGCACCGTGGCCATATTCAGGCCCACAATAAACAGGGAACAGGCCACCGTTCCCACCGCGCTATTGAGCTGGGGCAGCCAGTGCTGGAGGTATTTCGCGCCGGCCGTCACTTCCGCGCCCACCGCCACAATGTAGGTGACCGCCAGATTCCAGCGCGTTACAAAAGCCCCCAGGTTCCCCAGATAAGCCCCCGCGATGGTGCCGTGCCCGCCGGGAACGGGATGCGCGCTGACCATTTCCGCCAGCGCCCACACCACCGAAAGCGCCAGCAGCCCGGCCAGTGCGTAAGAAATAATCGTGGCCGGCCCGGCCAGTGAAATCGTGGCACCCGCCCCGAGAAATAGCCCCGTGCCCAACGCCCCGGATAGCGCAATCATCGCGATTTGCGGGGAGGTGAGGCTGCGCGCCAGCGCGGTGTGGTGCGAAGTGGCGCGGGTACGCACGTTGGTGCGGCTAGCGGCGGTGCGCGTGCGGGCCCGGGCGCCGGGCGAAGCGTGGTGGCGTGCGGCCATGCGGGCTTCCCTTCGTGGATAGAACGACGGCGCAGCGCGGCGCCGCCCCACCCGGCCTCCACCGCCGGCGCAGCCCGGCCCTCGCACTGCCGTGAATATAACTAACGCGGAACTACTAGTGTACTCGCGCGAGCGACTACTCTTAGGGGTATGCCATCTCTCGGTCATATCTTGGAACGGTCCCAAACGCTCTCCGCTTCGCAACGCGAATGGTTGCATCAGCTGGTGGGGGACTGGCAGTTACTCTCCGATTTTTCCTTCGCGGACCTCGTGCTGGTCACCCCGCTCCAGGATGAACGCTTCATTATCGCGGCGGCCTGCCGCCCGGCCACCAACGCCACCGCACTCGATAATGACGTGGTTAATATGACTTTCGATCCGGCCGATTCGGAGAAATTCCGGGAGATTATCGCCACCGGGCAGCGCGGCACCGTCTATATTCACGGCCTGCGTTACGAAGGCTACCCGGTGCGCCGGGCCGGTGAGGATCCGTTCGCGGTTCTCGCCCTGGTGTATTCCCAGCGCTCGCGCAAAGAAACGGTGCTGCGGCATTCCTCCTACGAGGAAATTGAAGAGCAGCTCCTCGATATGGTCACCCAGGGCCTGTTCCCCATGGAAGGCACCCCGAGCGGTTTCCGCCACGGCGCCCCGCGCGTCACGGATGGCTTCACCCATATTGATGCCGACGGCGCGGTGATTTTCAATAGCCCGAATGCGGTGTCTAATCTGCACCGCCTCGGGATTCGTTCCACTTTCGAAGGCCAGCTGCTCGCCGAGCAAATCACCTCGAGTATTGACGCGGAAACCCGCCTGGATGATGCGCTGCCGGTGGTGCTGCTCGGGCGTGCCCCGTGGATGACGGAACTCGAATTGCGCGGGGCGGTGCTCTCCCTGCGGGCGGTGCCGCTGTGGAAGGACGGCAAGCACGTGGGCGCGGTGGTGCTCTCGCGTGATATTAGCGAGCTGCGCCGGCGCGAATTGGAGCTGGTCAGCAAAGACACCACGATCCGCGAAATCAACCACCGCGTCAAAAATAATTTGCAGACCGTTTCGGCGCTGCTACGGATGCAGGCGCGCCGCGCCGACGATAAAAAGGTGATCGAGGTGCTCTCCGAGGCGCAGCGCCGCGTGGAAACCATTGCCCTCGTCCACCAGATTCTCTCCCAAACCGTGGACGAAATCGTGGACTTTTCCGAGGTCCTCACCCCGCTTATCACCATGGCCACCGATATTGCCTCCACGGATGTGCGTGTTTCTTCCGAGGTGCGCGGCGAATTCGGAATGGTGGACGCAAATACCGCCACCCGCCTGGCCGTTGTCCTCAACGAACTGGTCTCCAACGCGGTGGAACACGGCCTGCCGCACGGCGGGCATATTGTGGTGAGCGCGGACCGCGAAGGTGACGTCCTCACGGTGCAGGTGAGCGACGACGGCGTGGGCGTGCCCACCACCGGCGTCAAGCAGGGCCTGGGCACCCGGATTGTGCGCACCATGGTGGAAGGCGAATTGCACGGCACCATTAAATGGGAGGCCCGGGAAGGCGGGGGCACCACCGTCACGCTCACGATTAATGTGACGGCCGGGCTGCCGCCCACGGATGAAAAATAGTTTCCGTTCCCGGCGCGCGTAAGAATTAAGTACGACGACGCAGCCCACTAAGTACGACGACGCAGCCCACGCGCAAAGCGCGTGGGCTGGTAGGACTTGGGCCGGTTCGCCTTAGGAGGCAAGTTCGCGCACTCGGCGGGCGCGGGCGGTGCGGCGGCGCAGCCGGCGGCGTTCATCTTCGGAGGTGCCACCCCACACACCTGAATCCTGGTTGTGTTCGAGGGCGTAATTCAAGCAGTCGTCACGGACGGTACATTCCTGGCATACCCGCTTGGCCCGATCCGTTTGGGCCAGGGCCGAGGCCGAACTACCAATCGGGAAGAAAAGCTCCGGGTCTTCCGTCAGGCACGCGGCACGCGAACGCCAATCCATGAATCCTCCTTTTCCCCGCCAGCGCGGGGCATTCCCGCCTCTGCGGGATATAGCCGTATGTGAGACCCATATATCTTTGCAAAGAGCGCAGCCGCGGTAAAGAGCCCGCAGGTGTGATATTTCAACGCCCATCCTTTCCGGGCTACTCACTTGTTATTCCAGGCTTAAACGACTATGGGGTAGCCCGCCGCGCGCTGGGGGTTTGAGGTAACCGGGCGGTGAGGGACAATAGGGGCATGAGCATTGACGAGGCCCGCCGCCGTTGGAATGAGATTGCCCCCACGCTGACCCGCGCGCAGATCGCCTACCATTCCGGGGCCGATCCGCTCATGACGGATGACCACTACGACCGCCTCATTCACGAGCTGCGCGATCTGGAAGCACGCTACCCGGAGCTCGCGGCACCGGATTCGCCCAGCCGCGCCGTCGGGGCACCGGTGAAGAGCGACGGCGCAGCCACCCTGGCTGCGGGCGCGATGGTGGATGAAGGTACTGAACCGGAGCTCGGCGGTGCGCCGGTGCCCGATGCTCAGCCCTTCGCGCCGGTGCTCCACCGCGAACGCCTCTACTCCCTCCAGGATGTCTTTTCCCTCGAGGATCTGCGCGCCTGGTACGCCGCACTTCCGGGAGTATCCGGGGAATCCGGTGCCGCCGTCACCGCGGAAGCAAAGATTGACGGCCTCGCGATCAACCTGCGCTACGACAACGGCGCGCTCACCGTGGCCGCCACCCGCGGGGACGGCGTGACCGGGGAAGATGTCACCCGCAATATCGCCACCATCGCCGCCATTCCGCAGCGCCTGCGCGGCAGCGATATTCCGGAGGTCATGGAAGTACGCGGGGAAGTTTTCTTCCCCCTCGCCGACTTCGCGCAATTCAACGCCGAGCAGCGCCAGCGCCGCGAAGCAGCCGAACGCGAGCGCGCGGCCGCGGAACAGGCCGGGGATACCGCAGCGGTGCGCGAAGCCAACCGCATCATCCGCTCCTGCCGCGAATTCGCCAACCCGCGTAACGCCGCGGCCGGCTCGCTGCGCCAAAAAGACCCGGCCGTCACCGCCTCCCGCCCACTTTCCTTTATCGCCCACGGCATCGGGGCGCTCGCGGGAGTTCCGGCCTCCCTGGCCGAAGCGCTCTCCACCCAGGCCGGCGTATACGAAGCATTCGCGCGCTGGGGCCTGCCCATTTCCCCCTACACCAAACTGGTCTCCAACTGGGAGGATATCGAGGCTTTCGTGGCGGACCTGGCCACCCACCGCTACGATCTCATCCACGGGATTGACGGTGCCGTCCTCAAAGTCAATGACCGCGCGGTGCAGGCCGGGCTCGGCTACACCTCCCGTGTCCCGCGCTGGGCCATCGCCTATAAATACCCGCCCGAAGAAGTGGAAACCACCCTCCTGGATATCCAGGTCAATGTGGGCCGCACCGGGCGCGCCACCCCCTACGCCATTATGGAACCCGTACTCGTGGACGGCTCGGTCGTCACCCAAGCCACCCTCCACAACCGCGAAGAAGTAGCCCGCAAAGGCGTGCGCATTGGTGACGTCGTGATCGTGCGCAAAGCCGGGGACGTTATCCCCGAAGTGGTCGGCCCGGTCCTCCTCGAGCGTGACGGCACCGAACGCGAATGGGTCATGCCGCGCGCCTGCCCCTCCTGCGGGGCCACCCTCGCCCCCGCCCAGGAAGGCGATGTGGATATGCGCTGCCCCAATGCGCAATCCTGCCCCGCCCAACTGGCCGAACGCGTGGTCCATATCGGCTCGCGCGGGGCGCTGGACGTGGAAGCCCTCGGCGAGGAAACCGCCCTCTGGCTCACCAACCCGGACGCCCGGCGCCGCGAAGCACTCATCGCCCTCGCTAGCGGCCACCGCCTGGAAATCGAAGGCGCGGACGGGCGCAAAAAAACCCTGCGCCTCGCGCGCGAAGCGGCACGCGACCTGGGCATTGTGGACGGCGACGGCGCTATCCTCGACTCCGAGGTGATTATCCCGCCCGCGGTAGCCCGCAGCCTGGGTGTTCCCGAACCCCAAGAACCGGTGCTCCACAGCGAAGCCGGACTTTTCGCGGTACAAGCCGCGGACGTAGCCACCACCTGGGTATGGAAAGAAATCCGCAACGCCGGCCAACCCACCGGCGACTACCGCTACGTGCGCGCCGCCTGGACCAAACCCGCGTGGGGAAGCAGCGCCGGCCAGCGCGTCATCACCAAAGAAAGCGAACCTGGCAAAGCCCTCCTCACCATGCTCACCGAGCTCGAAAAAGCCCGCGGCAAAGAACTCTGGCGCAAACTCGTGGCCCTCTCCATCCGGCACGTCGGGCCCACTGCGGCCCGCGCGCTCGCGGCGGCGTTCCCGGATTTGGCGCAGCTGCGCGCCGCTTCCGTGGAGGAACTCTCCGCGGTGGACGGCGTGGGGGAGATTATCGCCCGCTCCTTTAAAGAATGGTTCGAGGTGCCCTGGCACCTGGAAATTATTGAGCGGTGGGAAGCCGCCGGGGTAGTTTTCGCCGATAGCGCCGCGGACGCTGAGCAAGTTCCCCAAACCCTCGCGGGGATGACGATTGTGGCCACCGGCTCCCTGGAGGGCTATACCCGCGATTCGGTCAAAGAAGCGATCCTCAAGCACGGCGGGAAAGCGGCCGGCTCGGTTTCCAAGAAAACCACCGCGGTGGTGGTGGGGGAGAACGCCGGGTCGAAAGCCGCCAAGGCTGAAGAACTCGGTATCCCGCGCCTGAGTGAAGCAGAATTCACCGAGCTGCTGCGCACCGGCCAGCTCCCCGCATAAAACTAAACAACGCAAAAACCGAGCGCCGCACAGCGGCGGCGCGGCGGGACGGCGCTGCGGCGTCGTACCCGTTGCGGCCGCGCGCGGCTACAGCAGCGGCGCCAGCGGAGCCATAACCTTTTCGGTCACCCGCGCCAGCGTGCCGCGCTGATCCCATTCCCCCAGGGTGAGTTCGCGGGTATTCCGCAGGTCGAATTCGAAAATCTTTTCCATAACGGCCGCGAAACCGGCATCGTGAATCGACATATTAATTTCGAAATTCCCCCGCAGGGACAGCCGGTCAATATTCGCGGTCCCCACGGTAGACCAGGTGGAATCCATCGTCATGGTTTTCGCGTGAATCATGGCGTCCTGGTAGAGGAAAATCCGCACCCCGGCGCGCAGCAGCCGCTCGTAATGCGGCCGCCCCACCCAATCCGTATAAATATGATTGGAGTACTGGGGGATAAGAATCCGCACGTCCACGCCGCGTTCGGCCGCGTCGGTGAGCGCGTCGAGCATGGGCGCATCCGGAATGAAATACCCCATGGTGATCCAGGCCCGCTGCGAGGAGCGCGCCAGCGCATCCAAATACAGCGAAGAAATAGGATAAGTATTATGCGCGGGAGAATTCGTGACCGCCCGCATGCGCGAATCCCAGTGGTGGGTGAGCGCACGGCGCAGGGTGGGATGATCGCGTTTGCGGTAGGCATTCCACATATCCACAAAAGCCACGTCCAGCTCCCACACCGAGGGGCCCTCCACGCGCAGGTGGGTATCGCGCCATTCCGTCACGTACAGGCCGCCAATATTGTAGCCACCCACGTAGCCGACGCGGCCGTCCACCGTCAAGATTTTGCGGTGATCGCGCCCTTTATCGCGCGAACGCCCGGTCAAAATTCCGGTGCGCACCAGCGGGAAATTCATCCAGTGCAGATTGGCGATCCGCGGCGGGTGCCGGAACGAGGGCGGCTGATTGAGATTCCCCCAGGTGTCCAGCAGCACATGGACCTGCACCCCGCGGTGCGCCGCCGCGATAAGCGCGTCGCGGAAACGGTGCCCCACGTGATCCGCTTTGACAATAAACCACTCGAAATAAATATGGTCCCGCGCATTATTAATATCGGCGAGCATCGCGCGATACACATCCGCCGCACCCGTATACAAGATCGCGTGGTCGCGCCCGACCTGCACTTCTTGCGGGGGCAGATGCGGATAAGAACTGACCGGTGGGGTGCGGCGTTTGCGCATTTCATCTACAACGACGACGGCGCCCGCGGCGGCCAAAGGCGCCGCGGCCGCGAGCATACCCGCCGTGCGCAGCACCCGGCGCGAAGTCCACTCAGTCATAGCGCCAATTGTAGACGCTCCCCGGTTCTCACTAATCCACGGGTGCGCCATCGCGCGGTGCAACCGCGTAGACTTGAGCCATGTCGTCATTTTCTAAGGAAGAGGTAGCGCGCTTAGCGGAGCTATCCCGCATCGCCCTGACGGATGCCGAGGCCGAAAAAATGGCCGGTGAGCTTTCCGTCATCGAGGATGCAGTGAAGGCGGTATCCGAAGTTGTTAGCTCGGATATTCCCTTTACCTACAATCCGCTCCCGCTGGCCAATGTCAAACGCCCCGATATTCCGGGGGAAACCCTTGATCGTGAGGAAGTCCTCGCCGCGGCCCCGGCCGCCGAAGAAGGTAAATTCCTCGTCCCGCGCATTATGGGGGAGGAATAAATGAATAGCTTGTTGCTCAAGTCCGCCGCGGAACTTTCCGCGCTGCTGCGCGCCGGGGAGATCACCTCCGTGGAACTCACCACCGCCTGCCTGGATCGCATCGAGGCACTCAACCCCAAGGTGAACGCTTTCCTGTACGTGGATCGGGAGGGCGCCCTGGAGGTGGCCCGCGGGGTGGATGCCGCCCGCGCGGAAGGCCAGGAACTCCACCCGCTGGCCGGTATTCCTATCGCGGTAAAGGACAATATTTGCACCCGCGGGATTCCCACCACCGCGGCGTCGAAAATCTTGGAAGGGTGGCGCCCGCCGTACGATGCGAGCGTCGTCGTAAAAATTAAAGAAGCCCGGCTCCCTATCGTGGGCAAAACCAATATGGACGAATTCGCGATGGGGTCCTCCACGGAGCATTCCGCTTTCGGGCCCTCGCGCAACCCCTGGGATCTGGACCGGATTCCGGGCGGTTCGGGCGGCGGTAGCGCCGCGGCCGTCGGTGCGTTTATGGTGCCGCTCGCCCTCGGTTCCGATACCGGCGGGTCGATCCGCCAGCCCGCCGCGGTCACCGGAACGGTGGGAACAAAACCCACCTACGGGGCGGTGTCCCGCTTCGGTTTGATCGCCATGGCCTCCTCGCTGGACCAGATCGGGCCGGTCACCCGCACCGTGGAAGATGCCGCGCTGCTCCAGGAACTGCTCAGCGGGCACGATCCCCACGATTCCACCTCGCTTCCCGATACTCCTTCCGGCCTGGTGGCGGCCTGCCACGGCGAAGCCGGGAGCTGGGACGGTGCCGGAAGCGATCCGGAGCGCCCGCTCGCGGGCCTCAAGGTGGGGCTCGTGGAAGAAATGCACGGGGAGGGCTACGCGCCCGGCGTGCTCGAGGCTTTCGAAAACGCGGTGGCGCGCATGCGCGAACTCGGCGCGGAAACGGTGGAGCTTTCCTGCCCCAGTTTCCACTATTCGCTGGCCGCCTACTACCTCATCATGCCCGCCGAGGTTTCCTCCAACCTGGCCCGTTTCGACGGAATGCGCTACGGCCTGCGGGTGGAACCCGAAGAAGGGCCGGTCACCGCGGAAACCGTGATGCGGGCTACCCGCGCGGCCGGTTTCGGTGAGGAAGTCAAACGCCGCATTATCCTGGGCACCCACGTGCTCTCCGCCGGGAACTTCGATGCCTTCTACGGCGCGGCGCTGCGGGTACGCACCCTGGTTCAGCGTGACCTGGAGCAGGCTTTCTCCCGGTGCCATGTGATCGTATCGCCCACCTCGCCCACGGTGGCTTTCCCCTTCGGCTCGAAAACGAACGACCCGCTGGCCATGTACCTCAACGACATCGCCACCATTCCCGCCAACCTGGCCGGAATCCCGGGTATTTCGCTGCCGGCCGGGCTCTCGGAAGGGCTGCCGGTGGGCTTGCAAATTCTCAGCCCGGCCCGGGCGGACGCCCTCATGTACCGGGTGGCCGCGGCCATCGACGCCGCGCTCGGCCACAACGTCCCCGCTGCCTGCCCCGCGCGGGATTGGGAGGAATAAAGCATGGATGAACTTATGAATTACGAGGACGCCGTCGCGCGTTTCGACCCGGTGATCGGTTTGGAAGTGCACGTGGAGCTGTCCACACACACCAAGATTTTCGACGCCGCCCCTGTGGCTTTCGGTGCTGAACCCAATACCGATGTGCAGCCGGTCTCCCTCGGGCTTCCCGGTTCGCTCCCGGTGGTCAATGAGGCAGCGGTGGAATACGCGGTGAAGCTGGGCCTGGCCCTCAACTCCCGCATTAACGAGCTCTCGCGTTTCGAACGCAAGAACTACTTCTACCCGGATCTGCCCAAGGCCTACCAGATCACCCAGAACGCCCAGCCGATTATCCTGGGCGGCTACCTGGATATCGAGCTGGCTGACGGCACTCCCTACCGTTTCCCCATTGAACACGCGCATCTAGAAGAAGACGCCGGGAAGAATACCCACGTGGGTGGGGCCGATGGGCGCCTCCAGGGGGCGCGCTACTCGCTGGTGGATTACAACCGTTCCGGGGTGCCGCTCATTGAGATCGTTTCCGATCCGGCTACCGGGGTGGGGAAGAACGCTCCGGAGATCGCCGGCGCGTACGTGCGCGGGATCCGCGAACTAGTGCGGGCGCTCGGCATTTCCGAGGGGCGCATGGAGCGCGGCAATATCCGCGCGGACGTCAATGTATCCCTGCGGGAAAGTCCGGATGCTCCTTTCGGTACCCGCACCGAAACGAAGAATGTCAATTCTTTCCGCGGTATTGAAAACACCATTCGCTACGAGATTTCCCGCCAGGCCGCTATCCTGGCTGCCGGTGGCACGATTCTCCAGGAAACGCGCCATTACAAGGAGGAAATCCAGGGCACCATTGCCGGGCGCGTGAAGTCCGACGCGGATGACTACCGCTACTTCCCCGAACCGGATCTGGTTCCGGTGATCTGCACTCCCGCGTACGTGGAGGAGGTGCGCGCGGGGCTGCCCGAACTACCGGCGGCGAAGCGCGCCCGTATCACCGAGGAATGGGAGCTTTCCCCGGAGGAATTGCGCGATCTTATCAACGCCGGCGCGGTGGATCTGGTGGATGCCACCGTCCGGGCCGGGGCAACGCCCGCCGGAGCCCGCAAATGGTGGATGGGCGATATCGCCCGTTACGCCAAGGATAACGACGTCGAGCTCGAGGACGCCCCCATTACCCCGGAGGCGGTTGCCGAGCTGGACGGCCTGGTCCAGAGCGGGCGGCTCAATGACAAGTTGGGCCGCCAGGCGCTGGCGGGGGTCCTCGCCGGGGAAGGCAGCCCGGAGGAAGTTGTTGCCGCGCGCAATCTGGAGATCGTGTCCGATAGCGGGGCCCTGGAGAAGGCCGTGGACGAAGCCCTGGCTGCCAACCCTGACGTCGTCGAAAAAATTCGCGGCGGAAAGGTGCAGGCCGCCGGTGCCATTATCGGTGCCGTCATGAAGGCTACCCACGGTAAGGCCGACGCTGGTGCCGTGCGCGCCCTCATTATGGAGCGCGCCGCGGCCGAATAAAGCGGCGGTGGTGAACCGGGCTGGTAAAGGCGCGGTAGCGCGCCGGCCCGATAAAGGCGCGGCGGTCAATGGGCCCGGTAAGCCGCGGTAGTGAACCGGACGAAACCGGGCATATCTCGTGAAGGAGGCGCAGGTGGCGCGAACACAAGCAGGGACAGAGCGACAATCTGACGCGGCATCACCTTCGGGTGAGGCCCAGCAGTTCGTGCCACCTCCCTCCCAACGCGAGATTTTTGCGGCCCACGAAGGCGGCAAATTAGAAACCCGCGCGACGGCCGCCATCGAGAACCGCGAGGACCTGGCCCGGGTGTATACGCCCGGGGTGGCGCGGGTTTGCGAAGCGATTCACGCCCAGCCGGAACTGGCCCGCCGCTACACGGTGAAATCCAATACCGTAGCCGTGGTGACAGACGGCACCGCGGTGCTCGGTTTGGGGGATATCGGGCCGTTGGCTTCCCTCCCCGTTATGGAGGGGAAGGCCGCGCTCTTCAAGCGTTTCGCCGGGGTGGATGCCTGGCCGGTGCCCTTGGCCACCACCGATACCGAGGAAATCATCGCGGCGGTGCGCGCCATCGCCCCGGCGTATGCCGGTATCAATCTGGAAGACATCTCCGCCCCGCGCTGCTTCGAAATCGAAAAACGTCTGCGAGCGGAACTTGATATCCCGGTCTTCCACGACGACCAGCACGGCACCGCAGTTGTGGTGCTAGCCGCCCTCATCACCGCGCTGCGCGTAGTTGGGAAAAAACCCGCAGACGCACGCGTGGTGGTATGCGGAATCGGTGCCGCTGGCACCGCGATTATTCGCCTACTGCTGGAATACGGGGTACGGGACATTATTGCCGTGGACCGCGCCGGCACGCTCGGTCCCTTCCGCAGCGAAATCAACCCCGGTCACGCCTGGGTTGCGGGCCGTACCAATCCCCGGCAGATCGACGGCGACGTGCGTACGGCCCTGCACGGTGCGGATGTGTTCATTGGCGTTTCCGGCCCTAATATTCTCGACGGCGCAGCTCTGGACACCATGGCTGATAAAGCCATCGTTTTCGCCCTGGCTAATCCCACCCCGGAAATCGCTCCCGAAATCGCGCGCGAGCACGCCGCAGTGGTGGCAACCGGCCGCTCGGACTACCCGAATCAGATCAATAACGTGCTGGCTTTCCCCGGGATCTTCCGCGGTTTGCTTGACGCTCATGCCACCGAGGTCAGTGACACGATGCTGCTGGCCGCGGCTAAGGCGCTTGCTGATCTGGTCGGGGAGGATGCGAATCCGGATTACATCATCGTTTCTGCCTTTGACGAGCGGGCTGCCGAAGCGGTGGCGCAGGCGGTTCGCGAGAGTGTGGCAGTTGTCTAGAAAACTCCGACGCGGTTCCCTCGGGTGTGTGGTGGGTGTCTCTCTGGTTTGATTTGCGTCTAGCGGGCTGGGCTTGTAAGCTTGTTATCCGTCGCCGAGAGCCCGGTAAGGGTCTGAGGTGGCACGGAAACTCCTCGTGAGTAGCCTAGTTCACTAGCTTCCCGGTTTGAAAGAATCGGGCCACGGTGGTAGGCTAACGGGGTTGCTCTTCTTGAGCGTGAATGATTCTCTCCGGACCAGCCTGTCAATGGTTATTGGTGGTTGGTGTGGGGTGTGGATATGGTGTTTGGATGCTTAATAGCGTGTCTGACTAATATATTTTTT
>NZ_JBOZBG010000017.1:0-45490 GCF_051264595.1 Actinotignum urematis | reverse complement strand
CCTCAATAAGGCCGACTTTTCGTTGGTATGACAGGGCAAACTCCCGGTATAAGACCCACCATTTGTCTATTAGCCCGTTTTTACGCCACCATTTTTCAGCACTGCGCCATAGGAGCCTTTTAGGGCTACGCGTAGGGCGAAATTGCGGATCCGTCCCGCAACTATCTAAGCGACACCTGTCGCGTTATTCTTGGTGGCGAACTAAGAGGTTGGCGCGACCGGCGTGAACGGACCGGTGTGGTTGGCGCGAGCCGTGCGAACTGGGCGGCGCGAACTAGTAGCGCGAGCTGAGCGGAGCCAACTGTGTAAACGTTGCGATTCGCACGCCCGACCGCTGTGACTGCGGCAGAGGAGTATTCATGAGCGACTGTTCCTATTTCCGGATTTCTAAGAGCGGGCTGATTGTGCTTGCCGGCGGGGTGTGGTGCCTGGCGGGGGTGAACGTCGTGCGAATCGGAGTGGAGAGTATTGCGGGCTCCACTATGGGCGCGCCGTGGATCTGCCTGCTTCCTCTGCTCGTCTTCGCCGCCTTCGGGGCGATGTTTGCCAAAGTTGCCGGGAAACACATTCGGCGTATTCGCTCCCATCCGCGCCCGGCACGGCCCTTGTGGCACTTCTTTGATGCACGCTCCTACCTCGTTATGGCCATCATGATGGGTGGTGGAATTGGTCTGCGCGCCAGCGGACTCTTGCCTGATTCCTTCATTGCTTTCTTCTATACGGGCCTGGGTGCCGCGCTCGCCGGAGCTGGTCTTCTTTTCTTCGCGGCTCTCGTCCGCGATGCGCGCCGCGCGGGTTAGGCGGCGGTCGCGGTACGCACCTTCTCTAAACCTGAGTGCTACTGACTCAACTACTATTGAGCCTAGAGTGAACAATTATCCCTGAGTGGAACAAATGCAGGGCAGTGGAGGTTGAAGTTGATGTCAAGGCGATAGGCCCCGGGCGCCGCAAGGCGCGCGGCGTCGTCGTTCATAGAAGTGAAAGAAGGATTGACCATGGCATACGATATTGATCGCACAGTGTCCAACGCGGTGGACCGGTTCCTCAGCCCCTTTGATGGCTTTTTCGCCGTTCCCACTCGGATGGTGAACGGGCGGCGCTCCGATCTGGAGAATCTCGCGCTGCAATACCGTTCGCAGCTCAAGCAAACTGAGGACGGCTACGAAGTTCTCTTCGATGTTCCCGGGTTTGCCGCGGAGGATATTGACCTCAATGTTTACCCGGATCACATCACCCTCAAGGCCTCGCAGGAAGAGGAAATTGAGGGCGGTACGCGCACGCGCTCCGTCTCCCGCAGCCTCGGCTTCGATCAGGCGGTGGATACCACCACGGTGGATGCGGATCTGAGTGATGGCGTGCTCACCGTCTCGGTGAAGACCACCGCGGGTGCGCAGGGGCGCAAGGTTCAGATTGGTTCGGCTAAGCCGGCTTCGGCAGCTCCGGCAGAAACCGCGGCAGAGGCTCCGGCTGAAACCCCGGCCGCCTAGCCGGCTGAAGCGGCCTACGCGCCGCTAACCGTAAAAATCGAGGTGAAGGGCAGCCCCGGGATTATTCCTCCCTGTGGCTGCCCGTTGCCAACCGTTTTGCCAACCGTTTTGCCTCGCCGCGTTTTCTTCCCCGCGCGTTTTACCTGCTCTTCCCTAACCGCGTTCTGCGATATTCCAGCGGCGTCATCCCGTGCCGCTCCACAAAAGCGCGATTGAGCGCCCGAGTGCTGGGAAAACCGACCCGCTGGGCAATATCTTCCAGGGTGGGGACCTGCTCCTCCATGAGCAGGTAATACGCGTCCTCGACCCGCAATTGCGTGACGTACTGTTTGAAGGTCATACCGGTGCTAAGCCGGAAAAGTCGGCTGAAATGCTCGCGCGAATAGCCGTGCGCTTCGGCCACGCTCGCAGCGGTCAGCGGTTCTTTGTGGCGGCGCTCGATATCGCTCACAATCGCGAGAATCGTGGTGTCGGTAGCGCGGCGAACTCCGCGCGGGCGGCACCGAACAACGAAGTTCTGGTAGAGCAAAAATAGGATGTCGAAAAGGATCGCGTTAATTCCGAAAACCCGTTCCGGGCCGAGCATGCGGGTGGTGTCGATCATGCGTAGGCATAAGTCAATGAGAGCTTGGCGATCCTCATCACGTGCCCGCGCTGAATCCACGGACATCACATAAAGATCAGCCTTCTTATAAATCCGTTCAATACGGCTGCTGTCATACGTAATGGACAGAATGAGCGGAGCTTTCCCGCCGCGTGATTCCGTAATAAATGAATGGGGAGTATAAGGGCTGATAATGCAGAGTTTTCCCGGGTGGAGGGCCTCAACGCGCGAATCGATAGTCACGCTCCCGCCACCCTCCACAACGTAATTGACCTCAACGCCCGAATGCCAGTGGGTCGGAACCACTTCCGGGTGGCGATGGACCAGCACCAGAGCGGGATATTCGGCAGGCATGGAACCCACCTCACAAAAAGCACGATTGAGGATGGGCTCTCTCGGGGTGTGTATGCGGTTATCCATCATGCTTAACTCCTCGCGGATTCATCTCTCATAGTAACGAGCCGCCCCGGAGTCTGGTCAGGTATGAGGGGATAGCTCCCAGGTATGAGGGGATAGCTCCCAGGTATGAGGGGATAGCTCCCAGGTATGAGGGGATGGCCCCATTCTTCGTGAGAAAAGCTGCGGGGCCGCCAACCATGTCACGTTTGAGCATAGAGTGTGCCACATTTCGGCACTACCGCCCGGAAAATTTCGCCTAGGCTCAGTGGCGCGAGGGGTAAGGAACAGCCAAGAATCAAAACGGCTGAGAAGCACAACACCAGCCAAGATTCACGCGAAGCAGGAAGTAGCACGCATGCGCTTCGGCTCCGCACTTACCCCGGCTTTCGACAGTGCCTCCTTCGAATGGGAGAAGGGGGCGGTTGATAGAGAGGAAGATGCGCAATGACGCGTAATAAAGAACAGCGCGGCACCCCGGCACCAGCGGCAAAGCACGGTACTACCGCAAAAGCCCCGCTGGACCCGGTCATCAAACGCCGCATTATTATTGTTTGCCTGGCCGCCGCCGTCGGCGGTTTTTTGTTCGGATACGACACATCCGTTATTAACGGCGCGGTCGATTCCATTGCCGGTTCCCGAACCGGCTGGGACCTGAGCGCCTTCATGAGTGGTATCTCGGTTTCCTGCGCCCTCTTCGGGTGCGTGATCGGCGCCTGGTTCACCAGCCATATTGCTGATCGCCTGGGCCGTGTTCCCACAATTTTCATCGCGGCAATCCTGTTCGTGGTGTGCTCGATTTTCTCCGCGATCGCCCCGAGCGTCTGGATCTTCATTATTTTCCGATTCATTGGCGGTCTTGGCGTTGGCCTCGCCTCGGTGATCGGGCCGGCCTATATCGCTGAGGTAGCTCCGGCTCAGATGCGAGGATTCCTCGGCTCCTTCCAGCAGATGGCCATCGCTTTCGGTATCCTCGCCGCCGTGGTGGTGAACGCCAGCTACGCGAAGGCTTCGGGCGGCGCCGACGAAACCTTCTGGTTCGGGATGCCCACCTGGCGCATCATGCTCCTCAGCATGATCGTGCCGGCCCTCATTATGCTCATCGTCTCCCTCAAACTCCCCGAATCCCCGCGATTCCTCGTTATGAAGGGCCGCGATGAGGAAGCCGCCGCGATTTTGAAGCGCCTCACCGGTGAACAGGATCCGGAAGGCAAAGTCCGGGAAATCCGCGCAACCCTCTCCGGCGAGAAAGCCGCGAAGCTCTCCGACCTGCGCGGCAAGACCTTCGGGCTGCGCAAGGTGGTCTGGATCGCCATGGCGGTCGCCGCCCTCCAGCAGCTCTCCGGCGTCAATATCATCCTTTACTACGATTCCTCGCTCTGGAAGTCGGTTGGTTTCAGCGAACAGCTCGCCCTGAATATTTCGGTGTACCGGACCATCGGCGCGATTATCGCGACTATCCTCGCGATGTTCATCGTCGACAAGGTGGGCCGCCGTTTCCTGCTCATCACCGGCTCCACCGTCATGACGATCTTCCTGGGAGTTGCCGCCCTCGGTTTCTACCAGGCCGAAGTCGACGGCGCATCCATCACCCTGCCGGGCATGTGGGGGCCGATTACCCTGGTCTCGGTCTACATCTTCTACCTGGCCTTCTGCTTCACCTGGGGCCCGGTCATGTGGGTTGTGCTCGGCGAGATTTTCCCGAACAACATCCGCGCCCTCGGCGTTGCGGTGGCAAGCGCGGTCAACTGGATCGCGAACTTCCTGGTCTCGACCACTTTCCCGCCCTTGAAAGACGCCATCGGTACGGGTAACGTCTACCTGCTTTACGCCGTCTTCGCCGCCGTGAGCTTGATCTTCGTGATGAAGGCCCTTCCGGAAACTGCCGGTGTTGAGCTCGAAGATATGCCGGCGGAGTAGCCGCGTGCCAATTAATCGAGTGCAATTAACTCAAGTGTCATGAGCCGCGCGCTAAATAGCCGAGCGCTCATGAACCAAGTAGTGAGGACAACACATGCATCCTGATACCCCGGAGAATATTGCCCGGGCCCGCACGTGGACGCCTATTGATGAGGATCTGGCCGGCGTTGATGCCGCGATCCGGCAACGCGCCATCGAGGTGCGGAAATCTTTCGTTCTCGATGTTGATATCGTGCGGTGCGAACGTTGGCACACCCCGGACACGGTGGATGTGATCGCGGATATTCCCTATCTTCCCGACGGGGAAACCAATCCTTTCCACCGCCTGGATCTCTACCTTCCCCACGATGCGTACCTGCGCGGCGGCAAAGCGCTGCCGGTCTACATCGATATTCACGGTGGCGGTTTCGTGTACGGAACGAAGGATCTCAACAAGAATTTCGGAGTCCATCTCGCGGAGCGGGGATGCGCGGTCTTCTCGCTGAGCTACCGGCTCGCCCCGGCTGCTGATTTCCTCGACCAGCTCCGCGATGTGCTCGCGGGTTGCGCCTGGATTGCGCGCCACCTCGATGATTACCCGGTTGATCCGGATTCCGTTGTGATCACGGGGGATTCCGCCGGCGCCACCCTGGGGCTGTACGCGGTTGCGGCTTTGCGTAATCCTGAAATTTTCGCGGCCCTGGATGCGCCTGACACGCCTGCCGTTGCGCCGGTTGCGCCGGGCAGCGCGCCGCACGCCCCGGCGCCTTCCGTTCTGGGGGAGGAGCGGCTCGCCGTTGCGGGCATGGCTTTCGTCTCCGGTCTTTTCGACCTCTCGGACCTGGTGCCTTTCGTTTCCGGCCGCCGCGATGGTGGGAACGACGACGCCGCCACTCCCACTCTCGCCTATCTGACGGAGATGGGTGGCTTCATCGATCGCGCCGTGCAGGTGCTCGGCGAAGAGCTACTGTGTGCCGAAAAGCTCGTTTCGCGCTGCGAGCTCCCGCCGGCTTATCTGGTCACGAGTTCGGATGACTTTATCGAATTCGAGACCCTGCTCTTTGCCGGCTATCTTTCCCGCAAGGGAATCCCGGTGGAATGCCATTCCTACCGGCCCCCGCGCGGGGCAACCCTGGGCCACGTTTTCCCGGTGGGGCAGGTGTGGCTAGAGGAGAGCCGTGAGGTGCTGAGCGACCTCAAGCGTTTCGCCCTCGAATGCCGGTAGCACCTGAAATGCCGGTAGTCCGTGGAATACCGGTCGCACCCGGAATGCCACGAGCATCCTAAAAACCGGTAGCACACGCCGGATAAGCCGAGCTCTCTACTTCGGCGCGCACTCGCTTTTCTGCCCGCGCGCCATGAGCTCGGCTTCCGGCGTGCCTTCGCGCACGTAGGTGGCTCCGGCATTCGGAGTGGCCTCATTGGCCAGCGTGATGCTCTTCCCGTCCTCGGCGAAATGCGCCACCGAGGTGCCGATCTCCTTACCGTCGATATCCTTCCAGGTCACGAGGTTATTCGCCGGCTCAAAAAGCCCGGTCATCACCTGGGATTCCCCGCCGTTGCAATCCACTACCTTGGAGATCAGTTCGCGCCCATCCACGCTCACCACGTACATAGACGCCCCCGCCTGCCGCATAAAACTCCCGGCCTCGGTGGTTTCGCCAGCATCGCAGCCGCCCAGCAGCAGCGCCCCCGCGCCCGCCAGGCCCAGCGCCGCCGCGCTCGCCGCCACCTTGCGCACCATATCGCGCATCTCACGCCTCACTTCCCGTATTTTCCGGAAACGGTTTCGTATCTTCGTCCCTACTTTAGCCGCGGTACGACGCCGCCGCCCGGCCCGCCCACTCGCTTCCACGCCGCGGCTTACGTTCGCGCGGCCGCGCTAGGGAACCGCCACGTTCGCGTCCGCGCCACCGCACCACCGCGCCGATCTCCGGCGCGCCGCCACACCGCTCCAGCCTCGCTACAACACCAAGACCGCGGGCACCAGGAAAATCTTGACCACAATCGAGAAAGCGAAGAGGGTGGCGTAGGCATTATCGATGCGCTCATCGCCCACCCGGGAGGTGGCCGCATCCAGGACCGCCGGCTGGCCCAGGAAACCGGCGATGGCGCCGGCGGTACGGGGCGCGGAAAGGCGCAGCACCCAGGCGCCGGCCACCAGCAGAGCCGCGCAGGAGACCAGCGTGATCACGCAGACCGTCACCGCCGCGCCCACGGCCTGCGGGGAGACCACGATCTGCGCGAAACCGGGCCCGGCCGTGAGCCCCAGGCCCGCCAAAAACAGGGTGAGCCCCAGCTGGCGCATCGTCAGATTCGCGGCCTCCGGCATGGCCCACACAAAGGGCCCGGTGCGCCTGGCCGCCCCCAAGAACATTCCCGCGATGAGCGGCCCGGCGGCGGTACCCAGCTGGAACACCTGACCGCCCGGCAGCGGGAACGTCACGAAGCCGAGCAGCAACCCGGCCACCATCCCCACCGATAGGCTCAGCACGTCAATCTCCGAGATGGAGCGTTCGGAATCCCCAAAAAGATCCGCGATGGCATCCCAGCGTTCCCGCGGGGCCACCACGGTGACGCGGTCGCCCGGCTCCAGGATGAAATCATCGCGGGCCAGCAGCTCTAGGTCTCCGCGCCGCACCCGGGTCACCACCGCGCCGTATTTAGCGGGCAGATTGAGTTCCCCGATGGAACGCGCCGCCACGTCCGGATTGGACACCACCAGGCGGTTGAAATCCACGTGGCTGCGATCATCGGCCAGGTGTTCGCTGCGCAAATGCCCGAGGTGCGCGGCGGCCGCCTCCACATCTGCCGCCAAACCAACAACAACGACGTCGTCCCCTATCTCAAGGTCCTCACCGGGCAGGGCCACCCGCACGCGTTCGCCGCGCCGCAAGTAGGATACTCGCACCCGCCCGTCGGCCCATTCGGGGATATCGCGCAGGTTCATGGGGTGTTCCACGGTGATGGTGCGCGGATCGAGCAGTGTCCCGGCCAGAGAAGGAGTATCGCGCAGTCCCGGCCAAGCACGGCCCACGATGAGGGAAACCAGGATAATGCCGATAATGACAGCCAGGGGATACCCGAAGGCATACCCGATGGCGGGCTGCGTGGAGCCGTCTGTGAGTCGGGTGGCGGTGGCGAGAGCCGGTGCCGCCGTCGTCGCACCTGTGAAAAGGCCCGCTAAAAACGGCCGTTCGATGCCGAAAAGAATGCCCATCACCAGGGCGGTGCCCGCGGCGAGGAAAACCACTACCACAGAAGCTAAAAGCAAGGAGAGATTGCGGCGCAGCTGCGCGAAAAACGCCGCGCCCGAAGCGATACCCACGGTGTAGACGAAAAGCGCGAGCCCGAGGGACTGCACCACGTCCATACCAGCCCCGAGCTCGGGGAAGCGCGCGGACATGGCCAAACCCACAAAGAGTGCGCCGGCCGCGCCGATACGTATCCGACCCAGCGGAATCGCACCGAGAATGGAGCCGAGGGCCACCACAACGAAAATTGTTAGTAACGGGGAAGAGTCAAGGATCGCCACGCCATAAGACTAGCCGGGGTAGAGTAAGAGTGTGTCTGATCCCATTGTTACTCTTGCAACGAGCAAAGACTTACCGAAGCTCGACGTGGACGAGGCCGGTCTGCCCGATGCCCTGCGTGAGCGCCATATCGAACCGCGCGTTGTAGCGTGGAACGATCCCGATTACGACTGGAACGACGCCGGAGTTGTCGTTGTCCGCTCAGTTCGTGATTACGGGCGCGATCCGCAGGCCTTCATTTCGTGGGCCCGCTCAGTTCCGCGGATTCTCAACCACGCCGATATTATGGCGTGGAATTCCGATAAGCATTACCTGCGGGAATTGGAAGCGGCGGGTTTGCCCACCATTCCCACTACCTGGCTGGAACCAGAGGAAAACCTCACGAAACACCAGGTTCATACCCGTTTCCCAGCGCACGGTGATTTCGTGGTCAAGCCCGCGGTGTCTTCGGGTGGGCGCGGTACGGGGCGTTATACCGCCACCGATCCGGCTTCGCGCTCCCAGGCGATTCTGCATGCGCAGCACGAGCTTGCGAAGGGCCGCAGCGTCATGGTGCAGCGCTACCTGGAGAATATTGACCGCACCGGTGAGGTTTCACTGATCTTCCTCAACGGCCTGGCTTCCTACCGGGTGGAAAAGGCTCCGCTGCTCCACCCGCGTTTCCGTAGCGCGGATCAAATCCAGGAAGAAGTCGTCTCTGTTTCAGAGGCGCGCGAATCGGAATGGCGTTGGGGTGAGCGGGTGCGCAATGTGCTGCACGGGCTCATTCGCGAGCATACCGGGCGTGACCACCTGCTGCTCTTCAACCGCGTGGACATCGTGCCGGCCGCTCCGGGGGACCCGAACGAGTTTTACGTTATGGAGATTTCCCTTATCGACGGCTCGCTGTACCTGTCGCTGGATGAGAGTCACCTCAACCGTTTCGCGGACGCGATTGCGGTGCGCACGGCCTGGTAGTTCGGTCACGGGCGGCGCGGTTGTAGCACGACGGCGCAGCTTTCGCTCCCGCTAATAAACGCGACTGAGGTACGACGGCGCAGCCGGGCGGCGCGCCGATCCGGCTCACAACGTGGCCGCTATCACCGCCGCGGAATTGTCTTTGCGCGCGGTGACCGGCTATAGTTGTTTATCGGCGTTCTTTCGCCGAAATGGTGGCCATAGCTCAGCTGGCAGAGCACCTGGTTGTGGTCCAGGAGGTCGCGGGTTCAAGCCCCGTTGGCCACCCCAGAGTTCAGGCTCGTTTTGAATGTTTGGTACTAAGCAGTCGAAACGAGCCTGAGTTGTATCGCAGGTAGTGGATGGCGGAGATGCCGTTTCTGGGGCTGCTTGTGAGCCCTATCTGCGCAGAGAGGAGCCCTGATGGCGAAGCGTAAGAAGAAAGATCGCGGCGGCGTATTGACCTGGGTGGGAATCCTGGCCATCGCGCTCGCGAGCATCGCGGATTTTGTGTTGTTTTTCTTCGATAATGGCTCCCGCTATATTCTCTACACCCTCCCGCTGTGGTTCCTTGGCATCGGGTGTTTCGCCTGGCTAGGGCGGAGTGAGGAACGCAGCGGAAAATCGCCTCATAAACGGGGTAGGTGAAGGTTACGGCTCCGGCCCGCGTACCTCTTTTCTGGTGAACTATTTCGCCGGCGGCGTGACTTTCGTGCTTGGCAGATCGCCTGTTCGGCAAGCTCAACGCGCTCGGCATAACGTGGCGCGCGCTATCCTAACCGTCATGCCACTAAATTCTCGGTACGATAGGGGAATGACCAGCGCGGAGCCTTGCCCCGCGCAGCAGGGCAAGTACAGGTAGGCCGCTCGCGGCCGTGATAAGGAGCCGCACAGTTGAGCCAATCGCAATCCTTCGCGTTCGATACCCAAACCCGTATCCCCAAGGTACGCATCGGGGTCGGTCGCGCGCACGGCAAGGCGATCCTATTCGGCGAACATGCCGTGGTTTACGGGGCCCCGGCAATTTCCCTTCCCGTTCATGTGCTTCCCGTTATAGCCAATGCCACCATCACCACTGGCGAATCAACAATTAGTTCCGAGCTTTACCGCGGGCCGGCCGCTTCCGCCCCGGAGCGCCTGAGTCCCGTGGTGGCCGCTATCGATGCCGGGCTCGATTTCGTGGCCCCGGGCAGCTCCGCCCACGTCACGATTTATTCCGATATTCCTTATGAGCGCGGACTCGGCTCCTCGGCCGCGGTCGCTGCCGCGATTGTTTCGGCCATTGCCGACGCCGCCGGGGTGCGCCTCTCGCCCGCCGAGCGTTTCCTCCTCATCCAGGTAGCCGAACGGGTGGCGCACGGGCGCCCTTCGGGGATGGATGCCCACGGCGTCGTCGCCGATACTGTCATTAAATTCCAGCGCCCGGACGTCACTCCGCTCATCGTGGCGCGCCCCCTGCACGTGGTGATCGGCGATTCCGGGGTGCCTGGAGCCACGCGGCAAGCTGTCGGCTCGGTGCGGGAGCTGCGCGAAAAGTTCCCGGCGAAGGTGGAGACTCTAGTGGCGCGCTTGGCCGGATACGCCGCCGATGCGGAAATGCAGCTCGCGACGGGGGATTGGGCGAGCATGGGGGAGAATATGTGGCGCGCCCACGCAAACCTCGCGCGATTAGGCGTCTCCTCCCCGGAACTCGATACTCTTGTAAACGCTGCTCACGGTGCCGGAGCGCTCGGCGCGAAGATGACCGGCGGCGGGATTGGCGGGTGCGTTATCGCCCTGGCGGAAAGCAGTGCTCACGCGAAAGACATTGCCGCGGCGTTGAGCGCGGCAGGTGCGGCCAACGCCTGGTCCACCTGGGTGGAGGCCAGCAAATGAGCACTGCCCGCGCCCACCCGAATATCGCCCTCATCAAATACTGGGGCAAAGCGGATGACGAGCTCATGCTTCCCGCCGCACCTTCTGTTTCCCTCACCCTCGATATTTTTCCGACGACGACGACAGCCCGCCTCGCCCCCACCGCCCAGCGTGACCGACTCATTCTCAACGGCCGCGAAGCAAGCGACAAGGCGCTGCGCCGGGTAGAACGGGTGCTTGACGTCATCCGCGAACAGGCCGGGCGCAGCGAAAAATTGCTGGTCATCAGCGATAATGAGGCACCGACGGGCGCCGGAATGGCCTCCTCAGCTTCCGGATTCGCGGCCCTGGCGCTCGCGGCCGCCACCGAATACGGGATGGATGTGAACACCGCTCACCTCTCTCGGCTTGCTCGGCGTGGCTCGGGATCCGCCGCGCGTTCGGTTATTAGCGGGGTGGCGCTCTGGCATGCTGGCACGGATGAAGAGTCTTTCGCTGAAGAAATTCCGGCACCGCCGCTGGCCATGGTCTCGGTGGTACTCAACACTGCTCACAAGAAAATTACTTCCCGGGAAGCGATGGTTACCACCCGCGCTACTTCGCCGTATTACCGCGGCTGGGTGGAATCCACTCGCGATATGGCCGGGCAGATGGTGGAAGCCTGTGAGGCGGGGGATATGCGGCGTATCGGCGAGCTTACCGAGCTGTCCGCGCTGCGCATGCACGCTCTCATTATGAGCTCCGAACCGCCCATTCATTACCTCACTTCCGGGTCTTGGCGAGTGTTTGAGCTGGCACGCACCCTGCGCGGGGTGGGTTTGGATGTGTATGCCACCGCGGATGCCGGCCCGAATGTAGTGCTCCTGACCCGCCCGGAGCTCGCTGCTGAAGTGGCGCGCCACGCCGAAGCCCTCGGCAAAGTAGGCATTGCTCACGCGGGGAACGGTGCTTACCTTGTGGCCGAACCGGAGTCTCACCGGGAGGTGCTGTGAGCGAAGCAGATAGCTTGAGCGGAGCAGATACAGAGCAGGCCTCCGCGCGCATCCACGCCAATGCGCCAGGCAAGCTTTACATCGCGGGGGAGTACGCCGTGGTGGAGGCTGGCCGCCCGGCGATTCTTATTGCGGTGAACCGTTTTATCGATGTGGTCCTCACCCCGGCGGAAGGCTCTGGCCTGGTACGTTCGCACGGCAACGGCTTCGCACCTCTCTACTGGCGCCACGAGAATGCGCTCCCTGTTTTTGATGATATCGGCTCTGATTACGCTGCCAATGCGATCCGCACCGTGGAAGCGCTGCGCAGCGAACGCGGTCTGGAGGCCCGCCACTACAACCTCGATATCACCTCTGGCCTGGTCGAAGAGGACGGGCGCAAATACGGCTTGGGTTCCTCAGCCGCGGTGACGGTGGCCATCGTGGATGTGCTCAACCGTTTTTACCATCTCAAGCTCACCTTGGAGGAACGCTATAAGCTTGCGCTCCTCTCGGTTCTCGAGCGGGCTCCGCGGGCCTCGGGTGGGGATATTGCCGCTTCCACCTACCGCGGCTGGGTTTACTACCGTTCCCCGGACCGGGCGGGCCTGAGCGAATACGCGCGCAGCCACAGCGTGACCGAGACCCTGAGCGCACCGGCCTGGGATCCGTGGGCGGTGGAATCGCTGCCCGCTCCCGCCCGCGAAGAACTTCTGGTGGGTTGGACCGGTTTGCCCGCCTCCACCGAGCACCTGGTTTCCGGGGTGCAGGCGCGCTCGCGCGGCGCCTATTTCCCCGGTTTCCTGGATGAATATGAGGACGTGGTGGAACGCCTGGCCACCCAGTTGCGTACCGGGGGCCGCATCGGCGCGGAGATCACCGCCGCACGCCGGCTCCTGCGCCAGCTGGGCGCCAGCTCGGGTATCACTATCGAAACCGAGCGCCTGACTCATTTATGCGACGTCGCCGCCGAGCTGGGGGGAGCTGCCAAATCATCCGGAGCTGGCGGGGGTGACTGCGGGATTGCCTTGGTGGGAAGCGATGTGGATAAAGACGCGGTATATCGGGGTTGGTGTGCGGGCGGCGTCGAACCGCTGAATCTTGCGGTGGTGGAAGGATGAGCACGGTGAATGCTGCTGGCGGGGCTGAGACTAGCGGTTCGCGCGGTATGGGCCACGGAGCCAGGGCACAGCAGGATGCTTCTCGGGCGGTGCGCAAAGATGAGCATGTGGCCCTCGCGCGAGCTCAGGAGATCCGCCGTAATGATTTTGATTGCGTGGCGCCGGTTCATCACGCGCTTGCCGCGTGCGACGTCGCCGCGGTGGACCTGTCCACGCAGGTCGGGCCCTTCACGTGGCCGGTGCCCTTCTATATCAACGGGATGACCGGCGGGACGGAAGCGACCGGGCGCATTAACCGGGTGCTGGCGATCGCGGCGCGGGAAGTGGGCGTGCCGATGGCGAGCGGATCGGCCTCGGTGGCGCTGGATGATCCGGCCACGGCTCCCTCGTTCACCGTGATTCGGGAAGAAAATCCGCGCGGCTTCGTTATGGGCAATATTGGGGTGGGGCGCAGCGGCGCGGATGCTCGGCGCGTGGTGGAGCTTCTGGACGCGGATGCCCTCCAGCTGCATCTCAATGCCGGGCAAGAAATTGTTATGCCGGAAGGCGAGCGGGAATTTTCCGGCTGGCGGGCCTCGGTGGAGGAGATCGTGGCGCAGGCCGGCGTGCCGGTGATCGTCAAAGAAGTGGGATTCGGGATTTCGCGGGAAACACAGCGTGTGCTCGCGGATCTTGGGGTGCAGGTGGTTGATGTCGGGGGAGTGGGCGGCACGGATTTCGCCCGCATTGAGAATTCCCGGCGGGAAGCGCGTGAATACTCGTATATGGCGGGCTTCGGGCAGTCTGCCGCGCTGTGCCTGCTTGAGGCTGATGCCGGAAGCGGGCTCGATCTGCTGGCTTCGGGCGGGGTGCGCACTCCTTTGGACGTTGTCCGTTCGCTTATTTTGGGGGCGCGTGCGGCCGGCGTGGCTCGCCAATTCCTTGAGCTGGCGGTTCAGGGGGAGGAAGCGGCTGTGGCAGGTTTGCGTTCCTGGCGGGATCAGGTGCGTGCACTGCTGGCGCTCCTGGGTGCGCAGACGGTCAGTACGGCGCGGCAGTGCCAGGTGTTCATTACCGGGGAGCTGGCCGAACGGGCCCGGCTGCGCGGCGTCGACCTTGAGGCGTACGCGCGGCGTGGTGCTGCGGCGGATAACTGAATTTCGTAAATAGTTCGGTGAACGAATCAGACCGCTCATCACTCCTCACACCGGGCCCGAATCCAGATATAGTGGAGCAAAGTGAAGGTGCGGATCCCGGTTCTGTCTAGGCGTTTGGTTTGGCTGGTTGTGAGCCGACGGATCCCGTGTGGAATACCTTGTTTTGGGGATGAGTGATGTGATTACGGGGGAGGAAGCGGAACGCCTCGCTGCTGAGCGCATGCATGAGTTTTATCCAAAGGACAAAATCACTTGTCGTGGGTGGGGCGAAGACGACGAATTTTATGCTCCAATGCTATCCAGAGGTCGCATAGCGAAGGGGCAACCAAGTTTTCTCGTAGATAAACAAACTGGCGAAGTTAAGGAATTCCAATATCGCCCTGATCGACCTATTGCGGCCCGGTTGAAGGCAATGAAGCGGACGAAGCACTTGTCTCCTAAGGTGATTATTCGCCCTCAATCGGGTCGGGAGGGATGAGGTCGTGATTACGGGGGACGAAGCAGTTTATCTCGCGGCAAGGCGTCTGCATGAGTTTTACCCGAAAGATACAATTACTTCCTGCGGGTGGGCAGAAGATGACGAATATTATAACCCGATGTTATCAAGGGGGAGGATATCGAAGGGCGCACCGCGTTTTCTTGTGAACAAGCAGACCGGCGAGGTTGAGAAAATCCATTATCGTCCTAATCTTCCTATTGCTGCACGATTGGACGCAATGAAAGTCACGAAGTATTTAGTTCCTAAGGTGATTATTCGCCCTCAAATTGGTCGGGAGGGATGAGATCGTGATTACGGCAAAGGAAGCAGAACGCATCGCTGCTGAACGCCTGCGTGAGCATAGTCCGAATTGTAAGATCGCTTCTCGAGGGTGGTACGAAGATGACGAGTACTATGTTCCAATACTCTCCATGGAACCCGAGGCAAGGGGACGGCCCAATTTCCTAGTAAGTAAGCACACCGGCCATGCTGAGGAATTTCATTATCGCCCTAACCGTCCTATTGCGGCGCGGTTGAAGGCTATGAAACGAACTAAGTATTTGGTTCCTAAGGTGGTTATTTCCCCTTAATGGTTACCCACGCGGAGACAGTGTCTGGGCGTGCGATATTGATGCTGTCTCTCATGATTTGCCTTCCTAAGATGTATAAGAAGTAGAAGATGTATAAGAAGTAAAAGATAGTAAAGGCCGAGATCTGCGTACAAGCATGGCGCGTAATCCATTCAGATCAAAAGGTAATGTGATGACCGTCAAATCCTCTTCTCTTTGACGCGACGTAGAGGATGATATTACGCCGCTCTTTTCGTGTGGTAGTTCTCGGGAACTGTACTGCGCTCGTACGACATGTGAAGTACAGCTGTGAAAAACATACCCCCTGCCGCAGAGGCTCATGTGACCGCCGAGATACGTGAGGTTGCCGCGCCTTAGCGTGGTGTCCGTGTCGAAAAAGGTGCACCGAACTGCACCTGACCTGCCCTAATAACCCCACTCCCACACTGCCTTATGAGATGTCCCACAGGGGTTGTTCTTTTATCAACTGGATTTCTGCACGGTGAGCGCCTAACGTAATCCACATGGCGAACAGGACCACTCAGATGCACACCGCGATGCGCGGTGCCTGCGTGCGTACCTGCATGTGCCCCATGTGTTGCATGTGTTGCTGTCGCTAGTTCGCCAGCGGAACCCGAAAAACTAGTCGCCTCCTACTGAAGACCGGGCATTTTCGGATAAGCCAGCGCGGACAAGCGGTCCCCCGGCGCTCAATTCCCGGGGACTAACACAAATGTGGATAATGCGATGTCCGCGGTGGCACGGCCTTGCGTCTCGTTCCCAAAATCCCGCATTATCCACGGTCAACCCAACACCAAGTAAGGAAGAACCGTGGCAATTGCACAAACCTCACGTATTCGTCGTCGCGTCCTGGGCGGGCTTTCCGCCCTGGCGGCGCTCACCATGGCCCTTACCGGGTGCTCCAGCCCGGATCTATCCGGCTCGGGTGACTCCGCCGCCGGTACCACCGCCGGTTCCGGAGCCGGCGCGGAGAGCGCCATCGTGGGGGCCCGCACCCCCGAACAGATCAAAGAGGCTGGCTCGATTCGCATCGGCACCTTCGCGGATAAGGCACCTTTCGGCTCACTCGTCGGGAATAATACCTACGAAGGCTACGACATCGTTTACGGTGACCGCATCGGCAAAGACCTGGGTGTCAAGGTCGAGTGGGTCCCGGTGGATGCCTCCTCGCGCGTGGAATTCCTCAAGTCCGGGAAAGTCGATATTATCCTCGCAAACTTCACGGTGACTCCGGAGCGAGCCGCGCAGGTGGACTTCGCCAACCCGTACATGAAGGTTTCCTTCGGTGCCGTCTCCAGCGCGAAGGAACCGGTGCGTTCCGAAGCGGAGCTCGCGAATAAAAATATTATTATCGTCAAGGGTACCAGCCAGGATGCGTGGATTACCGCCAATCACCCGGAATGGAAGGTGACCAAGTACGAGCAGTACACCGAGGCCACCAATGCCCTCACCGACGGGCGCGGGGACGTGTGGATCACGGACAACACCGAAGCCCTCGCCTTCACCGAACAGAACAAGGACTTCGTGACCGGAATTGCCTCCTTCGGGGAAGAATCCACCATCGCGGCGGCCGTCCAGCAGGGTAATACCGAGCTGCGGGATTGGATCAATAACAACCTCGTGGATCTCGGCAAGGAGAACTTCTTCCACAAGGACTTCGAGCAGACCCTCGCCCCGGTTTACGGCACCGCGATCTCTCCCGATGAACTCGTCATCGAGGGAGGGGCTCGCTAAGAGTTCCCTCCTCCCACACGCGCGGGCCGCCCGGTTCCAGCAAAAGCCGCCCGGCTCCAAAAGCCGCCCGGCTTCAGCTCACCAACCGGGCGGCCCGCGCCGGGGGAGAGTGAACATCAAGCGAGGATACCTATGGATCTATCAGTACTGAGCGAAGCGTGGCCTCTGTACTTACAGGCCATGCTTGTCACGCTCCGCATCGGCGCCATTGGCGTGGCCGCCTCCCTCCTCCTCGGCTGGGTGTGCGCGGCGCTCGCGCATTTCCGGGTTCCTATCGCGCGCCAGCTCGTGGCCATCTACATCGAGCTCTCCCGCAATACCCCGCTCCTTGTCCAGCTTTTCTTCCTTTATTTCGGTCTCCCGAAAATCGGTCTCACCCTCACCGGGGAAACCTGCGCGATTATCGGGCTGACCTTCCTGGGTGGCTCCTATATGGCCGAAGCTTTCCGCTCCGGCTTGGACTCGGTGCCGCGGATCCAGCGTGAATCCGCCCTCGCCCTCGGGCTGACCCGCCGCCAGACCCTCACCCGGGTCCTGCTTCCGCAGGCGGTTGCCGTAGCGATGCCGGCGCTCACCGCGAATATTATTTTCCTCGTCAAGGAAACCTCGGTGGTATACGTGGTTGCCGTTCCGGACCTCATGTACCTGGCCCGCGAACATATGGGTCTGCAATCCACCACGCAGGAAGCGCTGTTTCTCCTCACGGTGTGCTACACGATTATTCTGCTCCCCGTGGCCCTCGGGGCACGCTGGTTAGAGAGGAGGATGCGCCGCTATGCTGCCCTTCGCTAACGCCACCCTCGCTTCCGTATCCGCATATGTTACGACGACGCCCGGCGCCCTCGCGTCCCTGCCCGCTCGCGTTACCTCAGCACTCGCGCCCACCAATCCGACTAGCGGCGGGGAAGGTTGGCGCCCGCTCCTCGACCCGGAGAATCTCTCGCTCCTTTTCCAAGGATTGTGGGTCTCGGTACGCATTGCCCTCATTGCCATGGCGCTGTCCCTCGTTTTCGGAACTCTCTTGGGCCTGGTTATGGACGTGCGCTCGCGCCTGGTTCGTTTCCTCACCCGCGCCTACGTGGAGGTGCTGCGCATTATCCCGCAGGTGGTTCTCCTTTTCATCGTCTACTTTGATTCCACTCGCACCTTCCACCTCGATATGTCCGGCGAGCTCGCCGCGATTATCGTTTTCACCTTGTGGGGGACGGCGGAGATGGGGGACCTGGTGCGCGGCGCCATTGCCGCCGTACCCGCCCACCAATACGAATCGGCCCGTGCGCTCGGGCTGTCCACCCGCCAGCTGCAGCGCTACGTGATTCTCCCGCAAGCGATCCGCCAGCTCATCCCCCTCACGGTCAATCTCACAACCCGCATGATTAAAACGACGGCGCTTGTCTCCCTCATCGGCGTCATCGAAATACTCAAAGTTGCCCAGTCGATTATCGACCGGGAACGTTTCGACTATCCGGATGCCGCCCTGTGGATTTACGGCGCGGTCTTCCTCATCTACTTCGTGGTCTGCTACGCGATTTCCGCTTATTCACGCCACTTGGAAAGGAAACTGGCACTATGACAAGCCCGGTATATTCCCAGCCCCTCGATCCCGCCGCCGCCCCCGGCCCGCTCGCTTTGCGTGGCGCGGCCGGGCATGCGCAAACGCTGCGTTTGGTCGATGTGGACAAAACCTACCCGAATGGCGTGCATGCCCTCCAAGGTATCTCGCTTGAGGTGGCGCCTTCCGAAGTTGTTGTCGTCGTCGGCCCATCCGGATGCGGCAAATCCACGCTACTGCGCACCATTAACGGACTGGAGCATATCCAATCCGGAAGCATCTCCTACGGTGAGCGGAACCTCGCGGAACCGGGCACGGACTGGACCGCGGCGCGCGCCCGTATCGGGATGGTTTTCCAAAACTACGAGCTGTTCCCGCACCTGTCTGTCCTCGAGAATCTGCTGCTTGCCCCGCGGGTGGTGCGCAAGGCTCCTATCGCTCCGACCCGTGAACGTGCTCTGGCGCTGCTGGAACGCGTGGGGTTGGCGAGCCGGGCCGATGCGCGCCCCAGTCAGCTTTCCGGCGGGCAAAAGCAACGGGTGGCGATTGTGCGTGCGCTCATGATGGAGCCGGAGGTGCTGCTCCTGGACGAAATCACCGCCTCGCTGGATCCGGAGATGGTGCGCGAGGTGCTCGACGTGGTTTTGGAGCTGGCCGGCGGCGGGATGACGATGCTGCTCGTCACCCACGAAATGAGTTTCGCGCGGGCAATCGCGGACCGCGTGGTCTTCATGGACGCTGGTAAAATCGTGGAAATCGATAGCCCCGAGCGCTTCTTCACCAACCCCGCCTCGGAACGTGCCCGTGCCTTCCTCAAGACATTCGTTTTTGAGCCGGTAGACTGAGCGGCGTGACTGACTCGAGAATCACCCCGGACTCGCAGACCCCCATCCCCACCAAATGGGTGGGCCCTATTCACATCTCCGGCCCCGTAGTGAGCGGCGCCGTGGAGGTCCCGCTCGCCACCTACGAAACGCCGCTGTGGCCTTCGTGCAACCGCGGTGCGGATGTCTCACGGATGGTGGAGGGCGGCATCCGCGTATGCGTGGCCGATGAGCGGATGTCCCGTTCGGTGCTTTTTATTGCCGACGACGCCGCGGCGGCTCTCCGCGCGGTCACCGACATCGCGGCGCGGCGTTCCGAGTGGGAACGGGTGGTGGCCGGGCAGTCGCGCTTCGCGCGCCTGCTGGATATCCACCCCGAAGTGGTGGGGAATTTACTTTTTGTGCGTTTCGAATTTTCCACCGGGGATGCCTCGGGTCACAATATGGCCACCCAGGCAGCAGAAGCACTTATGGGCGCAATATCAGCGGTGTGCCCGGAGCTGAACTACGGATCTATTTCCGGCAATTATTGCATCGATAAGAAGCCTTCTGCCGTGAACGGGATTCTGGGGCGCGGGCGGCGCACCATCGCGGATATGTTCATTCCGGATGAGGTGATCGCTCGGCGCTTGCGCAGTGATGCGCACCGGATCGCCGAATTGAATTACCGCAAGAATTGGGTGGGCTCTACACTCGCCGGAGCGGTGCGCTCGGCCAACGCCCACTATGCCAATATGCTGCTCGCGGTGTACCTGGCCACCGGCCAGGATGCCGCCAATATCGTGGAAGGTTCCCAGGGCTTCACCCACGTGGAAGAACGCGAAGGCGGGCTCTATGTATCCTGTACTCTCCCGAATCTCATCGTGGGAACTGTGGGGAATGGCAAGGACCTGCCCGGTATTGAAGCGGTTATGGAACGTATGGATCTGGCGGATCGGAGCCTGCCGGCCGGGGAGAACTCCCGGCGCCTGGCGGCCATGATTGCGGCTACCGTGCTGTGCGGGGAACTGTCCTTGCTGGCCGCGCAAACGAATCCTGGTGAGCTCATGCACGCGCACCGTAAATTTGAACGCGGCGGAGCACCCGCGCCCCGTGCGGCTCAGCAGCAGCCACGCGTTAAGGAGAACTAAGTGAATATCGGTATTGACGCACTAGCCTGCGCTACTTCGCATTACTGCCTGCCGCTCGCGGATATGGCGGAGGCTCTGGACGTGCCCGTGGGCAAGTACCACGTGGGGCTCGGCCAAGAACATATGAGCATCCCGGCCCTCGATGAGGACGCCGTCACCCTGGGGGCTCAGGCCGGGGCGCGCCTCCTGGCCGCCACCGGAACCGAAGGGATCCGCACCGTCATTTTCGCGACCGAATCCGGGGTGGATCAGTCGAAATCCGCCGGGGTCTTCCTCCACGCTCTCCTCGGGCTGCCGCGTCATGTACGTACCGTGGAAATGAAAGAAGCCTGCTACGGGGGGACCGCGGCGCTGCAAAGTGCCCTCGGCATTGTGGCGCGCCACCCGAAAGAAAAAGTTCTGGTCATTGCCGCGGATATCGCGCGGTACGCGGCGGGCGGATCCGGGGAGCCTACCCAGGGAGCCGGCGCGGTGGCTTTCCTGGTCAGCGCGGAACCGCGGCTGCTGACTATCCCCGCCGTGAGCGGTGTTTACACCGCGGACATCAACGATTTCTGGCGCCCGAATGATTCCAGCACCCCGCTGGTGGACGGGCACCTCTCCATGGACGCCTATATGGATGCCCTCACCGGGGCCTATGATGACTACCTCGCCCAAGGTGGCATTCCCGCAGCTCAGCTGGCTCGTTTCGTGCACCATCAGCCCTTCGGGAAAATGGCCCGCAAAGCCCACGCCCGCCTCATGGCACATACGGGCGACCCGCGCGGGGATGAGGTGATTGAGACGGGTCTTGCCTACGGGCGCCACATCGGCAACTCCTATACGGCCGCCCTGTACATTGGCATTCTTTCCCTCCTCGGTACCGACTCGGCCGATCTGACCGATACCCCCATCGGGCTCTTCTCCTACGGCTCGGGGGCGGTGGCGGAATTCTTCGCAGGTATCCCGGTGGCCGGCTACCGGGAGCGGTTGCGGGAAACCGGGGCGGATGCCGCGGGAATCGCCGCGCTGCTCGCCGCGCGGGAAACTATCGATTTCCCCACCTACCGAGTTTTACACGGGGCTCTGCGCACGGATTCCGCCGATTTTTCGACGCCGCCGCAGACCACCGCACCTTTCCGCTTCGCCGGGGTGAGTTCCGGGGTGCGCCAGTACGAGGTGCGAGCCGAGGGGTAATACGCCAGGCCGGGGCGAAGCCGGCGCTCAAAATCAGGGCGAAGCCGGCGCTCAAAATCAGGGCGAAGCCGCGCGCCACGTGAACACTGCTGGACAGTGGGGAGTGGAGCGGGGCAGCGTCGTCGTACCAAGATGGCGACACCCACATGTACGGCGCCCCGCAAAATAATCGTATGTCGCAGTGATGCTCGCGCATACTGGAGGCGAGCTACCCGCACCACCCCGGGCGAAACTCGGGAATCTCCGAAATCTGATACAGTTTTTCTGCGCGTGTCAAGTGACGAAAGACTTAGGAGACAGTACGATGGGGGACATGACTCAACGACCCGCAGATGTGGAACCGAACTGGAGCGTCTCCGGCGGCGACCACCATCCTGATACCGAATACACGATTTACACAGTTGTTCACCGCCCGGCCGGCAGCCCGGCCCCCGCGGATCTTTCCGATGCCACGGCGCGCATTGATGAAGTTATTGCCGCGCACCCGGATGTCACCCTGCGTGGCTTCTACGATCTCTCCAATTTGCACGAGCATGCCGATCTCATGGTGTGGGTGCACGGGAAGGACCTCGCCCCGCTGCAGGATTTCATGCGTGACCTGCGCACCACTCCGCTTTTTGAGAATCTCGATGTGACCTGGCAGGTTCCCGGCGTGCACGTGGCCGCCGAATTCAACCGCATGCACGCCCCGGCCTTCTTGGTGGGTGATAAGCCGCTGACCTGGCTGTGCACCTACCCCTTCGTGCGGCATGCCGAGTGGTACCTTATGGACGGCAAGGAACGCGCCGTGCACCTGCGTGAACACGGGATGGCCGCCTCGAAATTTGAGGGGATCCTCGCCAATACCGTCGCGTGCTTCGGGATGTCGAATTACGAGTGGATGCTCGCCTTCGAAGCCGAAGATCCCACCCAGATTGTGGACCTTATGCGCGCCATGCGCTACACCCAGGCGCGGCGCTGGATGAAGCGTGAAACGCCCTTCTTCTTCGGGCGTCGGTGCGAAATCAGCGAGCTCGCCAAGATTCTGCGCTACGAAGCCTAAACAGTGCTTATTCCGTGAGCGGTGTTTATCACCGCGGAACGCGCACGGATAAGCAGCGCTTACACAGGAGATTCATGGACTACCAAGCCAGTCAACAGACCAGCGCCGCCCTGGTGGCCGAACGGAAAGCTCCGCGTGCCACGCGCATCACCCGCGCCCCGGGCGAGCATATTCTTGCGGGAAGCCCCGCCGTGCAGCACGCCGCCGCGCGCGGGGAGCACTGGGTGAGTGAACCCACCGCCTATGACGCTATCGTGCTCGCCTCCTTCGGCGGGCCCAACGGCCAGGAAGATGTGCTGCCCTTCCTCCGCAATGTCACGGCAGGGCGGGGCATCCCCGATGATCGCCTCGAAGAAGTGGCGGTGCATTACCGGCTCAACGGGGGCAGTTCGCCCATTAACGGGCAAAACGCGGCCTTGCGTGCCCGCCTGGAAAGCGAACTTGCCCGGCGCGGCCACAATATTCCCGTTTACTGGGGCAACCGCAATTGGGAGCCCTATATTTGGGAAGTGGTGCGCGATGCCTATGAAGATGGCCACCGCACCCTGCTGGCCGTTCCCACCTCGGCGTATTCGGGATATTCCTCCTGCCGCCAGTACCGGGAAGATTTCGCGGACGCGCTCGAATACGCGCAAATCCCCGAGGATATGCGGGTGGATAAACTCCGGGAATTCTTCGACCATCCCGGTTTCGTGATCCCCTTTATTGAGGGCCTCGCGGCTGCCTATACGCAGATGCGGGAACGCGGTTTCGCGGCGGAAGAAATCGAAGTCCTCTTCACTACGCATTCCATTCCCAACCGCGCCAATGAGCTTTCCGGCCCGCCCGAACTGGGTGGTGGGCTCTACCTGCGTCAGCACGAAGCGGTGCGGGATGCTATCCGCAGCGCGGTGGAGGATCAGGTGGGGGCTCACCTGAGCTGGCAGATGGTCTTCCAGTCCCGCTCGGGCCCGCCGCATATTCCGTGGTTAGAACCCGATATTAATGATGTTATTGAAACGTTGCCGGGGCGCGGGCGGCGGGCCGTCGTCGTCGTTCCTATCGGTTTTGTATCCGATCACATGGAAGTGCTGTGGGACCTCGATAATGAGGCCCGGGCGACGGCGCAACAGTGCGGCCTGGCTTTCGCGCGGGTTTCTACCCCGGAAGAGCATCCGGCTTTCGTGGCCGGTCTGGCTGATTTGGTGGAGGAACGCCTGGAGGGGCGTCCGCGCGCGCAGCGGGCCCACCTCACTGAGATGGGCCCGTGGTTCGATCTGTGCCCGGCGCATTCGTGCCGGAATCCGCACCTGCCCGAATTGCGCGCCATTGGCGGCTTTATCGGGGAAGGCGTGGACGCGTAATTATTCGGTGGCCTCGGCGGCTGCGGTACCGGTAGCGCAGCTATCGCCGGTATCGCCGGCAGCCAGCCGTTTCGTTTCGCCTTCTACCTGGCGTGCGGCCTGCTGGGCAACCTCGGTGTCCACGCTTTCCGGGAAGAGTACCGCGCGGTAATAGCGCAGCTCGTCGATGGAATCGTAAATATCACCGAGGGCCCGGTGGTGCCCGAACTTCTCCGGGGACACAAAATACGCCTTGGGGTACCAGCGCTTCGTCAGCTCCTTAATGGAGGAGACATCAATAATGCGATAGTGGAGGTAATCGACCAGCTCAGGCATGTATGCGGTGAGGAAGGTCTTATCGGTACCCACCGAATTACCGCCCAGCGGTGCCTTACCTTCCGGCACCCGCTCCTTGAGATAAGCAAGCACCTGGCTCTGCGCTTGCGCCACACTCACCCCGGTCTCCCATTCATTAATGAGACCGGAGGACGTATGCATATCGCGCACAAAATCGTTCATCTGCGCGACCGCCGCAGCGGAGGGCTTAATAATAATATCGATTCCCGCGTCCACCGGGTGGAGGTTGCCGTCCGTCACAACAACGGAAATTTCCACCAGCTCATCGACGCGGGGATCCAAGCCTGTCATTTCGCAATCGATCCAGACAATCGGATCGTTTAGATCGTGGTAACTCACCCCTCCATTCTAAGCACACGTGCGCGAGCGGGCGGCTGCGGTCCGCGTGGGGAAAGGGAGGTACGACGACGCCGCCAGCTGGCAGCGGGGACTGTGGCCACGCGGGCGGTGCTGCCGGGCGACCCGGTCACCCGGTGCTGCCGGGTGGTGCCGCGGAACAGCCCGAAACAAAAGCGCCCCCGAAAGGATTCGAACCTTCGACCGACGGATTAGAAGTCCGGTGCTCTATCCACTGAGCTACAGGGGCCTGGCGCGCTGCGCCTGGCGCAGAAGCGGCGCTCTTAATGTACCCGAATCGGCGGCGGGGTTAAAACTACGCGCCCGCGTCAAAATGGTGAACAATAGAGGGGTGGCTCAATATCGTGATGTTCCTCGTCTCATCGCTCGCACTATCGACGCGCTCGATAAAGCGCGCTTTCCCCTTGCCCTGCCCGGCTCGCGCGATATCGAAGCCGAGCGCACCCAGCTCATCACCCAGCTAAAAAACCGGGTGCTCCCGCGGATGGAACGGGAAGCCACCCCGGCGGTGGTGGTGCTTGGCGGCTCCTCGGGGGCCGGAAAATCCACTCTCTTCAATTCGCTTTTCGGGGAAGAACTCTCCGCAGCCTCGGTGCTGCGCCCCACCACCCGCACCCCGGTGATCGCCGTGCACCCGGATGATGCTCCGCTCCTGGAAGGCCACGTGCTCACCACCCTGGCCGAGGTAGGTGAAAGTGCCGGCGCAATCCCCGGGCTGGTGCTGGTAGACGCCCCCGATCTTGATTCCGTGGACGCGGATAACCGCGCACTGGCCCGTACCCTCCTCAATAGCGCCGACCTGTGGATTTTTGTGACCACCGCCTCCCGCTACGGGGATGCCACCGCCTGGTCGGTGCTTACCGATGCGCACGGGCGCGGGGTGACCACCGCGGTGGTACTCAACCGAGTCCCGGCCAGCGCTGCCCCCACGGTGCGCGCGGACCTGGCGCGCCGGATGGAAAGTTCCGGATTGGGGGACTCACCGCTCCTCATCGTGGCCGATAACGGCCCCACCGCCGGGCTCCTTCCCCCCGCTAGCGTGGCCGAGCTGCGCCAGTGGCTCGAATCCATGTCCGAAACCGGCTTCGGCCAGGCCCTCATCACCCGGGCGGATGCCGCCATGTTCCCGCATATGGGCGAACGCCTGGAACATATAGCCGCCGCGGTGGAAATGCAGGCGGAAGCCGTGGAGTACCTGCGCTCCGTGGTGGAGCAGTCCGCCACCGCCCCGCGCGAAGCCCTGCGCAAAGCCGCCCTCAGCGGACGCTTCGGGGCCGGGGCGCCCACCACCGCCTGGCTTTCCGCCGCCTCCAGCGGGGGGCCGCTCGCCGGTATTAACCCGGCCGCCACCCCCGGCCTGGGGGCGCGCGGACGTATCGGGGCCCGCGACGCCGCCATGACCACCGTGTTTGAAGCGGTCCGCACCGCCGCGGATGTCACCCTCACCCAGCAGCTCAGCGATGCCAGCGACGCAATTCTTAGCTCCTGGGCGGGCGGGGTGATTGACACTCGCGAACTCGCGGCAAGCGCTCGCGCCGCCCTCGATCTGGACGCCATCCGTTTCCGGGCCTTCTCCGCGTGGATGAGCTACCTGAAGGCTACCGCGCAGGCCGCACCGCGCAATCGCTGGTTCGGCACCGCAGGGATGGCCGCGGTACTCGGGGCCGCGGCCGGGGGAGTGAACGGGGCACGCAGCCTAGCCGACGGGCTCTACCGGGGCGCGGCTGTGCGCGAGGCCCGCGAAGAACTAGCCCGGCTCCTCGACGGGGCAATCACCGAGGTCACGAAAGTATTTCGTAACCAGCTTGGCGATGTGGAGCTCGGTTCGGGGCGCACGCTCCGGCTGCGTGCCGTCGAATTTAAAGACAGGTTCTAGTGGAGGAAGGGAAGAAGCTCATGGACACAGCCACCGTGACCGCGCGCTTGGAGCAGCTGCGCGGCGTCGTCGCTCAAGGAAAAGATCTATTCGATCCGTATGTGCTGCAGCGCGCCGAGCGGGAACTGAAGGAAATCTCCGGGCGTCTGGAGGCGGGGCTCGGCCTGACGGTGGCGGCGCTCGCGGGTGGCACCGGTTCGGGTAAGTCCACGCTGTTCAATGCGCTTACCGAGCTCAATTTCGCGGACGCGGGGGACGTGCGGCCCACCACCATGGATATCACGGCCTGCGTCTGGTCCGCGGCGGCCCGCCCCGTGCTCGAGGCGCTCGGCGTGAAACCGGAGCGCACCATTTCCCATAATTCGCTGCTGAGCAGCTCGAAGCGCGAGCTTGATTCCCTGGTGCTCCTTGACCTGCCCGATCACGATTCGGTAAGCCTGGGTAATTCCGCGCTCGTCAACCGCATTTTGCCGCTCGTGGACGTGCTGGTGTGGGTGCTCGACCCGCAAAAATACGCCGACCACCTCATTCACGATTCCTATATCGCGGCGATGCGCGAACGCGCCGACCGCATGATCGTGGTCCTCAACCAGATCGACACCCTCCCGGAGGGCGGCACGGAGGCCATCACCGCGGATATCCGCAAGCTGCTGCGCGCGGACGGCATCGCTGATTCTGTCCCGATTTTCCCGGTTTCGGCGCTGCGGCGGCGCGGGCTGGAGCCGCTGCGCGACGCCCTGGAGAAGGCAGCTGGGATTACCAATGCCGCGCTGGAGACCACCGGTGCGTACCTTGATGAGATCGGGGCGCGCCTGGGGGAGGGCCTCGAGGCCGCGCCGGTGCATCTGGAGGCGGAAAAGGCGGAGGAGATCGCGCGCGGGCTCTCGGTGGCTTCCGGGGTGCCGGCGGTGGCCGAGGCAATTGCCGGGGTGGGCTGGCATGCCCGCGCGGTGGCGCCGCCCGAGCAGCCCGCCGCCACGGTGGTGGACGCGCATCGCGAGGCTTGGCTCGCGCACGCGAGCAGCGGCCTGCCCCAGCTGTGGGCGCGCCGCGTGGATGAGCAGGTGAGCGACGCCGCGTCCCTACGCCGCGCCATTGGTGGGGCTTTGCGCGCCGTTCCGGTGCGCGGTGGCGGGCGCGGGGCCCTGCTCGGTGGTGTGCTCGCCGGGATACTGCTTGCTGCGGCGTGCGTTGGCGCGGGCGTCGCGGCGGTGGCGCCGTGGTGGGGGGCGGTTCTTGGTGCGGTGGTTGCGGTGCTGTGCGGTTTCGCCCTGGGATGGTGGGCACGACGCCGCAGCGCAGCTGCCCGGGCGCGGGCCTACCAGCGCGCGGTGAATAAGGAACTGGGCGCGGTGGTGGAGAAGCATTGCGTTGCTCCGGCGCGGGAGGTGCTCGACCAGTACGCGCGCGTGCGCCAGGTGGTGCGCGGGGAGTAACTGGTGAGCTATTCACAGGCCGCTGAAATGTCATGGTTATCCACAAGCAGGCTCATGCGGATAGCCGGGCGAGCGTGAGCGGGTCATGATGGTGTCCACCGCCCGCCCGTGGCGGTGGAAAGGACAGCATCATGGTTAATGACACCATCGTCGCGGTACGTGGATATGCCGGCGGCAACCCGAAAGTTTATGAGAATGCCACCAGTGGGGATGTCACCACTGTCAATCTTGGGGTGACCCCGCGCTATTTCTCGCGAGAAACTAACCGCTTTGAGGACGGCAATACTATTTGGTACACGGTGCGGGCGCGCGGTACCCTCGGCCGTAATATCCAAACATCGGTGACTACCGGCACTCCGCTGCTGGTGCGCGGGCGGCTCGATATGCGCGAATGGACCGGTAAGGACGGTTCCACCATGCGCGGTCTCACTCTCTTTGCCGATGCCGTGGGAGTCGAGCTCACCACCGGGCGGGCCAGCTTCGTTAAAGTTCGCCCCGATCCAGCTGCGGAAACAAATGGCGGATCGGCTGGCACGGTGAGCTCCGCGGATACAGCGGCCGGGGAAAGCACGCCGGGGGATAGCCGCTGGCTCATCGAGGAATCGGATTCTTCTGAAGCGTCGGGTGAACCGCTCGGGCCAGCGGGAATAGGTGTGCCGCCTCCGGCGATGTCACCTGACGGAATCTCTCCTGACGTGATGTCAGCGGATGAAGCTTTGCGCTCGGATCCGTCAGGTGGCGCATGGTGATGCTGAAAATGCCTCTACTCACCTGTTGTTCTGATAGGTACACTACAAGCATGCCCGGGTTTCATTCCTTGGAACAAACCCCGGACCACTTTACTATTTCCGCGCCTAGTTATTGAGGGGAGGGATGTAATGATGAGTATCAATATTGGTGAAGAAATGCTTGATCGCCTTGAAGAGCTTGCGGGTGACAACGCCGAAGTAGTGGCACACGAGGCCGTTGAAGATGCCCTCGACCTCATTGAGGCGGAGAAGATCTGGGCGGATGTTGAGTCCGGCAAAGAGCGGCTCATACCTTTTGATGAGGTGGTGCGTCATCTTGGGTTGGAAGATTAGTGTCACCTCCGAGGCGGGAAAGAGTCTTGGCCGCCTTGATCCGTCTACCAGACTCGTTAGCGATTCTTTTACCACCACGTAGATATCCGCAGCGTGCCGCGATGGCATACTTATCTACTTGAGAAAATCCCATTCCATCCCGGTTCCAGTCACATCGGGGGGACTTTTCGCGGGCGGCTCGGTACACTGGTCTGGGCCGCTCGCGCAACACCTAGCGCGATGCGCGGCACTGAATCGCGAATCAGGACGGGATAAGTGGCTGAATACATTTACCAGATGATCCACGCTTCCAAGCGTGTGGGGGATAAGACCATCCTTGACGACGTCACCATGGCGTTTTTCCCCGGAGCCAAGATCGGCATGGTCGGTCCGAACGGTGCCGGTAAATCAACAATCTTGAAGATCATGGCCGGGCTGGATGAGCCCTCCAACGGGGAAGCGCGCCTCTCCCCGGGCTACACGGTGGGTATCCTCCTCCAGGAACCTCCCCTCGAAGAGGACAAGACTGTTCTGGAAAACGTGCAGCTGGGCCGTAAGGACATCCTGGAGAAGATCACCCGTTTCAACGCCATCGGTGAAGAAATGGCGAATCCGGATGCGGATTTCGATGCCCTCATGGAAGAAATGGGCAAGCTGCAAACGGAAATTGATGCCGCGAACGCCTGGGATCTGGACTCCCAGCTGGAGCAGGCCATGGCCGCACTGCGCTGCCCTCCGGGGGATACCCCGGTGTCCGTGCTTTCTGGTGGGGAACGCCGCCGCGTGGCCCTGTGCCGCCTGCTGCTGGAAGCCCCGGACCTGCTTCTCCTTGACGAACCAACGAACCATCTGGATGCCGAATCCGTGCTGTGGCTCGAAAAGCACCTGAAGTCCTACGCGGGCGCGGTTATCGCCATCACCCACGACCGCTACTTCCTGGACAATATGGCGCAGTGGATTGCGGAAGTGGACCGCGGCCGCCTCTACCCCTATGAGGGCAACTACTCGACCTACCTGGAAACCAAGAAGGATCGTCTGGAAATCCAGGGCAAGAAGGATGCCAAGCTCGCCAAGCGCCTCAAGGATGAACTTGAGTGGGTGCGTTCCTCGGCGAAGGGCCGCCAGGCCAAGTCGAAGGCACGTCTGGAACGCTACGAAGAAATGGCAGCGGAAGCCGAACGTACCCGCAAGCTCGACTTCGAAGAAATCCAGATTCCGCCGGGGCCGCGGCTGGGCAATGTGGTTATCGAAGCGAAGAACCTCAAGAAGGGCTTCGGGGATCGCGTGCTTATCGATGGGCTGTCCTTCTCGCTGCCGCGTAACGGCATCGTGGGTATTATCGGCCCGAACGGCGTGGGTAAAACCACCCTCTTCAAGACCATCGTCGGCCTCGAACCCCTCGATGGCGGGGAGCTGAAGATCGGGGAAACGGTGAAGATCTCCTACGTGGATCAGAACCGCGCCGGTATCGACCCGGAGAAGAGCCTGTGGGAAGTTGTTTCTGACGGTCTGGATTACATCCAGGTCGGCCAGGTGGAAATGCCTTCGCGCGCCTACGTTTCCGCATTCGGCTTCAAGGGCCCGGATCAGCAGAAGAAGGCCGGGGTGCTTTCCGGTGGCGAACGCAACCGCCTCAACCTCGCCCTCACCCTCAAGCAGGGCGGCAACCTGCTGCTCCTTGACGAACCGACCAACGACCTGGACGTGGAAACCCTGTCCTCCCTGGAAAACGCGCTTTTGCAGTTCCCGGGTTGCGCCGTGGTCATCACCCACGACCGCTGGTTCCTTGACCGCGTGGCTACCCACATCCTCGCCTACGAAGGCACCGATGAGGATCCCTCGAAGTGGTACTGGTTCGAAGGCAACTTCGAAGGCTACGAGAAGAACAAGGTGGAACGCCTGGGTGAAGCCGCACTCAACCCGGGTGCCGGTGCTCATCGTAAGCTGACGCGCTAAAATCTAGCTGCTATTCGGCCCGCTCGCAGATAGCGTGCGACGCAGGCGAGTCCCGCGCCACGCTAATGCGTAGGAGCCTGCTGGATGCAGGCGGGAGCGCGCGGATTAGTTCCGCCGGTTAGCAGCGATAAATATACGGATATGAGGTAGCTGTTCGGTTATTGTGATAGCCGAACAGCTACCTCATTCGCTGTTATGGTCAGGTATCGATTTAAGTGCGGGTGGTTCATGCTTCGAAGGCTTGGAGTGCGATGGTGGGGTTATTGCGTACCGCGGCTCTCAGCTGGTTCTCATCCCATTCCTGGATACCATGCTGGAGTGCTTTGCGTGCTTGCGGCGTGCACGCTGCTCCGAATTCATCAATAACAAAAAGGATGATTTCTTCCAGGCAGGGCCGGAACCTGCGCCCACCCACCGGGAAATGAACATCAGCAATACGCGGAGTGCGAGCATTATTCTTAGTACGCCGGCGTGAGCGGCGAGAATGATTACCACCCAGGAGTAAAGCGTGCGTCCATTCATCGCGGTGGGAATGTACCTGGACATGTGCGCAGGGGATATTTGAGCGTGGTGAGCGAATATAATCCCAGCGCACCAGGGGCTCTTTTCCAACCCTGCCATGAATCACCGAGAACGTGGACTCATTGACAGCTAGTAAACCGGTTTCCTGATTGAGGAAAACTTCGTAATCGAAACGGATAGTGAGCAAATGAGCAACGTGAATATCACCCGACAGTCTTATTGCCGGAAAGGCTGCTTTTGCGACCGATTGCCTCGACAGCGAGAACCCGGGCTCAATCAGCTCTCCGATCCGCTGTAAGTGTGCGGCAAATTCATTAGCACGCTCATCCAATCGTGCGTTCACCACGGTACAACTCCTCGAAGCGATCCAGACCTACCATTTCGAAGTAGGCGTTAGTTTCTTTTGGCCCGAGCTGGTAGTTATCAGCGCGTAGGTCGAATTCTTCGCGGGTCATTCTGACCTCCTGCAAGATCTCTTCCTTGCGCTTGAGAACATCTTCAAGCGATGTGAACGTTAGATCTGGAAACAATTTACGTTCCCTATCAAAACTCATAGTGTCACTCCCTCAATCGCCTAGTGGCGAAGTGGTTACTTCTCCTTTTCCGCCATTCTTGCATGGCACAGAGCCACAAAAAAGAGCTATTTACCGACCTGTGGAAAAGCGCAACGTGAGCCGATTTTGTGGATAATTTCTACGTCGTTGCTTACAGCTAGGGAAGGAGGGAGCTCGTAGTGTTTTCGCTGCGAATATGGCGAAATATCGCGCGTAGCCGGCACCTGCCTCCTGATGTTCTCCCCTCAAGGCGCGAGATTACGACAGGCCATCCTGGAATCAGGTGTATTGCTTTCCTTAGTTGAGGGCCGGTAGCGGCACCCGGACCATGCCTTCTTGGCTCATGGAGGCAATATGGCGCCCGTCCTGGAAGAACTTTGCGTTCACCAGGGCGCGCCCGTTCTGCGCGGAAACGCATTCCATCTCCGCCAAAATCCACTCCGACATATCAAAATTGCGATGCCACCAGATCGCATGATCGAGGGTCGCTACCGAAATCCCGCGGGAAAGCCAGGCCAAGCCGAGGGCCCGCAAGGCCGGTTCCAACATGAACTGATCCGCAGAATAGCCGAGCATCGCCCGCTGGAGGGTACGCGAGGTTCCCTCCGGCATCGGCGAACGCGCCCGCAGCCACAGATGCTGGCGCGGGGACCGCCCCGGATCCGGCCGCAGGTAGATATCACCTTCCACCCGCCGCATATCAATCCCGTTCGTGGACGACATCACCTTCGCGAACACATTATCGAGCGCCCCGAAGAAATCCACCGACGAAGGCAGCCCTTCCGGCCCGGGAACATCCGGCATCGGGGAAGCCAAGGTAGGCCCGGGCTGGCGCAACTGGAACGACACCCGCGCCGTGAAAATCAAACGGTCACCCTGATACGCGGTGACATTCCGGGTAGAGAAGGAGCGCAGGTCGTTGATTTCCTCCACCTGGAACTCGATAGGTTCATCCAGGTGCCCGGCCCGCTGGAAAGCCGCGGTAATGGAATGCGCCAGCCGCTCATCCTCACCGATGCCGAGCGAGCGCTGCACATCATCAGCCGCCGCCATCGTAGCCTGCCCGAGCACCTGCCCGCCGTAGACTTTCCCGGTAATCTGCACCAGGTTTTGGCCGCGATATCGCCCCGTGCCGCAGCGCTCCAGCCGCAGATTATTGAGAATCGACGCCAAGGGCTCGGTGTGCGTTTCCGGTATATCGATGCGGTGCATATCTTCCTCACTCCCGGCGGCGCGCGCCACGCTACTTCCCCTCCGCCGAAACGAGCTGCTGATATTTCTCAAATAGGATGGCCAGCCGCTCCTCATCAGAGGCAAAGGGCTTGTTGCGATAAAGTCTATCGACTGCCTCGTCAATTTTTTCGTGTGCTTCGCGGAGGTTGCGTGGCATGAGGTCCGGATCGTAGAGTTCCGCGAGTGTTTTTTCGCAGTGGTATTCGCGTACATCGAGTACGCGTAGCGCGCGTTTCGTGAGTTCTTCTTTCGACGACGCCGACAACTCTGGCACGGGGAAAGTGTTATAGACCAAGGTATTCGAGTACCGGAAGTCGGTTTTCATCTTCCCGCCAACAGCGCGTAGCCAGGCCATGTGCATCTTCGAGGTCAGCAAGGCGAACAACCACGGCTCAGCATCATAAACAGCAAAGGAAGCATCGGAGATGACAGTGTTCGAATCAAGATATCCGATGGGTACATAGGATCGCCGTTCGGAAGAATGCCGTGGAACGATGATTGAGTCGGTTGGCTTGTAGCTCGTGAATTCAAATTTCCACGGGTACTTAGCGAGATTTTGAGTTGCTGTTTTCCTGCTTGACAACCGGAATTTCGCGACGCGATCAAGATGCTTCTTCACGAAAGCGATGTCGCCGAATTTCGGGACATCTTCTTGCTCGATCCAGAAGCAGAAGCGATCTTTCCCGTTAATGAAGTCATCAGCCCCTACAAACGCTTTGATAACTTGGTCGAGTTCAGGGTTTGTTGTCAAAGCTTCTTCGGTCTCATCAGGGGAGAGGATGAGGTTTCCTCCGTCAGTAGGTTTTGAACCGTTGGTCATTTTCGGCAATGTGGGTGAAAGGACTGTACGCCGGGAAGGGACACAAATATCCGGCCCGTTGATAAGGTAGGCGTTTATATTCTCCACCCTGTTTTGAACGAGGCCGGTGAAGAGGTATTTGGGCTCGGAGGATTCATTACGGAGGCCAATGACGGCCACGGTCACCCCGGCATTATGGGAGGCGTTATTGCTCCACTTGAAAGAGGTGTAGGCGTAGCCGATTTCAATACCGCCCGTGAATACATGGGGGTGGAGGAGGGCGACCTGCTCGCCCTGGGTAATGGAATTCGTGGTCACGAAAGCGAGCTTGGCTTGGGTGCCGCGAATGTAATTCGCGCCCTTAATGAACCACAGGGCAACATAATCAAGCTTCTTCGGGTACTTCGCGCTATCGAAAACATAGGCGAAGTCCTCCTTCTGATCCTTGGTTTGGTACGTACTTCCCACATAGGGTGGATTTCCGATAATGTAAATCTCATCTGTTCCGTTATTGGGGCAGACCTCATTCCAGTCGAGGCGGGTGGCATTCCCGTGCACAATATGCCCGGTTTCCTTGAGAGGGATGAGGGGAATATCCACGCCGAATTTCTCTGCGAATTCCTCATTCATTTGGTGCTTGGCAATCCAGAGCGAGAGGATCGCCATTTCGACCGAGACGTCATCGATTTCGATGCCGTAGAAGTTCTCAATATTGATCACCGAAGAAGCCAAGCCCAGGGTAGCCGCACCCAGCTTTTCTTCCTCACCCATCCCCAGCAGCGACCAGGAGCCCGAGGTGGAGAGGCTATCGATGCGCGCCAGGATTCTATGCTCCAAGTGGCGCAGCGCTTTATAAGCAATAACAAGGAAATTGCCGCTGCCGCACCCGGGATCGAATACCTTAATGCTTTGGATACGAGCCAGCAGATCCCGCAGTTTCTTCACCGAATTGGCGGCGGCATCGTATTGCTTTTCTAGCTCGTCCAGGAAGAGCGGGCGGATGGTTTTGAGAATATTTGGAACCGAGGTGTAGTGCTGGCCCAGGTTGGCGCGCTGCTGCTTATCGACCACACCCTGGAACATAGAACCGAAAATATCCGGGTTGATTTCTGACCAATCCAGAGTGCCGAGCCGCAAGAGGGAGTCCCGGGCCGCCATGGTGAAGTGGGGGACAGCCAAAGAGGCGTCGTCGTCGTTATTAATACGGAAAAGGCGCCCGTTGACGTACGGGAAGTCTTGCAGGTAGACGGGTTTATCCGCGGCGTTCGGGGTGTCGAGGGCGCGGAAGAGGGTGCGTAGGAATTCCGCGGTGTCCGAGCCGTCGCGGGCGGTGAAGGAGCCGATGGCGCTGGTGAACTGGCCGCGCGCGAAAATGCCGGTGTCCTCCGCGAAGAAACAGAAAAGGAGGCGGGTGAAGAAAATATTGAGGCCGTGGCGGGACGCGGCGTCGGTGAGCATATCGGGGCTGGCTTCGAGGAGGTCATCGTAGAGCTTGCTCATGTGTTCGGCGGCGCGGCGGTCCGCTTTGGTATCCGAGGCGAAATCGCGGCGCTCCATATTCGCCCACGGCAGGAAGAACGTGATGTTTTTGTCGATCTGCGCGAGCGGAGTGATGAGGGAATCACCCGTTTTCGTATCGAAGGCGGCGAGGCTGGTGTAATCGGTGGCAATAACGAAACGGGTGTTGTAGCGGATCGCGGTGTCACTGGTTTTGAGGTCGAGGGCCGCGGCGGCGAGGTCGCCGGTGGTTTCGCGGATATACAGCTTGTTTTTCCACGCGATTTCGTGTTCTCGGTCGGCCGCAACGTTGATCGAGCTGGCGGTGGTGGAACGCAGACGGGCGATGGAGGATTTTGAGATGCCGTAAGCGCGCAGCAGGTCAAAGAAGAAATCGCGGGTGTAGCTGGGTTGGCCGGCCAGCGCGCGCACGCTTTCCTCGATGGTGGATAGGGTCAGTGCCACGCGCGGCTCCTTTCACGGCGGGCCCGGGCGCGCGGGTGCGGCCGGGTGGTATGGGACTATCTTAGGCGGTGCGTTTCGACGGGGTGGATACATGTGAATTCCCGACGAGAGCAGTTGGTGATAACAGTTCACCCAAGCTGCGGGGAGACCCAGATGTTCCGGTTCGGCCTATAGACCGTAACTCCCAGATAAAAAACGTCTCCCCTGGGACACTTCAGTGAGAGGTGCGGGGAGTCCTGTCGTAAGAGAGAATACCTACGCATTTGAGTCGAATCAATAGAGCCTGGATTCTAAACGGAATTATATCCGTATGACCAATAGTGCACGGAGTTCTCGGATGGTCTGGGGAGACACCAATGCCAGACATCGGAACGAGCACTACTAGGGTATTTTTTATGGTCAGCTTGTTCAGTTTTTCACCGGCGGGTGCCGCTGGCTAGGAGTGTGACGCGGCAGCCGGCAGTACAGAGGCAAGCAGTCGGGCATTCACCCGAAGTTTTCTGGTACTGCCCGCGCGCTACCAATAAGTTCATACGTGTAGATATTTAGAAACGTATTGCGAATTCCTTTCTCAATAGTGTAGAAAAAGAGCGTGATCCTCGGGATTGCCTCCCTTGCGGGGGGGGGGGGGGGGGTGATTCTTGGGCTAGTCTCCCCGATCGCCATGAAGAAGATCTTGCAACGAATAGTCACCACGCTCGTTGTGGCTGGTGGGATGTGTGGTTTCGGAGCCGCTGCGCACGCGATAGGCTCAGAGTTCGCAGTGGACCCCGGCAGCGGTCACATCGAGAAGTCCTCGAAGATTTCCATTAGTTCGCAATGCGTGGCGGGCAAACCGCAGATATCGGTGACAGAAAGGGAAGTCAAATATCGCGTTCATTTCTCCGGCAAGGTTCGCCTCACGGGCGAAATGGGACCGCCTCACTTTACGGCACCGTTCGTGAAGCTGCGAGTCAATGACAGTTTTAATTGCATATGGACGCCGGCCGATTCGGGGAGGAAATATACAACCGTTAAGGATGTGGAGGGGAATCCGAAGATCGTGCTTGGCTTGAGTTACCACTTTGACTGCAGGGGTCAGGCGGGCATTAATCGCGGTTCGGATTCGGAGGAACCTCCTGTAAAAGTCGAGGTTTTTGGTAGGGAAACTGCAATCGGTCATTGGCGCTCGATCGCTACGTACACTCCGCACTTAACGAGCCTGGTTCCGATGTATCAAGTCACTTTGGAGGACCGGCCGCTTCTTGAGCGTCCGGTGGCAGCGGGAGATGTGAATATGACGCTTCCTGCTCCTGATGCTAGAGCGGGGCAGAACGTCAAAGTTATCGCAATAGGGCCCGACGGTAGTGACGTTGCTGCACAGCTCACGCTGGAGCAGAAAGATCTGTGCCCGTCTGAAGATGGCATCGATCCGACGCCTTCTCCGACGCCCTCAATGGCAGAAACTCCTCCATCTCCTACACCGGAGCCGAGCCAAACACCTCCACCCACTCCGACAACTGCGGTCACCCCAATGCCGCACGCAAGCGGAACGCCGGCTCAAGCTTTGCCGGCAACCGGGGCCGCTCACAGTTCCCATGCCGCCTTCCTCGCGGCCCTTCTTGTGGTTCTTGGCGTGGGCGGAGTATTAGGAGCCCGGCGCCGCTGGTATTAGTTGCAGCTTTCGCGGGGGAGGAGCGTTTGTTCCAGGCCCACCAGGAGGGCTTGCACCATGATGGTGAAGTATTCCTGGCTCATCTGGTTTTCGTTCTGCGGATCCGTGAGAGGCAGCAGGTAGTTGGTGAGCATATCGGCGAGCGCGGTGGAGGTGGCGGCCAGCGGCTGGGCCTGGGCGACCATGCCGACGAGGTCGTGGCGCTGCTCGCGGCGAGTGGGGCTGCGCAAATTACGCGCCGTGATCGCCCACAGAATCGTATTGATAATCATGGTGTAGGCCTGCGGGGCGTGATGGTGGAAACCGGCCTCGTGCAATTTTTCGAACGACGCTTCAAGGAGGGGGAGCATCTCCGCACTGAAATTGCCGTGCATCATCCGCTCCGTCACCCCCGGATGTTCAAGCAGAACCGGGCGGGCGTTCTGCGCCAGCGCCATGAACCATTCTTTCCACTCCAGGCTTACTTCGGGCAGGGCGATGGAGCCGATGAGATGCGCGATCACGGCATCGACGATGGCATCCCTGTTAGCGAAGTAGTGGTAAATCACCGAGGGAGAGACTTTGAGTTCGAGTGCTAAATCGCGAATCGACCAATTTTCGATGCCGCGGTCACGGGAGAGGCCCTGGGCGGCGTGGCGAATCTTATCCTGGGTCAGACCGACGCGCCGGCCGGTGTTCACGGATTTAGCGTGCATACGCCCAGCATATCGCCACCCTGCATTGACATTACTAGAACAGTGTTCTAGTGTGTGTGCCGTTCACCCATTACTTCTCACAAGGAAGCGCTATGACCGACGCGAATACTCACCCGCAACCGGCAGCGGAACCGGAATTGGAGCCGGTATCGGAAAGCGGATCGGAAGCCGCATCGAAACCCGAAACGGAAGCCGCGCCTGAACCTGGTTCGAAGAAAGGCCAGATACCGGGCCTGCTCCCACTATTTTTGACGGTGTTGCTGGCCTATATGGGCCAGATGATTCTCAACCCGATTATTGCTCCGCTCTCGCGTGAAATTGGCCTGCAAGAATGGCATATCGGGGCGACGATCTCCCTGGCTGCCATCGTGCTTTCACTCAGCTCAACCACGTGGGGGAGAGTCTCCCTGCGGCGGGGCACCCGCCCCATTCTGGTGACCGGCATGCTGGGCGCGGCCACCGCGCTCGCGGCCTTCGCGGTGGTGGCCTGGTTCGGACTCCAAGGCGCGCTGGTTGGGAGCGCCCTGGTGATCGGGGTGGTGTTCACCCGCGGCCTGCTGTACGGCGGATCCATCGCCGCGATCACGCCCGCTGCACAGACCTACATCATCACCCACACCTACAGTGAGGGGCAGCGAGTCAAAGGCGTGGGCATGCTGGGCGCCGCACAAGGCTTCGCGACCATCCTCGGCGCACTGGTGGGCGGGAGCCTGGCGGCCCTCGGCGGATTTATGCTGCCACTGGTAGTTATGCCGCTCATGATCCTGGCCGGGGTTGTGGTGCTGCTGGTGACCTTCAAACCCACCCGGGGCGAAAAACGGGTGGAAAAGCCCGCCAAAGTCAGCTATTTCGACCCGCGGGCATTCGCTTTCCTGGCCTGCGGCTTCCTCATGTTCACCGTATTTTCCACCCTGACCACCGTGTTCGGCTTCCTGCTCCAAGACGCACTGGGACTGGAAGCGGCGGCCACCGCCGGGTTCACGGCCTTGTGCATGTCCATTATGGGAGTGGTCATGATTATCGCCCAGGCCGCGCTGGCGCCCCGGCTCGGCTGGAACGCGGTGCAGCTCTTCCGCCGCGGCCTGGTGATCTTCTTCGTAGCGATAGCCCTGCTGCTTCATCCGACCCACCTGTGGATTTTCGTGCTGGCCTGCGTTTTAGCGGGGCTCGGCTCCGGCTTAGCGATGCCGGGCTATAACACCGCGCCCACCCTGAAGATGGAGCCGCATGAGCAAGGCGGCATGGCCGGACTCATCAACGCCAATAACGGCATGGCCTATGTGCTGGCCCCCGTTGCTTCCACGGCGCTCTATGGCATCGCGCCGTGGCTACCGATTGCGGTGTGCGTGGTGCTGCTGGCATTGGGCATTCTCATGAGTGCGGTGCATCCCTCGTTTAGGCAGTAGCGGGGGAGGCGGCGGCGTCGTACTTATTCTTCCACCGCGCGGAAACGGCCGGTAGCGGTGGAACTGCCATTCGCGGTCACGATATGGCGGGCCTGCGCCATTGCGCTGTCCATATCCGCGAAAAGATAGTCATCGATGCTGAGTTGGCCCAGTTCCATGCGCTGGGCCATCTCCTGCACCTGCTTGGGGAGGCCCTTGACCAGTACGGTATTGCCGGCATCGACCAGGCGGTCCACCACCTGCGCCAGGGCTCGCACCCCGGTGGCATCCACGATTCCGACGCGGGAGAGACGCAAAATCACCACATCCACGCCCGCCAGGCGCGGGATTTCGCGCTCGATCCGGTCACCCACACCGAAAAACATGGTGCCATCCACCCGCAAAATAGCAATTTTCGGATCGGAAGGAAGATCCTCACGGAAAATACCCGAACGGTTCGCCATGCGCCGCAACACCAGAATCCCGGAAATAATAATTCCCACGGTGATCGCCCAAATAATATCCAGACCCACCGTAATAATCGCCGTAATCACGAAAACGGAAGCGTCCGAGCGATTGGAACGCATGACCTGGCGCACCGTATCCGGATTAATCATGCGGTAGCAGGTCACCACCAGCACACCGGCAAGAACCGAGAGCGGAATGACTGAGACCGCGGCGCTCGCCAGATAGACCACCGCGATAAGAACCAGGGAATGAATAATCGCGGCCAGGCGCGAGCGCCCACCAGAACGCACATTCACGGCGGTGCGAACAATGGCGCCGGTGGCGGGCATACCGCCGAAAAGCCCGCAGCCCACCGAAGCCAGGCCCTGGCCCACCAGTTCCCGATCCGGAGAATAGCTACCGCCGCGCACCATCCCCGCCGCGATCCGGGCCGAGATCAGCGACTCAATACCCGCCAGGGCCGCAACCGCGAGCGCGCCCGGCGCCAGCGCGCTGAGCAGGGCAACGGAGATTTCGGGGACGACCGGGGCGGGGAGAGCGGAGGGAATGGTGCCGATGGTGGGCACCGTGAGGCCGGCGGCCCAGGCGATAATGCTCACCACCAGCACCGCGATGAGGGAACCGGGGAGCTTCTTCGAGATCTTCGTGCACACCGCGATAATGATGATGGCGGTCAGGCAGAGCAGCCCCGTGGTGAGCGCCGTTGCGGGAGCTATGCGGGTGAGGGCTTCGAAGGCGGCCGGGAGGGTGCTTAGCCCGGCGCGTGCCTCCACGCCGATAATATTCGGGACCTGCTGGAAGAAAAGAATGGCGGCAATGCCCACCGTGAAACCTTCGATAACCGGCCAGGGGATGAGGGAGACGGCGCGCCCCAAACCCAGCACTCCGGCCAGCAGAATCATGAGCCCCGCCATGAGGCACAGGAGCGGCACTACTCGCGCACCGTGCGTGGTGACGATGGGCGCCAGGATAACGGCCATGGCGCCGGTGGGCCCGGAGATCTGGTAATTAGAGCCGCCGAAGATTGCCGCGATGATTCCCGCCACGATCGCGGTAATGAGGCCGGCTTCCGCGCTCAGGCCGCTGGAAATAGCGAAAGCGAGGGCGAGGGGGAGGGCTACGATTCCCACCGTGACGCCCGCGGCAATATCCTGGCGCCAATATTTTTTGGTGGCACGCAGGTCATCGGCGCAGGGCAGCAGGGAACGCAGATGCGTGATAAAAGTGGGCACAAAAACCTTTCACAATCTCAGCATCTGAACAGGCCGTATCGCGCATACGTGGAGAGAGTGGCGCGCAAATAGTGCTGTTTCGCACCGATCGCGCTGTTTTATAGCGGTGGGCGTCAAGATGCGTGCTTGGTCGAACGAAGCCACCATAGCATATATGTCCATATTTTGAGACGGCGGTGTGCGGTCGCGCGCGGGGCGTCTTTTTGGTGGCGTTTTGAGACAGGACCTTAGGGTGAGATCTTGTGACGGCTCGGGTATTTTTTAGGACTTTCGACCCCGCTACAGTAAAACCATGAAAAAACGTAGCGCCGGGCTGGTTATTGCTATTGCCGTCATTATCCTCGAACTTATCGGGGGAATGCAGACCTACCTCAACCAGCTGATTTTGCCGATCCTGGCGAAGGACCTGCACGCGCAAAACCTCTACGGCGTGATTATGGGAGTATCCGCGATCGCTTCCATGGCGGGGCTGCCCATCGGCGCGGCGCTGATGAATCGGATGCGGCTACCGCGCCTCCTCATGGGTGCCACCGTGTTCCTGGTGCTGGGTGCGTGCACCAGCGCCGCGGCGCCCCATATCTCGATCTATCTTCTCGGGGCGGTGATCCGAGGCCTGGCCGGCTCCACCCTGGCGATGACCTCCATCGGTGCGGTGGCACTCGGCCTTTCCGGGCGTGCCCGGCGCCTCACCCTAGCTTTTTCCTCCGCGAGCTGGGTGGTTTCCTCCGTGGTAGGCCCGGCTTATGCGGCATGGGTGACGCACCTGCTGTCCTGGCGCTGGGCCATGCTCCTCTACCTCCCGCTCCTTCTGGTAGTCCGTTTCGTTATCGCCCTCAATCTTCAAACCGCAGGGGAACGCAAAGAATCACCTTTCTCCTATACCGCGCTTCTCCTTATCGTGGCGGGCGTGGGAATAACGATTATCCCCGCGGCCGGCCCGCTCAAGATCGTGCTCATGGTCATCGGGGTGGCGGTACTGGGCCGGGTGGCCGTGCTCCTCATGCCGCAGGGCACCTTCACGCAAAAAACACCCCGCCGCGCCGCACTGGCGGGAATGCTCTTCTTGACCGGTGGCTATTTTGCGGGAAATGAACTTGTTTCCCTCACCGCGCACGACCTCTACCAGGCCGGCCCGGATGCCCTGGGCGTCATTATTATGGGCGGTGGTCTCGGATGGGCCGTTGTGGGCGTGGTCTGCGGTATTAAACCGGCCACCACCCGGCGCGGATATCAGCTCCGTGTTATTTTTAGCCTCGGTTTCATCGCGCTCGCGGCGCTCTTCTTCGCGGCGTGGATTTTCTCCGGGTGGCGCCCGGTATCAGCTACGCCTGTCTTCTGCATCGCGTGGACCCTTGCCGGGATAGGTATAGGCATCGCGTACCTGGACACTCTCAATATTTTCTTCGACGACCCGGATGAACCCGACGGCATCACCATTGAGGAGATGGCCAGCTCTGCGGTGATCGTGGAATCTCTGGCATCCACGATGTTCATCCCGCTGACCACCTCCATCGTGGCCCTGGCTTTCGTATCGGGGGATGGAGTTTCTACGCTGCCCTACGGAATAACCTGGCTGCTTATCGCGGTGAGTATTTTCCTCTCTTTCGGTTACCTCCGGCACACGTATCCCGCTCATCCCGCGTATCCAGCGTAGCCCGCGCGAAGGGCATAGCTACCCGCGGAGCGAATTTCCGCAGCTGTGGGGTGGTAACGGTGCCCGGCCCGGTGCCAACGGCGCGCGGCGGGGTGCCCGCGCCAGCTGCGCCGTCGTCGTCGCACCATCCCCACCGTGGCGCCAGATTCCACGCAAAGGCAACGGAGCAGATATTCTAGTAACCGGGCTCGCCACCGGAGGCGAGCAACCGGGGACACACGGGGAGACACAAGGAGGGAACCATGGCGGGTTCACCACCGCAGGATATGCTCAACCGCATCGCTGATGCATACGGAGTGGCAACGCATTATTGGAGTTTCGCGGGCGAATACGTGACGGTGGAGGCCGATACGCTTGTCGCGGTGCTCGCGGCCATGGGGATTGACACCTCCACTCCGGAAGCGGCGCAGGCGGCGCTGGACACGGTCGATAGCCGAGAATGGCGCCACGTGCTGCCCGCCACCACGGTGGTGCGCGAAGGTAACGAGCAGATCATCCGCGTGCACGTGCCCCACGGCGCGGCCGTCACCCTCACCTACGAACTAGAAGACGGCGGAGAACTTCCCGCAGTACAGGCCGAAGATTTCGAACTGCCGCGCCTCATCGACGGCGCCATGATCGGCCGCGCCGCCTTCATCATCCCGGGCAATCTACCGCTGGGCTACCACACGGTGCGCGCCAAGGTCACCCCGCCGGCAGCGGGGGAGGAAGCCGCCACCTGGCATAGCGGGGCGCTTATCGTGGTGCCCGCACGCCTTCCCGCCCCCGCAGAAAAAGGCGTGGCCGGCTGGGGCGTGATGAGCCAGCTCTACTCGGTGCGCTCGCGCGATTCCTGGGGGACGGGGGACACCGCGGACCTGGCCGAACTCGGCTCGCTCTTCGGCGGGCTGGGGGCGCAATTCGTTCTCATTAACCCGCTGCACGCCGCTGAACCGTGCGGGCAGCTCACGAACTCGCCGTATTTGCCCACGTCGCGCCGCTTCTTCAACCCCCTTTACATTCGCCCAGAAGACATCCGCGAAGTGGCGTATATGGAGTCCGGCAAGCGCTCCATGGTTACGTGGGCGGGGCAGGCACCCAAGGAATCCTCGCTGCACAACACCCTGCTGGATCGCAGCGCCTGCTGGGAAGCCAAACGCAGCGCCCTCGAAGTGATTTACCGTGAACCTCGCAGCCACGCCCGCCAAGCCGATTTCGATGCGTTCCGGGCCGCCGAAGGGCAGGGCCTGGAAGATTTCGCGTTCTGGTGCGCGATGTTTGAGCGCTACGGCAAGCATTTCCCGGTCGGATGCGAGCGCCCCGATACCCTAGCCTCGCGCCGCGAACGCGCTGAACTAAGCGAACGCATTGATTTCTACTGCTGGTGCCAGTGGGTCATGGACCAACAGCTGGAAGCCGCCCAGAAGGTGGCGCGCGATGCCGGTATGGGCATCGGCGTGGTGCACGACCTCGCGGTGGGAGTGCAGGCCTGCGGGGCGGATGCCTGGGCCAACCCGGATGCCTTCGCCAGCGGCGTGAGCGTGGGCTCCCCGCCCGATATGTACAACCAGCTCGGCCAAGACTGGTCCCCGCCGCCCTTCAACCCGGTGGAGCTGGACCGCCAGCACTACGCACCGGTGCGCGATATGGCCCGCACCGTCATGCGCCACGCCGGTGCGCTGCGCATCGACCACGTCATGGGATTCTTCCGACTGTGGTGGATCCCGACGGGCAATAAGCCGGTGGACGGCACCTACGTCTACTACAACCACGAAGCCCTCATCGGCGTACTCATGCTGGAAGCGGTGCGCTCGGGCACCTTCCTCATCGGGGAAGACCTGGGCAATGTGGAACCCTGGGTGCGTGATTTCCTCACCGAACGCGGGATTTTCGGCACCTCCGTCATGCTCTTCGAAAAAGAAGGGGAGGCTTTCCGGGCTCCCGAACACTACCGCAGCGCCTCCCTGGTCACGGTGGATACCCACGACCTGCCCCCGCTGGCCGGCTACCTGGCCGGTGAACACGTGGACCTGCGTGCATCCTTGAATATCCTGGTGGAGCCGGTCGAGCAGGTGCGCGAAGAAGCCCGCCGCGAGCGCAGCGTGCTTATCGACACCCTGTGCGGCTGCGGGCTATTGGAGAGCCACGATCCCACCGAACGTGAGCTCATCGAGGCGATGCACTGCTATATTGCCCGCACCCCCGCCCAGCTCCAGGCCATCGCCCTGGTGGACGCGGTGGGCGAGCGGCGCACCCAAAACCAGCCCGGGACCGATACCGAGTACCCGAATTGGAAGATCCCGCTGGCCGACGGCACCGAATCCGTGGTCCTTACCGAGGATTTGGGCGAACACCCCCGGCTGCGTTCCCTTATTGCCGCATACACGGCGGAATACGAGCGCTGCCACCCGCGTAGCTAAGGCTGCTTGCGGGAACAAGCGGCTTCGCGGCCGTCTTTAAAGGTACGACGACGCAGGTAGGCCTGTCTCCTAATCCAGGTGGGCCGGGACCGCTACCTCCTCACC
>NZ_JBOZBG010000016.1:0-46699 GCF_051264595.1 Actinotignum urematis | reverse complement strand
GAACCCGGTAGCTAAGGTTGTTTGCGCTGATGGTACTGCACTCGGTGGGGTGTGGGAGAGTAGGTCACTGCCGCCATGTTTTTTAGTGTGTGGGGTGTTAGTCCTGTTTGGGGCTGGCACCCCACACACGCATTTAAGCTGCGAGGCCCAGCCGACCGGGCGAATTTGCCTTCGCATAATCTAGACGCGGTGAACTACTTTGATTTAAAGTAGTTCAAGGGAGTCACGTAGTTGTGACTTTCGTTGGTTGCACCGCGCAAATGGGAACTATGCGTGGTGACCGATATTGCGGTCAAGCAAGGAGCTTGACCGTAGGAAGGCTACGCCGTGTTGAATATTAGAAAACGCGCAGCAGCTGTCACAGCTACGCTCGCCGTTATGTGCGGGGGGGGGGCTCGCTTCTGCTAGCTTCGCCTCGGAAATAGATCCGAATGGTGTCGACGGAAGCTCCGATTATTCTGCGCCCGTCGGGGAGCATCTCGCTGCAACGTGGGATGCTCTTTCTGAAACTCTCACCGTCTCAGGTTACGGTGAACTCAACCGCGAACAATGGCTCACCGTTAAAAAGCCACATTGCGAAAATAACACTGCACCGGCGAAACGGATTATTTTTAGTCCGGACGCCGATAAGACAATCTCATTCCCGCAGGACTCCAGCATTCTGTTTAGTCAGTGCGGCGCTGCTGATATCCAATTGCCAGAGAACGGCATCGATACCAGCAAGGCTACAACGATGATGGCAATGTTCAACGGTGCGGCACAGGCGAATCCCAACGTAGCCAACTGGGACACTCGCAACGTTACCGATATGAACAGCATGTTCCTCCATGCAACGAGTGCCGATCCGGATGTCTCTAGGTGGAACACCGGAAAAGTCACGGATATGCACTCGATGTTCCGAGAAGCCACCTCCGCGAATCCAGTCGTAACCACATGGGACACCTCAAATGTGACGAATATGAGTGATATGTTCTTCCAGGCGACGCATGCTAACCCTGATGTGACGGCGTGGAAGACCGGGAACGTCACCACGATGGCAAATATGTTTTGGGGTGCAGAATCGGCTAGTCCAAACGTTGCGAATTGGGATACCAGCAAGGTGACGGACATGAACTCCATGTTTGCTCATGCCAAACAAGCGAACCCTGATGTTTCAAACTGGGACACCGGAAACGTCACCACGATGGCCAGTATGTTCAAGAGCGCGAAGTCGGCCAACCCGAATGCGGCGAGCTGGGATACCAGCAAGGTCACTGATATGAGTTCGATGTTCGCGAGTGCTTCTATGGCTAACCCCGATACGTCGAAGTGGAAGACCGGCAACGTCACCACAATGGCAAGTATGTTCGAGGAGGCAAGCTCAGCTAATCCAAACGTTGCCGATTGGGATACCAGCAACGTCACAAATATGCGCTCCATGTTTGCTAATGCCACAAAGGCGAATCCCGATGTCTCGAAATGGGATACCGGAAATGTTACAGACATGAGCCGGATGTTCACGTGGGCTTTTGCGGCCCGCCCCAACGTCACTAACTGGAATACCAGCAACGTCACAAATATGAATAGCATGTTTGCCGTTGCGGTATACGCGAATCCGGATGTCTCGAAATGGGATATGGGTAAAGTAACCGATATTAACCAGATGTTTGAGATGGATAACTTCGCGCAGTTCCTCGATATTGCAAACTGGGGTACCCTCCCTGCCTCGCTTGATTCAGTTTTTGCGACGAGCTCACCCGCGGTCATTAGACTCACCGGTAGCCAAGTGAAAGCACTTGCGCAGGGGACAAATAACTTTAAGTTCCAGAAAGACGTTCCCTTTAATATCGTGGAAGAGAGCGAATCTGCTGACGTCCCGCTTCCGCTGAGATCAGAAGCGGTCATGGGACAGAACGCTAACGATCTCTTCAGTATCGCCGATACACTTCGCGATGATGCGGTGTACTACGTGCGCCCGAACATGATGGTGGGAGTCACGGTTGCCCCATTGAGCGTCGTGGAGGGGAGCCCGGCGCCTAGCCTGGAGCTCACGACCAATCCCGAAGGATTCTCGACGTGTCTGGAAGGCCAACCTGCTCTGACGTACACCACGGAAACTAAACCCGGTGAATATCCGATCACCCAAGGAAGCGTGAAAGTAAAAGCCGAATGTGCGGCGGGATACGGAATCACATTTGAGGATTCTTCCTTAACCGTAACAGCCCGCGAAGTCACGCCACCGGCACCGAAGCCGACTCCATCCGTTCCAAACACCGGCAATATGTTCTACGTTTCGAATAACTGGACTTCCACGGTTGCTGAGCATATGTTCTCCTACGGCCGCGCCGGTGACCAGGTGCTCGTCGGGGACTGGGATGGTGACGGTGTGGATACCTTTGCGGTGCGCCGCGGAAACATTCTGTACGTGAAGAACTCCGTGCAGGGCGGCCAAGCCGATCACGTCTTCTCCTACGGCCGCGCGAGCGATGAGATCGTCGTCGGTGATTTCGACGGAGACGGTAAGGATACGTTCGCCGTGCGCCGCGGGAATGCCTACCATGTCCTCAACTCGCTGCACAGCGGGGCTGCTGATCAAGTCATCTACTACGGGCGGGCCAATGACGCCGTCTACACCGGTGACTTCGATGGTGACGGCGTGGATACCTTCGCGGTGCGCCGCGGCAATATGTACTACGTCAAGAACAGCATTGCCTCGGGTGTGGCCGATAGCGTCTTCTCCTACGGGCGGGACGGTGACACTACCCTCCTGGGTGATTTCGATGGCGACGGCGTAGATACTTTCGCGGTGCGCCGCGGGAATACCATCTACGTGAAGAATTCCCTGACGCCCGGTGATGCCGATCGGGTCCTGGCCTACGGGCGGGTCTCTGACACCCTTTACATCGGTGACTGGGATGGAGATGGTATCGATACCCCGGCGGTACGCCGCTAAAACTCCGTGACGTTCCGGCTACGTCGTCTTCTAGCCGGGCAAGGGCCCCGCTCCGTTTCGTGAGCGGGGCCCGCTTATGTGCGGCTAGCCGGATCGGCACACATAGCGACAGTTGGGCGGATGCGTCGCCAGGGCTCAACCTTGTCGTAAGGGTGTGGTACCGTCCGATACATGATCGGCGCGCCGCCTTCGGATAGCGACATGCACGCGGATTGCTCGCGGGGGCTAGCTGCGCCGTCGTACCTTAGGTACACGCGAAATGGAGGTAAGAATGAAACGTTGGGGAGCGCTGTGCGCGGTGCTCGCACTCGCCCTGGGCGCCTGCGGAACCACCGGGAAAACCGAAGGGAATTCCCCGAAGGAAGGAGCCGCATCCGCACCGGCAGCTGAAGCGCAAGCATCCGCGCCCGCCACCACCGCGGTAGCCGTGCCCGATCCGCGCAGCCTCACCGGAATGGTGAGCGTCGATCCGCTCCCCGAACCGCATCCGGCGCAGCCTGCCGCCGTCAATCTCCCCGTCACCATCACGGACGCCAGTGGCGCGAAAGTGACCGTGACCGATGCGTCGCGCGTGGTGACCCTCGATATGTCCGCCGCGATTTCGCAAACGCTCCTCGCCCTCGGGCTGGGCACCACCATCGCGGGCCGCACCGTATCCGATACCGAGCCGAGCCTCGCGGACGTGCCGGTGGTCACCGAAAGTGGGCACAGCGTGAACGCCGAGGCAGTACTGCGTCTCGCCCCGACCCTCATCCTCACCGACGGTACGATCCGCGGGGCCGAAGGCGCCCTCGCGCAACTCGAAGCGTCCGGTATTCCGGTGGTGCGGCTTACGCGCGCAACAAAGTTCGACGACGCGCCCGCCCGCGCGGCGGAAGTCGCCCGTGCTGTGGGAGCCGGGCAGGCGGGTGAAGAACTGGCCGCCCAGATTTCCCAATCCATCGCGCAGGCGCGGATCGATGTCGCCCAGCTGGCCCCGGCCGACCCGCTGCGCATGGTCTTCCTCAATATTCGCCCCCAGGCCGGGCTGTTTATGCTGCTCGGGAGCGAATCGGGTGCCAGCGGCGTGATCGATGCGGTGGGCGGGCGCGATATGGCCGGGGAAGCGGGAGTCACCAAGGCCCGGCCGGCCAGCCAGGAAGCCCTGCTCGTGGCCAATCCCGAAGTTATTATCGTGATGACCAATGGGCTGGGCGCACTCGGCGGGATCGAGGCGCTCGAAGGGCAACCCGGGATCTCGCAAACCGACGCCGGGAAGAAGCAGCGCGTGCTCGCCATCCCCGATAATCTTTCCCTCGGATTCGGTCCGCAAAGTGGCGATCTTATTCGGGCGATGGGCCAGGCGCTTTACACTGCCCAGTAGCGGTACAACGGCGGCAGCGGTGGGAACGCCTCGCCGGCAAGTAGTGGGAACACATCGCCGGCAGCAGTAGGAACACGCCACGCGGCGTGGGAAACGCGGGTGGTAGTACGCCCGCGGTAGCGCACCGCGAAGGGAAACACGAAAGGACAGTGAGAGGATGACCGTGGCCCAGCGCCCCAGCTCGCGCGAGGGACATCCGCATTCTTCGCCGGCCGGGCACGCCACGCGGCCAGCGCAAGGCCCGAGCTCACGCGGGGCGGATCCAATTTCCACCCCCGGGCGCCGCGCCGCACTCATCGCGGCCTGCCTGCGCCTGGCCACCATCGCGGCGATTATTGCCGGGTACGTGACGGTGGCCCACACCAGTGCGGTACCGTTGAGCAGCACCCACCTCTGGCTCGCGGCCGGCTTCTTCGCCTTGGCCGCCGCCTGCGCGGTAGCCGAACGAGTGGGCAGCACCGGGGCAGCCCGCGCGGAGGAACGCCGGCTGCGCGGCAGGCTCCTCGAACGCACCTTCACGCTCGCCCGCACCGGCACCCCCACGCTCTATACCGCCGGGCGCCTCCTCCCGCTCCTCACCGATAGCGTCGAACGCATCACCAACTACCGGCAGGGCTACGTGGGCACCACCATCGGCGCGCTGCTCGCCCCGTTCCTCACCCTCGCCTTTATCGGCATCGCCATCGACCCGGTAATCGGCTTCGGCGTGATGGCAGCCCTCCCGCTTATCCCCGCCGGCATCGGCCTCTTCTTCCGTTTCTTCCGCCGCGCGTCTACCGAATCGCGCCGCGCGCGCGACACCCTCGTGGATAGCTATCTCGACGCCATCCGCAATATGACCACCATCCGCCTCTTTAACGCCGGGGAACGCACCGAAGCGGACCTGGCCCGCCGCGGCGAAGCGAACCGCCGCGCCATTATGCGGATGCTGGCCGGCAACCAAATCGTCATTATTGTGATGGACGGCCTGGTCGGGCTCCTCCTCATCTGCCTGACCGCCGGGCTCACCACCGCCCGCGCCGCGCACCTAGCCCCGTGGGAAGCCCTCGCCGTGGCCCTCCTCGCGGTGGTACTCCTTGAACCGCTCTCGCAAGTAGCGGGCTTCTTCTACATCGGGATGGGCGGGCGCGCCGCCCAAAAAGCCATCACCCGGTACCTCGCCATCGCTCCGCGTATAGTGCACGACGGCGCAGCTGCGGCTCCCAGCACCGTTGCGGATTCAGGTGCGGCTGAGAGTGACGGCGCCACCCCGCCCGCCAGTGCCGCCCCGCTGATCACCGTGACTAACGCGGCGGTGAATTACGGGCGTGAAGAAGTGCTGACCTCGGTGAATCTACGCGTGGCGCGCGGGGAACGCCTCGCGATTGTGGGAGTGAGCGGAGCCGGGAAATCCACCCTGCTCGCGCTGCTGCGCGGAGCCCTGCGCCCGCAAGCCGGGAGTGTGCAGATTGGCGAGGTCCACGTGGATGCTGAGAGTGGTGACCTGGCGCAGTTGCGCGCGCGCAGCGCCGTCGTCGCCCAAACAACGTGGATGTTTACCGGAACTATTGCAGATAACCTGCGCCTGGCGCGCCCGGATGCCACTGAGGAACAGATGTGGGAGGCACTGCGGCGGGCGCAGGTCGCCGAGGACGTGGCGCGGATGCCGGAGGGGCTCGGTACCTATCTCGGGGAGGATTCCGCTTTGATTTCCGGCGGGCAGGCGCAGCGTATCTCCCTGGCGCGGGCGTTTTTGGCCGGGCGCACCCTGCTGCTGCTCGACGAGCCCACCGCACAGGTAGACCTCGAATCCGAAGACCGGATATGCGCGGCGCTGGCGGGGCTGGGGCTCGAGTACACGCTCGTCATGGTCACGCACCGTCCCGCCTTGGCGGCGCTGGCGGACCGGGTGGTGCGGGTCCGCGACGGAATTCTCGAGGAGGTCAGTGATGTCCACGCCGAGTAATAAAGCCGCGTTGCGCGGGAATGGTGCGCGCGAGAATAACGGCGCCGTGCGGCGCAGGAATGGTGCGCGCAAGAGCAATGGCGCCGCGCCGGGGTTGCGCACCGTGCTGCGCTGGCTGCTCTCCCTCACCCGCCCCGTCCACGGCCCGCTCGCCCTCTCCACCCTGTGCCGGGCCGCCGGCCAGGTGGCCGATATTGGGCTGTTCGCGGTGGCGACCTACGGGATGGTGGCGGCCGTGAGCAGCGGCGGGGGAGCGGGCTTCCTCTGGTTCGTGGCTCTCCTCGCGCTCCTCAAAGCCGCCCTGCGCTACCTCGAACAATTCACCGGGCACTACGTGGCCTTCCGGGCCCTCGAACTGCTGCGCACTCGCGTTTTTGCCAGCTTGTGGCCCAAGGCCCCCGGGATTATGGCGCGCTCGCGTTCGGGGGATATCGTTGCCTCCCTCACCCGCGATATTGACCGCATCGAGGTGGTCTACGCCCATACTGTGGCGCCGGTGGTCTGCGCCTACGTGCTTACCCCCGCGGCGCTGCTGGTGGGCGGCGCGCTGCTCGGGTGGAGCGCGATGGCGCTGCCGGTGGTAGCCGCGGCGCTCGCGCTCGCCGTGATTCCGTACGCGGGTACCCGGCGCGCGATTGATGCGACGACGGCGCAACTCGCCGCCCGCGCCGATCTGGCCGCGCATGTGACCGATTCGCTCTACGGCCTCGAAGACGTGCTCGTCTTCGGCCGCACCGCCGACCGGATGGACGAAACAGCGGCCCTGGGTGCGAAAGTCGCCACCGGTGGATCTTTCCCGGCCTGGGTGGCCGGGCTGCGCCGCGGGGCGAATATTCTTGCCGCCGGCATGAGCGCGGCGTGGATTATCGCGGTGGGAGTGAGTGATCCGAGTATTTCACTGCCGCTTGCGGCGGCCGGCGCGGTGGCGGCGCTGCGGGTATGGGAAGGCCCCCAAGCTCTCGAAGATGCGGCGTCATCCCTCGATGCCTCGCTCGCGGCCGCGCGGCGTATCTATGCCCTCGCGCACGCGCCCCAGCCGTGCCCGGACGGCCCCGGGATCCTCATGCCCGAACGCGGCCTCTCCGTGGAATTCGACGACGTCCACTACGCCTATCCGGAACGCGAGCGCGAAGTGCTGCGCGGAGTGAGCTTGCGTATTCCCGCCGGTTCCCACACGGTGCTGGCCGGGCGTTCCGGCTCGGGCAAATCCACCCTGGTGCATCTGGTGGAACGCTACGATGACCCGACATCCGGGACGGTGCGGATCGGCGGAATTCCCACCACGGACCTCAAGGTCGCTTCGCTACATGCCTGCGTGGTGGGGGTGTCCCAAAAGAGTCAGATCGTGGCCGGGACCATCGCCGATAATCTGCGGCTCGGGGTACCGAAGGCCACCGAAACTGAGCTGTGGCGCGCCCTCGGCGTGGCCGGGCTGGATAGCGATGTGCGGGCCATGCCGGAAGGCTTGAATACCCGGGTGGGAGGCGGTACCTCGCACGGGCGGCCCACCGGATATGCGCTTTCGGGCGGGCAGGTGCAGCGCCTGTGCCTGGCCCGCGCGGTGCTCATGCACCCGGCCGTCCTCATCCTCGATGAATTCGCCGCCGCCCTCAATAGCGAACTTGAAGCGCGCATCCGCGCCAATCTGCGCGCCGCCCTGCCCGAGGCCACCATTATTGAAGTGAGCCACCGCCTCGATGCGGTGCGCGAAGCCGATACCGTGGCGGTGCTCTCCGGTGGGCGCCTGGTGCTTGCCGGCCCGCCCGCCGAGATCACCGAAGCGCGGGTGCGGGAAGCTGTGCGGGACAACGGTACCGCCGTGCGGGAGAACGGCGCCGCGCCGCGCCATTAGCGCTCCGTACAACATTAAGGCAAGATAGACAGGATGAGTGGACAGCGCGGCAACCAGGGGCACGCGGCCACCGCGCTCCCCGCGGTGCCCGCCGGTATAAAAGCACGCCGCCACCGGCGCTTCTGGACGTTCCTCATCCTCACCGTGCTCCTCGCTTTGGGTATGCTCCTCTCCGCACACCTGGGCCAATTCCCCGTCACCGTGGGGGATGTAGCCCGCGGCGTTGCCGCCCGCTTCGGGCTGGCCGCGCCCCCGGAAGACCCCCTCGTCATGGCGGCGCTCTGGAATATTCGCTTCCCCCGCATCTGCTTAGGTGTCCTGGTGGGCGGGGCGCTCGCGGTGGCCGGCGCCGTTATGCAGGCGGTCTTCTCCAACCCGCTGGCCGAACCGGGAATTATCGGGGTGTCCTCCGGATGTGCTTTCGGAGCCGCCCTCACCATGGTTTTTGTTCCCGGAGCCCTGGGCGGTTTCTCGGTACCGCTAGGGGCATTCGCCGCCGGGCTCGTCACCTCTGCCACCGTCTACCTGCTGGCGCGCTCGCACGGGCGCGCTGAAACTCTCACCCTGGTGCTCACCGGCATCGCCGTGACCGCGGTGGCCTCCGCCCTCACCTCCATAGCCACCTACCTGGCCGATACCAATGCCCGCGAACAAATCGTGTTCTGGCAGATGGGATCGCTGGCCGGGGCCTCCTGGTTCCAGGTTGCCGTGGTGGGTGCGGTGGTGGGCATCGGTATCCTTGGAGCCCTCGCGCTGGCCGGCCGCCTCGACCTGCTCAGCCTGGGGGAGCGCGAAGCTGGGCACGTGGGTGTGAACGTCGCCGCCCTGCGTGCCGCCGCCATCGTGCTCACCGCCATCCTTACTGCCGCCGCCGTGTGCTTTGCCGGCGTGATCGGCTTCGTGGGCCTCATTGTTCCGCACGTGCTGCGTCTCCTCATGGGCCCCATGAATCGGATGCTCATCCCCGCCGCGCTCCTGGGCGGGGCGGTGCTCCTCACTTACGCCGACCTCGCGGCCCGCACCCTCGTGCCTTTCGCGGAACTCCCCATCGGAATCTTCACCGCGCTGGTGGGCGGCCCCACCTTCTTCATCCTGCTGCGCAAGAACCTGCGAGGTGCCCGTGGTTGATCTTTTCTCCGCGGTGGGCGGGCCGGCCGGGGCGCTTCGCGCCGAGCACCTCAATTTCGCCTACGGTACCCACCGGGTTCTCCACGACGTCAGCATTACCGCGCGCCCCGGGCGGGTCCTCGGGGTGCTCGGCCCTAACGGCACCGGCAAATCCACCCTGCTTTCCCTGCTGGCCGGCGACCTCAGCCCCACCTCCGGGCAGGTGCGCATCGGCACCACCGCGGTTACCTCCCTCTCTTGGCGGGAGCTGGCGCGCCTGCGCGCCGTCATGCCGCAAAACTCCACCTTCCCCTTCGCCTACCTGGTGCGCGACCTGGTGGCCATGGGCCTCGGATCCGGGAACGGGGCCGGGCGAGGCGGCGGCGCGGCACGGGGGAACGGGGCCGGGCGGGGGAACGGCGCGGCAGGCGCAAGCACCAGTACCACGAACGGGGCCGGCACCGGCAGAGCCGCGGGTGCTGCCATTATCGACGCCGCCCTGCACGCCGCCGACGTCACCCACCTCCAGGACCGCGATGTCACCCGCCTCTCGGGCGGCGAACAGGCCCGCGTTACTTTCGCGCGGGTGCTCGCCCAACGCGCCGGGGTGGTGCTCCTCGATGAGCCGACCGCCGCCCTCGATATTTCCCACCAGCAGCGCCTCCTCGAGCTGTGCCGGCGCCTGGCTGCCGGCGGGCACACCGTCGTCGCCGTGCTGCACGATATTCAACTGGCCGGCGCGCTCTGCGATGACGTGGTCCTCTTGCGCCACGGCCGGGTGGAAGCGGCCGGCACCCCACGCCAGGTACTCACCTCTGAGCTACTCACCCGGGTATACGAATGGCCGATCCGAGTGGAGACGCTGCGGGATGGGACCATCGTCGTCGTTCCTACCACCGCAACCACCACCGCGACCACCACCGCGACCACGTCCGAAAAGTGAGAAAGCAATTCTCACTACGTGGACACGGCTAGACTAAAGATCACGGCGGCACCGCCCGCCACCACAACACACGATACGAAGGGGAATAATGGCGCAGCTGCGATCGGCAACCTCAACAACAGGCCGGAATATGGCCGGGGCGCGGGCGCTCTGGCGCGCCACCGGGATGGGCTCGGAAGATTTCGGAAAACCGATTATTGCCATCGCTAATTCCTTCACCCAATTCGTTCCCGGGCACGTGCACCTGCGCAACGTCGGGAAAATCGTGGCGGACGTCATCCAGGCGAACGGCGGGGTGGCGCGCGAATTTAATACCATTGCCGTGGACGACGGCATCGCCATGGGTCACGAAGGCATGCTCTACTCGCTGCCCAGCCGCGAAATTATTGCTGACTCCATCGAATATATGTGCAATGCGCATACCGTGGATGCCCTCGTCTGCATTTCTAATTGCGATAAAATTACGCCCGGTATGCTCATCGCGGCCATGCGCCTGAATATTCCCACTATTTTTGTTTCCGGCGGTCCTATGGAGGCGGGCAAGCCGGTGGAAGGCGTCGTCGATCATAATATTGACCTGATCGACGCGATGGCCCTGGCCGTGGACGATTCCATCACGGACGACGAGCTCGCGCGCGTGGAAGAAAACGCCTGCCCCACCTGCGGTTCCTGCTCGGGCATGTTCACCGCAAATTCCATGAATTGCCTGACCGAAGCGCTGGGCATGTCCCTCCCCGGCAACGGCTCGACCCTCGCCACCGCCACCCGGCGCCGTCGGCTTTTCGAGGAGGCCGGGAAACGCATCGTCGCGCTCACGAAACGTTTTTATAACGACGACGACGCCAGCGTGCTACCGCGCAATATTATGACGAAGGCGGCTTTTACCAATGCCATGTCCATGGATGTGGCCATGGGGGGCTCCACCAATACCGTGCTTCATATTTTGGCCATTGCCCAGGAAGGCCATGTGGATTTCACGCTTGCGGATATTGATGCGCTCTCGCGGCGAGTGCCCTGCATGGTTAAGCTTGCCCCAAATTCCACCGAATTCCATATTCAGGACTTCCACCGCGCCGGCGGGATTCCGGCGCTGCTCGGGGAAATGTACCGGGCGGGGATGCTCGATGATTCGGTGCACTCGGTGCATTCCGATGATCTGAAATCCTGGCTGGAAACCTGGGATATTCGCGGGGTGGCGCCCTCGGAGCAGGCCCGTGATCTTTTCAGCGCCGCGCCGGGGAATGTGCGCACTACCCGCGCATTTTCGCAGGACTCCACCTGGGAAAGCCCGGATGTGGACGGGGAACACGGGTGTATTCGCAGCGCAGATCACGCCTATACCGAGGATGGCGGGCTGTGCGTCCTGCGCGGGAACCTCGCGGAAGACGGTGCGGTTATTAAGACGGCCGGAATTAGCGAAGAGCTTTTCCATTTTGAAGGACGGGCCCGAGTGGTCGATTCCCAAGAGGCCGCCGTCGAACTTATTTTGTCCAAGGCGGTGGAACCGGGCGATATTGTGGTGATCCGCTACGAGGGCCCCAAGGGTGGGCCGGGAATGCAAGAAATGCTCTATCCCACCTCCTACCTCAAGGGCCTGGGGCTCGGGAAGGTCTGCGGGTTGATTACCGATGGGCGTTTTTCCGGGGGAACGTCAGGGCTGTCCATCGGGCACGTTTCCCCCGAGGCTGCCGCGGGCGGCAATATTGCGCTACTGCGCGAAGGGGATCGTATTATTATCGACGTTCCTACCCGGCTGCTCGCCATGGATGTATCCGAAGAAGAATTGGCTGAGCGGCGCGCCCAGATGGGGGAGCTGCCCTGGCGTCCCGAGAAGCGGGACCGGCATGTTTCCAAGGCGCTGCGGGCCTACGCCATGATGACCACCTCGGCGGATCGCGGGGCGGTGCGGGTGGTGGACGGCCGCGTGGACTAAGGCGCCACGGTGCGCGCCGGGCTGCGGGCCGGGCTGCGGCCGGTGGTCACGGCCCGGCACCTCCACGGTGCCGCGTTCACACGAGCCTCGGCGCGGTGTTCGTTACTATTCGTTACTCGTCGAAGGCCGGGCTGAGCTCGTGGGGCGGCTCCATAAGCCAGTGCCGGTCCGTGATCATGCGCGCGGCGGCCACCCCGGCACCCACCGCGCAAATCACCAGAACCACATTCGTGAGCGCGCCGGCGGCCTGGGCAATCTGCCCGGCATTAATGGCGTGCAGGCCGCGGAAAAATACCACTCCGGGAATCATGACGACGACAGCCGGGACGCTCAGCGAGACCCGGGAAAATCGGGTGCGGCGAGTGAGCAGATGGGCGAGTACCCCGGCGCCCAGGGCCGCGAGGAAAACCGCGGCCACATTATAGAAGCCGGCATCCTGGGCGCTGAGGCGCGCGGCGTTGACAATCGCGCCGATAGCGCCGGCCAGCAGCGCCGCGCCCTGCTCCGCGGTAAAGAGCATGGCGAAACCGTAGGAGGCCACGAAGGTTGCGGCGCCGCGCGCCAAGGCCAACCACGGTTCGGGGATCACGTAAGCGGCGTGCGGGGCAATATCGGTATCGAAGAGGACAGTGACCACCCACACCGCCATCCCGGCGGCCAGCATGAGCATGGTGACATAGGCTCCGCGGGTCAGGCCGGCGGAAAAATCAGCGCGAATAGTATCGAGCATTGCGGTGACCAGCGGGAAACCGGGAATAAGAAAAAGGAGTGCAGACACCACCCCGGCTTCGTGCACCACCGCGATATGCCACGCCGCTTCGGCCACCCCAACCGTGGCCAGATACAGTACCGCGGCTAGCGCTCCTACCAGGAACCAAATCCCGAAGTGGTTAACGAGGCGGCGGGCTAACCAGCCGCGCACCGCCTGCCCCGCGCTCGCCGCGAAGAAGACCGCGGAGCATTCCACCACCCCGCCCCGGTTGAGGAAACAGAAACAGGCGCAGGCCACCCCGGATACCAGGGCGAGCAACCATGCCGGGTAGGTGCGCGCTCGCGTGATCGCATCGTCGAGCGTGTTTGTCACCTGCGTGGGAGTCGAGCCATCCGGAAGGGTAGCAATGGCAGCAATAAGCGCGTCAATACGGGCGGCGTTCACCCCGAGGGCGCGCTGCTCTCCGGTGAGAGTGCACACATCCCCGTAGCCGTAGCAGGTGACTGTGATTTCGGTGAAGGATACCTGGGCGTGGGTGGTACGAATTCCCAGGGCGTGGGCGGTGCGTTCCATGGAATGTTTCACTCGGTAGGCGGAGGCGCCGCTGGCGAGCAGCAGGAGGCCGGCGCGCAGCACCGCGCGCGCGGCGTAGCGCAGGTGGCTAGGGTGCTGCGGCGCAGGAGGCCGGTGCGAAAACGTCACGCGTCCAGGGTACGCTTCCCGAAACACTCCGGAAAACTGTCCGAACAATGAAACCAAAATCCACGATGTGAGACAGATTGATCTTTTTAGTGTTTGTGGAGCCCGCTCCGGTAGTCTGAAGGGCATGGCTCAGATTCTTCTTATTATCGTAGTGAGGTAGCGCGCACCACCGGTTGCGCGCTCCCCTCACGTGAGGGGATTTTTTATGCGCCAACCGCCACAGCTTGCCACCCCGCTTGTTATTTGAGGAGAACAGGCCCGAAGAACCAGGTGAATCAGGTTGAAGGAGGAACCATGGCCGCATCCGAGATGAATGCATCCGCGATGGGCGCGTCGGCCGCGTCCCATCGGGACCATCCCGGTGAGATCCGCGAAAAAATGGACGGCGCCCGCGCCATCGTCCGCACCCTAGCGGAACTCGGTGTTGATATTGTCTTCGGGCTGCCCGGCGGAGCCATTTTGCCCACCTATGACCCGATGTACGATAGCAAGTCACCCCGTCATATCCTGGTGCGTCACGAACAGGGTGGGGGCCATGCGGCTGAAGGCTATGCGCTGGCCACGGGGCGCGTAGGTGTTGTTATGGCGACCTCCGGGCCGGGGGCAACGAACCTCGTCACCCCGCTGCTCGATGCCAATATGGATTCCGTCCCGCTGGTGGCGATCACCGGGCAGGTGGGGGCCGCGGCCATCGGAACCGATGCCTTCCAGGAAGCCGATATCGTGGGTGCCACCATGCCCATGGTCAAGCATTCTTTCCTTGTAACCGACGCCGATGATATTCCGGCACGCCTGGCCGAAGCCTTTTACCTCGCGGCGAGCGGACGCCCCGGCCCCGTCCTCGTGGACATCGCGAAATCCGCGCAGAACCAAGAAACAGAATTCGTGTGGCCCCCGCGCTTGGACCTGCCCGGATACCGCCCGGCCGGCGAGCCGGATCCCGCGGCGGTACGCGAGGCCGCCCAACTTATTGCCACTGCCAGCCGGCCCGTGCTCTACGTTGGGGGTGGGGCGGTGCGTGCCCGGGTTTCCCGCGAGGTCACGGAGCTGAGCGAGCTCACCGGTGCCCCGGTGGTCACCACCCTGCCCGCCCGCGGCACCGTACCTGATTCCCACCCCCACAACCTGGGGATGCCGGGTATGCACGGTACCGTTCCCGCGGTGGGGGCGCTCCAACGCAGCGATCTCATCGTGGCGCTGGGCGCGCGTTTCGATGATCGCGTAACCGGGGCGCTTGACGGTTTCGCGCCGCAGGCGAAAGTTATCCACCTTGATATCGACCCGGCGGAAGTGTCCAAGAATCGCACCGCGGACGTGGCGATTATCGGGGATTTGGCTCAATCTGTTCCCGCCCTCCTCGCGCAGGTGCGTGCAGCTCGCGAGCAGTACGGGGAAGCGAATCTGGAACCGTGGTGGGGCTACCTCAACCGCCTGCGGGAAACCTATCCGGCTGGCTACACCCCCACGGATGATGGCCTCGTCTCCCCGCAGTACGTCATCGAACGCCTGGGCGCGGTGGCGGGAAGTGAGGACACTATCTGGGTGACCGGGGTGGGGCAGCACCAAATGTGGGCCTCGCAATTCCTGCGTTTCGAGCATCCGCACCGCTGGCTTTCCTCCGGGGGCGCGGGCACCATGGGCTACGGCATTCCGGCAGGTATGGGCGCGAAAGTCGGCCAGCCCGAGCGCACCGTGTGGGTGATTGACGGCGACGGCTCCTTCCAGATGACCAATCAGGAATTGGCTACCTGCCGTCTCAATAACATCAATATCAAAGTGGCCGTTATTAATAACTCCTCGCTGGGGATGGTGCGCCAGTGGCAAACTCTGTTCTACGAAGGTCGCTATTCCTTCACCGATCTGGAAACCGGGAATAACACCCGTCGCGTTCCCGATTTCGTCAAACTTGCCGAGGCCTATGATTGCGCGGCCTGGCGCGTGGAGAAGAAGGACGACGTCGATACCGCCATTCGGCGCGCTATGGAGATAAATGACAGGCCCGTCGTTATCGACTTCATTACCTCTCCGGATGCGGAAGTGTGGCCGATGGTCGCCGCCGGGGTATCCAATGATGAGATTATGTACGCCAAGGGGCTGCGCCCCGAAGTGGATGAGAACTTCGCGTGAGTAGCGGATTACAGCCGCTCGAGCCGCCACGAAAGGAAGGATAACAATGCCGCAGCGCCACACGCTCTCCGTACTGGTGGAGAATAAACCCGGAGTGCTCACGCGGGTGGCCGGGCTCTTCGCCCGCCGCGCCTTTAATATTCATTCGCTTGCCGTGGGAGAAACGGAAAACCCGGCGCTCTCGCGTATTACCGTGGTGGTCGACGCCGCGGTACAACCCCTCGAACAGGTGGCCAAACAGCTCAATAAGCTGGTCAATGTCATCAAAATCGTGGAATTGGACAGTGAGGAAGCGGTACTGCGCCGCCTCGTCCTCATTAAAGTTGGCGCTGATGATACGACCCGCGCTCACGTGGTGCAGGCGGTGGACCTTTTCCGCGCCCACGTGGTGGACGTGGTGCCGGATGCTGTCACCATTGAAGCCACCGGATCCGACCGCAAGATCGGAGCCCTGCTCACCGCCCTGGAACCCTACGGGATCCGGGAAATTGTGCAGTCGGGAACCGTGGCGCTCGGGCGCGGAGCGCATTCGCTATCCGAACGAGTCACCGCCGATATGGCGGGAGACCCCGGGGACTTCCCGGAAGCGCTCGCCCGCGGGCGCATCTAAGCCAGAGCGGCGCGCGGCCAAGATAGCGGCGTCGTCGTATATACGGCGCGCCTACAGCGTGCGCGGCGCCGCACTACCGCAACAAAACCGAAACCGAAAAACCGCAACCGCGGGGCCTGGCCCCGACCAACAAAAGGAGAAAACCATGGCAGAAATCTTCCATGATGCCGATGCCGATCTGTCCCTCATCCAATCGAAGAAGGTTGCCATTATTGGCTACGGTTCGCAGGGGCACGCGCACGCGCTCAACCTGCGCGACTCCGGCGTGGACGTGGTGGTGGGGCTGCGCGAAGGCTCGAGCTCCGTGGCGAAAGCGCAGGAACAGGGCCTGACGGTGCGTTCCGTGGCCGATGCCACCAAGGACGCTGACGTCGTCATGATTCTGGTGCCGGATCAGACCCAGCGTGGGCTGTGGGCCGCGGAAATCGAGCCGAATCTCAAGGCCGATGCCGCGGTGTTCTTCGCCCACGGTTTCAATATCCACTACGGATATATCAAGCCCGCTGCCGGCCACGATGTGTGCATGGTGGCTCCCAAGGGCCCGGGGCACACGGTGCGCCGCCAGTACGAAGACGGGCGCGGAGTGCCGGTGCTCGTGTGCGTGGAACAGGATGCCTCCGGGCAGGCCTGGGACGTGGCCCTGTCCTACGCCGCCGCGATTGGCGGCACCCGCGCCGGCGCCATTAAGACCACCTTCAAGGAAGAGACCGAAACGGACCTCTTCGGCGAGCAGACCGTGCTGTGCGGCGGGGTTTCCCAGCTCATCACCTACGGTTTCGAAACGCTGGTGGAAGCCGGATACCAGCCGGAGATGGCCTACTTTGAGGTGTGTCACGAACTCAAGCTCATCGTTGACCTCATTAACGAAGGCGGGCTGACCAAGCAGCGCTGGTCCTGCTCGGATACGGCCGAATACGGCGACTATGTGTCCGGCCCGCGCGTTATCACCCCGGATGTCAAGGAACATATGAAGGAAGTGCTGGCTGATATCCAGAACGGTTCCTTCGCCAAGCGCTTCATTGACGACCAGGATGCCGGCGCCCCCGAATTCAAGAAGCTGCGCGCCGAGCACGAAAGCCACCCGCTCGAGGCCACCGGGCGCGAGGTGCGTTCCATGTTCGCGTGGAATACCGATGTGGATGCCGATTACACGGACGGACAGACCGCCCGCTAAGCGCAGCATTGCCGTTCCCAGGTGGGGCGGCTAGGATAAGCGCCAGTTAGCCGGCCCGCTCGCGGCAAGGTACCGCGGGTGGGCCGGTTTGCATGAGCTGAGTTCTACTGTGAGAAAGGCTGCATATGCGTCGTCGTTCCGCTTTCGCTTTCCTCGGGGTGCTGGTTTTCGGCCTCGCCGCCTGCACCGATACATCGGATGCACCGGGGGTGAAACCTACCGTGGCCGCTACCACAGATAGTACGCCGGCGCCCAGCGGGCCCTCCGCCAGCGCGACTCCGAGTGCTACTCAAGAACCCGCCCATCTGGTACCCATCCAGCGCGGAGCCAATGTGGTGACGGAGAAAATCCCGGCGCCCCTCGATCAGTGGGGTGGCATTTCTATCGGGGCTGACGGCGTGGCCGGCAGCGTCAACGAAGGCAAACCAGTGGTGCGGGTGTATTCCGATTACTGGTGCCCCTGGTGCAATGACCTGGTGCGCGACCACGGTGAGGAACTCATCCAGATGGCCAAGGACGGGAAAATCACGCTGGTCTACCACCCGAATATGCGCTTCGAGGAATCGCCCTACAGTGTCAAGGGGGAGCAGGCCGAAGTATGGTTCGCGGTCAACGCCCCGGATAAATACCTTGATTTCCACGAGCTGCTCTACAAAGAAGGCTCCATCCCGGTGGTGAAACACGCGGACCGCGCCGAACGCCAGCAGCCCGACCCGGCCTTGATCGAACAATTTGCCACTCGGGTGGGTCTTGACGCCGCGCAGCTGGAGAGCCTGCGTGCCACGCTGGCCGCGGATGAGTACCTTCCCCTCCTCAAGCAACTACGCGAGCAATTCCTCGCCGACGGCATGAAGTACATTCCCGCCGTTGTTATTGACGAGAAGCTGGTGAGCGATCCGAATAACGGCAACCTGGACCAGTTCCTCGCGCCCTTGAAGTAGGTGGTGGCGGTAGCGCGTGGCGGTAGCGCGCAGGGGCGACTGGTTGTGGCGCGTGGCAGCGACTGGTTGCGGCCCGCAGGGGTGACCGGTTGTAGCTCGCGGGGCACGGAGCGTAAAAAAACTGTCGCAGGGGCGTGGCACAATAGAGGCCATGAAAGCCATTATGACTGTGACCGGGGTGGATCGCACCGGGATTATCGCGGCCGTTTCCGCTGAACTTGCTCGCCTCGGGGTGAATATTATCAACGTCACCCAAACCCTCATGGATGAGTACTTCACTATGATCCTCGAAGTTGCGCTTCCGGAGGGTAGCTCCATTACCCAGGTGCAGCAGGCCATGGCGGAGCTGGGTGCCGCTGAAGCACTCGAGATCCACGTGCAGGCGGATTCGATTTTCCGCGCCATGCATCGCGTCTAGCCCGGTCTGGTGGATAGGCTGGCCCGGTGCGTAAAACTGGCCGGCGCACCGGAACAGGCACAGCGATATGCACTGGAACGGACACGGCAACGTGCACGGGAACTCGCACAGGAACGGGAGAATACCTATGTATGCCAGCAGTGAGCCCACTGCCCACAACATTCTGGAAACCCTCGCGATGATCCGCGAGGACCGCCTCGATATCCGTACCGTCACCATGGGGATTTCCCTGCTGGACTGCGCGGATTCGGATGGCGAGCGCGCTCGCGAACGGGCCCGCGCCCGTATTATGGAGCGGGCCGCGCGCCTGGTGCCGGTAGCGCGGCAGATCGAAGCTGAACTGGGTATCCCCATTATTAATAAGCGCATTTCCGTGACCCCGATTGCTTTAGTGGCCGCGGCAAGCGGGGAAAAGGACCTCACCCCGTGGGCGGTTATGCTCGATGAATGCGCCCGGGAAATCGGCGTGGATTTCGTGGGTGGGTTCTCCGCCCTGGTGGAAAAAGGCATGACACGCGCGGATGAGGCGCTCATCGATTCCATTCCCGCCGCGCTGGCCGCAACCTCGGTGGTGTGCTCCTCCGTCAATATCGGAACCTCACGCGCCGGAATTAATATGAGCGCGGTGGCGCGCATGGGGGAAACCATCTGTGAGCTTGCCGCCCGCACGGAAAAGGGCTCCGGGGCTGCTCGGCTGGTCGTTTTTGCTAACTCGGTGGGGGATAACCCCTTTATGGCCGGGGCTTTCCACGGGGTAGAAATGCCCGATTGCGTGGTTTCCGTAGGGGTATCCGGGCCGGGTGTTATTACCCGGGCAATTACGGCGGCAGAAGGGGCATCCTTCGATGAACTCGCGGAAGAAATCAAGCGCAGCGCTTTCAAAATCACCCGCATGGGCGAACTGGTCGGGCAGCTGGCCGCGCAGCGCCTCGGGGTGCCTTTCGGGGTTGTTGACCTCTCTTTGGCTCCCACCCCGGAAGTTGGCGATTCGGTGGCACGCGCCCTGGAAGCCATGGGCCTGGAACGCGTGGGAGCCCACGGCACCACGGCGGCCCTCGCGCTTCTCAATGATGCGGTAAAGAAAGGCGGGCTCATGGCCTGCTCGCACGTGGGCGGCCTCTCCGGGTCCTTCATCCCCGTCTCCGAAGACGAAGGCATGATCGAAGCCGCGCGGCTCGGCGCTATTAGCCTGGCCAAACTCGAAGCCATGACCGCTATTTGCTCGGTGGGCCTTGACATGATCGCGGTGCCCGGGGATACCCCGGCCGCCACCATCGCCGGCATGATCGCAGACGAAGCTGCCATCGGCATCATGAACTCCAAGACCACCGCCGTGCGGGTCATCCCCGCTACGGGCTTGAGCGAAGGCGATACCGTGGAATTCGGCGGCCTGCTTGGCAGCGCTCCCGTGATGCCGGTAAGCCCGTACTCCAGCGCGGCATTCATTGGCCGCGGGGGTACTATCCCGGCGCCCGTGCACGCTTTCAAGAATTAGGCGCGAGGCGAGGAACGGTTAGTAAGCGAGCTTAGCGGGAGTCGTTAGCAAGCGAGGTTAGCGGGCGCGGATAATCGCCGCGATGCCCTGCCCGCCGCCGATGCACAGCGTCACAAGGGAGTGCTCGATTCCGCGTTCGCGCTGATTGAGGAGAGCACGCAGTGAAATAATCGCTCCCGAAGCCCCTACCGGGTGGCCCAGCGCAATCGCCCCGCCCAGCGGATTGACGATCTCCGGATCCAGCTCCGCATCGCGAATCACCGCAATGGCCTGGGAGGCAAAAGCCTCATTGAGTTCCACCCAGCCAATATCCGCCCGGCGCAGGCCGGTACGCTCAAGCACCTTCTCAATAGCCAAGCGCGGGGCGTAGCCCATGTACTCCGGTTCCACCCCGACGGTTGCCACATCCACCAGCTCGCCCAGAATATCCACACCCGCCGCAATCGCATCCTCTTCCCGCATGAGGACGAGCATGGCGGCGCCGTCGTTAATCCCGGAAGAATTACCGGCCGTCACGGTGCCGTGCGCGGCAAAAACAGGGGGGAGGTGGCTGAGCGTTTCAGCCGTCACGCCCGCGCGCGGATATTCTTCTGCAACGACGACGCGCTCAGTGGGTTCCCCGGCGTCAATCGTGAAAGGAACACGCTCCTTATCAAAAGCCCCGGCGGTGATGGCGGCCTGGGCGCGGGCCTGGGACTGGGCCGCAAAAGCGTCCTGCTCGGCGCGGGAAATGCCGAATTTCTCCGCGACCCGCTCCGCTGTCCAGCCCATGGGACGGCCCGAGAACGGATCAGAAATCAGCGAAAATGTGCCGTCCACGTGCTTCGGCCCGTTGAGGTGACCGGCGCGGGAAAAATCCATGACCGGCTGGCGCGTCATATTCTCAGCCCCGCCCGCCATGACGATGCGCGCATCCCCGGAACGCAAGGCGCTGGCTGCGCTCGCGAGGGCTTGCACCCCGGAGCCGCACACCCGATTGACAGTGAGGGCAGTGGAGGAGGCCCGCGCTCCGGCGGCCAGGGCGATCCGGCGGGAAATATAGGCATCGGCACCGGTCTGGCCCACGCAGCCCACCACGAAATCATCCACATCCGCCATGGGGATACCCGCGCGCTCGGCGGCCGCGCGCGCCGCCGCCGCACCCAATTCGTGCGCGGGAGTATTCGCGTAGTAGCCGCGGAACTTCCCCGTGGGAATGCGAGCGCCGCTGACAATGACGATAGGTGAATCGAACGCCATAACCTTGCCTCCCGAGATTCAAGAATTCAATTCTACGAGGAGAGGCGCGCCGGCTCCAGGAGAGGTACCTAACCCCGGCCTAAGTACGGCCTGAGCTTTGTGCCTCCGTTCTGTACCTACGTTCCCGCCGCGCGGGTCTCAACGCCGCCCCGCTGCTTCGTCCCACCCGCCGAGCATTCCGAAAAGTGAGACGAATAGTCTCACCAAGTGGACGGATCTCGTATACTCACCCGTATGCGCGCCTCTATTAATCTCGCTGTTATTGCCGGAGATGGCATCGGTCCGGAAATTGTGCCCGAAGGTCTGAAAGTGCTACGCGCTGCGCTGGGAGAAAGCGGCACGGAGCTGAGCGTGACACCCTATAGCATCGGGGCGCAGCGCTATGTGGATACCGGAGAAACTCTCAGTGATGCCGATCTGGAAGCCTTGGCCGGGCATGACGCGCTGCTGCTCGGCGCTATTGGAGATCCGCGGGTGCCCGCCGGAATTCTGGAGCGTGAGATTCTGCTGCGGCTGCGCTTCGCCTTCGACCACTACGTTAATTTGCGGCCCAGTGTGCTCTATCCCGGGGTTCCCACCCCGCTGGCGGAGCCGGGAAATATTGACCTAGTGGTGGTGCGCGAGGGAACCGAAGGCCTGTACTCGGGCAACGGAGGCAGTGTTCACCGCGGTATGCCCACCGAGGTGGCAACGGAAGTATCGGTAAACACCGCTCACGGAACTGAGCGTTTGGTGCGTTACGCCTTCGAGCTGGCCGCATCCCGGCCCCGCCGCCACCTCACTCTCGTCCATAAAACCAATGTGCTCGTGCACGCGGGTGGGCTGTGGCAGCGCACCGTGAACCGCCTGGCCGCGGAGTACCCGAGTGTAAACGTTGATTACTGCAATGTGGATGCTGCCACGATTTACCTGGTGACCGACCCGCAGCGTTTCGATGTCATCGTGACAGATAACCTCTTTGGCGATATTCTGACCGACGAAGCCGGGGCGGTAAGCGGGGGCGTGGGGCTTGCGGCGTCGGGAAATATTAACCCGGAAGGCGACTTCCCCTCCATGTTCGAACCGATCCACGGGTCAGCGCCGGATATTGCGGGGACCGGGAAAGCAGATCCGACGGCAACAATCGCCTCCGTGGCGCTCATGCTGCGCCACCTCGGGCTGGTGGGGCCGGCCGCGCGTATCGAGGCGGCTATCAGGGCGGATATGGAAGCGCGCGCCGCGGCCGCGGCCACCGGAGCGCCGTTGTACCGCACAACCACCCAGATCGGTGATGCTATTCTCGCCGCTATGGAAGATAACCGTTAAGGATCACCACCAAGAAAGAAGGACTCAGGTATGAGCGTTCCGAGCACTCCGGAAGAACTGGAAGCCGCCGCTACCACTCCCGCGCCCGCGGATAGCCTCGCGGGGCGGTTCGTTGTGCACCCGAATGAGCACCCGGCCAGCGAAGAAGAGGTGAGCCAGGTCCTGGCCAGCCCCGGTTTCGGCCGCTACTTCACCGATCACATGGCACGGGCAACATGGACCGCGGAAAAAGGCTGGCATAACCACGCCATCGTGCCCTACGGGCCGCTCAGCCTGGACCCAGCCGGCTCGGTGCTTCACTACGGCCAGGAAGTTTTTGAAGGCCTGAAAGCCTACCGGCACGCGGACGGATCGCTGTGGCTGTTCCGGCCCAGCTACAACGGGGCGCGTCTGAACTTCTCCGGGCATCGGCTCGCTATTCCGGAGCTGCCGGTAGATGATTTCGTGGCCTCGCTGGTGGATCTGGTGCGCCAGGATCGGCGCTGGGTTCCGGGAGCGGAGGGCGAATCTCTCTACCTGCGACCCTTCATTTTTGCTTCGGAAGCTTTCCTCGGGGTGCGGGCGGCCGCGGCCTACGAATACATCGTACTTGCTTCGCCGGCGGGGGCGTATTTCCCCAACGGTTTCCAGCCCATCAAGGTGTGGGTAGAGCCTGATTACCACCGCGCCGGCCCCGGGGGTATGGGCGCGGCGAAAACCGGCGGGAACTACGCCGCCTCGCTGCTGCCCAAGGTCACCGCGAGCGCGGCCGGCTACGATGAGGTTCTTTTCCTCGACGCCGCAACCGCCACGAACCTCGATGAGCTGGGCGGGATGAACGTCTTTGTGGTCTATGCCGACGGTAGCGTGGCCACCCCGAAACTTACCGGCAATATCCTGCCCGGTAATACCCGCTCGTGCATTATGCAGCTGCTGCGCCGCTCCGGAGTTGAGGTACGCGAAGATACTCTCGCTTTGCGCGATGTGGTGAGTGGTATTCAGGACGGGAGCGTGGCGGAAATGTTCGCCTGCGGGACTGCCGCCGTAGTGACTGCCATCGGCCAGCTCACCGGGGAAGATTTCAGCGTTGAGCTGCCTACCCACACCGTTGCCCAGCGGATTTACGAAGAGCTCACCGGCATCCACAACGGTACTCGCGAAGATCCCTTCGGGTGGATGTATCGGATCGCTTAGCGGGGTTGGGCGGCGTTACGCGCGGCGCTGGGGTGAGCGACGCCCGCGGGGTTGGGCTAGTTCGTTTTGTGCTTCTGGGCTCGATACTGGCGCGGCGGCGGGACGAGGAAACAACCGGCACCAGCGGCCACCGTCACGGTGAGCGGAGTGGGGAAGAGGTCTTCGCCATCGACCGCCGGAATAAGGTCGGGCATCTCCAGGCGAACACTGTTTACCTGGATTTGAGTGACGATATCTTGCAGTTTGGAGAAATTTCCGGTGTAGATATTGCGGAGGTTGCGAGCCGCGGTGCGGCGCGATACCGGGCCGACGACGGTAAGTGCCAGCTTGCCGTCACGCGGATCCGCGTGCGAGCACATTCGGATCCCGCCTCCGTAACTGCGGGTATTGCCAACCGCGCACAGGGTAGCTTCTAGGGTGAAGGGTTCGCCGCCGTCGATGCTCAAGGTGAGTGGGGTGGTGCGCATGGCTGCGACTTCGGCAAGAACCGCGAGGAAATAGGCGGCCGAACCTCCCGGCCACCGAATCTCCTTCGCCCGCGCGTTAATGCGGGTATCGATACCCGCGGCGAGGATTGAGGCGAAATAGCGGCGCTCGGGTTGGGAAACACCGTTTACTTCGCGGGTGGCCAGGCCAAGGTCGGTCATCAGTGTATATCCGGATGCGATGACCCGGGCCGCTGCGCGCACATCGAGGGGAATGCCCAGGCCGCGCGCAATATCGTTCCCGGTTCCGCCCGCGACTAAGCCGAGCGGCTTGCCGGTGCCGGCCTGCTCCTGCACGATGAGATTCGCCAGCCCGTCCCCGCCGCAGGCCACCAGGGCGTCAATGCCGGGATCGGCCAGTGCTGCCCTGGCGTTCTTACGAGTTTCCGCGACGGTGGTGGCGTAGTTTCCTACCACATCAACGCCATGTTTGAGCAGCTCGGCTGTGATATGGGCAGCTAGAGAAGTGGCGCGGCCCTTTCCCGCGGTCGGGTTGGTGAGAAGAACGACGCGGCGGATCTGGCGCTGCCCCTCCGGATAGCCGTTGTGCTGGTGCTGCTGCGCCGCAGAATCTGACATAGTGGCAAGCCCTCTTTCCCTCGGTGGCGGTGGCGCGCTCCGAGCCTCATAATTCCCTGCCGGGGCCGCGCCCGAAAACACCGCTCACAGGTGAGCACTGTTCCCTTATCGTAACCGAGCTACGGAACGGGCGCGCTCGGTGTCCGCTAGGCTGGCGGTATGGCAATGACGTATCGCTCGGTAGGGAAGTCGGGCCTGATGGTGTCCGCCGTCGGCATCGGTGGTAATAATTTTGGCCGCGCCCATACGCAAACCGAAACACAAGAAGGCACGGATGCGGTTGTGCGCGCGGCGCTCGAAGAAGGAATCACCACCTTTGATCTTGCCGACGTGTACGGCAAAGAGCCGGGGCTTTCGGAAACCATGTTCGGAAAGGCGCTGCGGGAAGTGGGGGAGCGGGCCCGCGACGTCGTCGTTATAACAAAATTTGGTATGGATATGCAGGGGCGTAACGGCGCGGATTACGGGGCGCGCGGTTCGCGGCGCTACGTGACGCTGGCCTTGGAGGCATCCTTGCGCCGGCTCGGCGTGGAGGCGATTGACCTGTATTTTTATCACACGCCGGATGGTGTGACGCCGCCCGAGGAGACTCTTGAGGCGCTTTCGGATGCGGTGCGGGCGGGAAAGATTCGGTATTACGCGACGTCGAATCATGCCGGGTGGCAGCTTGCTGACGCTTCGCATTTGGCGGCCGGGCGCGGGCTGGTGGGGCCGGTTGCTACCGAATCGCATTACAACTTGATTGACCGGCGCGCGGAACTCGAGGTGGTTCCGGCGGCGCAGCGCTTTGGCCTGGGGATCTTCCCGTACTTCCCGTTGGCGAACGGATTGCTGACGGGCAAGTATCGGCGGGGTGAGGCGCCGCAGGGTTCGCGGATTGCGCACTCGAAGGCGGCACTGATGGAGTCCACGGACTGGGATCAGATCGAGGATTTTGTTGCGTTTGCGCAGGCGCGCGAGCTGACGCCGGTGCAGGTGGCGATGTCGTGGTTGGCCGCACGGCCGTGCGTGGCCTCCGTTATTGCCGGTGCGACGACGCCGCAGCAAGTCCGCCAGAATGCAGCCTCCCTGGTGTGGGAGCCGAGCAGTGCGGACCTAACTGAGCTCGACGCGATTTTCCCGCCGCCGGAGAAGGTGGCGTTGTTCTAGGGGCTCTGGGGTGGTGATCGTGAGTACCTCCGGCTGCGCGGGGAAGAGGCGAGCGGTAAGACCCTGCCTGGCACCTACGTGGAATTACCCCCGCTTTTGCGGGGAAGAGAATGCCTGCCCAATAGTTTATTGGCAGCGGGTCTGGAAATCGCAGCGGAACATTGTTCTAGCTCTGCGACTTCCTGAGGTGAGCTATAACTTCGGAAAAGCGGGCCAGTACTGGAATCACGTCGTCGCCTCATGCACAATTGAAGTAGCGTCGTTTCGAATAGCTAGTATCCGCGGGTAGCGCCCGTTTATTTCACGCGCCAAGGCAATGGAGTTTTTATGGCAGATGATCTCACCGCGGAGCCACGCCGCGTTTTCCTCACCAAAGTTCCGGCCCACTCACTGCTATCTCGGATTGCCTTGCATAAGCCACGATCAGGTTGGAATATCGGTGATCACAAGGTGCGCCATCGTGCGATCATGGCGCTTTTCCCTCAAGCTGATGCTGATCGGCCGCGCGCTGAGATGGGGATTCTTTTCCGTCTCGATCACATCCCGGGGCAGACACCGTTCTTCTTGGTGCAATCTACGGAACCAATTCCGGCCCTCAATCTCCCTGCCGAAGCGCTGACTAAGGAAAAAGAAATCCCCGTCCTCCCGGTGGGAACGCCTGTAATGTTCCGGGTGGCGGTTAACGCCGTTGAGCGCCGCGGGAAAAAGGTTGTTCGGACTATTCCTCAAGATGGTGCGGAAACCGGGGCTCCAAATACTCCCACGCTTTCAACCTGGCTGCAGAAAAAACTCGATCCGGCATTACACGAAGTCGCTATTAGCTCCGCGCACAGGGAAGTACTGAAGTCCGGACAGGGAGATACGTTCCATAATCTATGCATTGATACCATTGATGGCGTCGCGGTGGTAGGCGATAGTGCGGAGCTCCAACGCCTGCAGCTGAGCGGCGTTGGCCGTGCAAAAAGCTACGGTTGCGGGCTGCTTTCCGTCCAGGTACTTTCATGACCCCTGCGCATCCCCGCGTCTGGGCGAAACAGCGCAGCACTGAAAATCCTTATCCGCTTCTGGCGCATCTTCTCGATACCGCGACGGTTGCGGGGGAACTGTACGACGTTTGGCTACGTCCGGGTCTGCGGGAAGTCCTGGGTGCATCCGTGTCGCGCAGTGTAGTGGAGTGGGTGGCTGGTAGCCACGATATCGGGAAAGCTAACCCAGTTTTTCAATACCAGAGAGGTAGTCGCGGACCGGAATGGGACGATCTGCGTACACAGTTGCAACGCAGCGAGCCCACTCTCACAAAACTCGGAGAGTGTGAAGAATACTTTCGTGAGATTTTCGGAGAAGATGCTCGCTATCACCAAATTATTTCTGGGCTGTTGCTGTGGCGCGCTCCTCTCATTCTGGACGATAGTGCGTGGTCTTGTTGGCTGTTTCTTCCAGCGCTCGGGCATCACGGACACTTTGACGTTCCTCATTGGTACGACGACGCGCAAACCGACATGTTCCTATCAGAAATGGAAAGCACCGGCTGGCTTGCCCTGGCCGATGATCTCCTCACCTGCTTGGAAGAAGGCATCGGCATAACCCGGGCCGAACTCCCGGCAGAGCTCTCACCCACCGCAACGATCCTGCTCTCCGGCCTCACCGTGCTAGCCGACCGCATTGCCTCGGGAACCGAATGGGTTACCGCCCAACAGGAACTCCTCGCCGCCGGAAAACTCACCCTCAGCGACCCCGCCGGGTGGATCACCGCCTGCCGTGCCCGCGCCCGATCCCGTATCGAAGAAACTGTCGGGGTGTACCACGGATGGGAATCCGCAGAGCAAAGCCAGCGGGCAATCCTCGGAAAGCACACCCCGCGCCCGCTCCAGGAAGAAGCCACCCGGGTAGGCTGCGGACTCTGGAATGTCATGGCCCCCACCGGCATCTGGAGTAAAACCGAAGCGGCCCTACTCCGGCACGCCACCGCGAACGAACGCCTCATTTTCCTTCTTCCCACCCAAGCTACCTCAAATGCGCTCATGCGCCGCATCCAGCGGTACTACGCAGGAACGCCCAATGTTGCTTCCCTCGCGCATTCCCTCGCCTCCACCGAAGATTTTTATAATCAACCGGTCACCGTGGAGAATGATCGCAGCGAAGCCCCGGGCAAAGCCAGCATCACCTCCGCGGAGCACGGCGCTAGCACAACCGGCCTTTTCCCCACCGAATTCGTCCGCTCCGGAAGCTCCCGCCTCCTAGCACCCGTATGCGTCGGTACTGTGGACCAAGCACTCCTCGGCGCGCTGCCGGCGAAATGGACCCACCTGCGCCTCCTCGCCCTCGCCAACGCCCATGTTGTTGTGGACGAGGTCCATACCCTTGACCAGTATCAGAGCCTTCTCCTCAGCAACCTGCTGTTCTGGCTGCGAGCCACGAACACCCGGGTCACTTTCCTCTCCGCCACCCTTGCCAGCGACCAACGCGCCACCTACTTCGAGGCATATACCGGCCAGCCCCCGCAGGGCGAAGCACACTTCCCGCTTCTGGAAAATCTGGATACCAGAGGAACCCAGCTGCGGATTATTCGCCCCGCTGGCCCGCCCCGTACCCTCACTATTGACCGCAGTGCCGAAAAGTATTGCAAGCTCGTTAGTTCGCACCGCGATTGGGTGCGTGACCAGCGGCGGCGTTACCCCCAGGCCCGCATCGGAGTCATGTGCAATACAGTTGCGCGTGCCCAGGAACTCACCCGAGCGCTCGCCGCCGAGGGCAACGTTGTTATCCTCCATTCCCGCATGACAGCTGAGCATCGCCGTCGTAACGCTGAACTCCTCGAACACGAAATCGGTTCGGGTAGCACGGGCGCGGCGCTCACGGTTATCGGAACCCAGGCAATCGAAGCCTCCCTAGATATTGACCTCGACCTGCTTCGCACCGAGCTATGCCCGGCCGCATCCCTCATTCAGCGTGCCGGGCGCCTGTGGCGTTCCGCCGATCCGAACCGCGCCACCCGAGTGCCGGGACTGAGCGGGCCGCGAGTGTCCGTCGTCGCTATTAATGGCAGCGAGGGGCAACAGCTACCGTACCTAGCCAGCGAACTTGCGCGCGTGGAGAAATGGCTTAAGGCTCATAACGACATCCGAATCCCGGAGGACTGCCAGGAATTTGTGGATACCGGAACTCTGCAGCTGGCCGATATCGCGGAAGATAAACCGGACGAGCTAAATGAATTCGCGAAGAAATCGCTAGCGGGAATCCGCGCCCGGAACGCTGCTTACAATATGAAAAACTGTCTGGGCGAAGCCTCCCAAGTGCAGTCCTTCGCGGCCATGACCCAGCGCGATCAAAACCTCGGGGACGAGCGCTCAACCAGGCTCATCGAGGTGGAAACGACCCGCCTGATTGTATGCGGTGATCCGGATATTATCCCCGGCGCGTGGACCGGTGCCCCTGAAGATTTGGGGAAGCTGCGCGGCAGTGACCGTGAAGGCATACGCAGCGCTTTGCGTGCGTCCGTTCCGGTCACGGTTACGGGTCGTGCGAAAACACTGTTTACGGATGCGACATCGCTTGAAAATGCGCCGTCGCTACTCTGCCGCTACCACGTTTTAAACGACGGCGCAGCTCATTACGATCCGCTCATCGGGCTCGTTGTGCCGGGTAGCATTCCGGATCCCCACTGCTCGGGCGCACCGGCACAGTCCGCCACCGGGAAGGAGTAAACATGGCTTACTCAGATGAGGCTCTGGCCTTCCGCACTATCAAGGCGAGCGAGCAGGTGCGCCTTGAGGACCGGGTCTCCTTCCTCTACCTCGAATACGTGCAAATCCGCCAATCGCGCACGGGCGTGGTGGCCTACGATGCCGGCCGGGAAGGGAAGAATGGATCCTTGGAAGGCACCCGTGCCCGGGCGATCCAACTCCCGGTAGCCGGGTTAGCAGTGCTTACCTTGGGCCCCGGAACCTCAATTTCTAGCGCAGCGCTGACCTCCTGTGCCCGTGCGGGAACCACCGTTCTTATCACCGGCGGAGGAGGCGTGCCCCTGTATACCCACGCCACGCCGCTCACCTCGAGCGCACGATGGGCCATTGCACAAGCCCGGCTGGCGAGTAATGAAGCCCGGCAGCGCGAAGCCGCGCTGGTGCTCTACAAAAAGCAGCTGGGGGTGGAGAATGCGCCTGGTAGTTCTATTGCAACGATGCGCGGGCTGGAGGGGCAGCTCATGCGCAATACTTACCGCACGATGGCAGCAAAATATGGAACCGGGAGCTTCGCACGTGATACTTCCTCGGACGACCCGGTCAATGCCGGCCTGAACTTGGCGAATTCAATACTCTACGGGTGCGCAGCTTCCGTGTGTGCGGCGCTGGGGATCAACCCGGCGCTGGGGATTATTCACCGCGGTGATGCGCGCTCCTTACTTTTTGATCTCGCGGATCTGTACAAACCGAGCGTGACGATCCCTCTGGTGTTCGCGGCGGCGCGCGAAGACGACCCCATGACGGCGGTCCGCAAAGCGGTGCGCAGAGCTATCGTGGAGCACCGAATTCTTCCCGATATGCTCGCCACCATCATGGATATCCTCGCGCCTTTCCTTCCGGCGCGCGATGATGACCGGCTGATCTCCGGTAATAACGTCGAAGTTTCCGGCCACATCCAGTACGGATAAGGAGGCTGTGTTGTTCGTTGTTGTTAATGCGGTCGCCATCCCAGATCACCTGCGCGGATACTTGAGCAGGTTTCTTTCCGAGGTTACCACCGGATTATACGTGGGAGTTGTTTCCGCGCGAGTGCGGGACAATTTGTGGGAACGTGCCGTATCCGCCGCTGGTTCCGGCAGCCTCACTCTTATTTATAACGACGCCGCCCGTGAGCAAGGCTTCGTGCTGCGCAGTACGGGAACCGGCAGTCGCCCAGTCCTTGATCTGGACGGCATGCTACTTATCGGGACGGGTGCGGAGGATGCAGTTGCTACGGAAGCAGTTGACGTCGATCTACCAGGTGCTTCGCTCAGCTCTCCTGATTCGGTTAGCGCTGCACCGATTCATCGCGAACGGAGAAGCCGGGTTCGCAAGCGCACGGTCACTATAGTCAAACGGGATCATCGAGAGCACGATCCTGTGTCCGATAAAGATAGGTAGGGCGAAATAAGCTAAATTTGAGGGGTGGGAACTGACGTGGTTGCTGTGCCCAGCACACCGGCGCATCTCCCGGCGAGCCGCAAATCTGGAACTCTGTTCCATTGCGATTTCCGGGTCCACCGCCGATAAACAACCAGGTCAGGCAGTCTCTTCCCCGCGCAAGCGGGGGTAATTCCTCCCGGGGTATCGGCCAGTGGTCTACCTGCCACTCTTCCCCGCGCAAGCGGGGGTAATTCCGGTGCCTAGCGTGGTCAAGGCCCGCGCGCTGACTCTTCCCCGCGCAAGCGGGGGTAATTCCCTGACTGATCCTTCCGGCAGTCCTAGCGAGTACTCTTCCCCGCGCAAGCGGGGGTAATTCCCGGGTCGTTGCCTGCGCCGTCGTCGTCAACCCCTCTTCCCCGCGCAAGCGGGGGTAATTCCTCTACTGGCTCAACATCAAGGCTGGATGGGAACTCTTCCCCGCGCAAGCGGGGGTAATTCCCTTTCTGCGCAGTTCTCAGTCTACGGGTACGCCTCTTCCCCGCGCAAGCGGGGGTAATTCCCGACTTTCACGGCAAATTCAATTCTGAGCAGGCTCTTCCCCGCGCAAGCGGGGGTAATTCCATACTGAGGCTGCGTGATACCCAAAATATTTGCTCTTCCCCGCGCAAGCGGGGGTAATTCCAACGCCGGTAACCTCTCTGTGCGTGGCTGCTTCTCTTCCCCGCGCAAGCGGGGGTAATTCCCGGGCCAAAACACTGACGAGGGAAGCATCGCACTCTTCCCCGCGCAAGCGGGGGTAATTCCTCACCACCAACCACCCCACAAACACCCCCCACCTCTTCCCCGCGCAAGCGGGGGTAATTCCTGGATAAGGTGATGGGCGAGAACGCTCCCGGGCTCTTCCCCGCGCAAGCGGGGGTAATTCCGGCTTGAAAAGCGCATCGGTGCGGTCTCGGATCTCTTCCCCGCGTAAGCGGGGGTAATTCTGGCTTGACTGCACCTTCCCCGCGTAAGCGGGGGTAATTCCTGGCATTGCAAAAAAGGTATCCAGGGGCGACTTCGACTCGTGTAAACTGCCTATAGGAGCGTTGTCGCTCCTGGCCGACCCATAATGGCTAGCAAGGACGGGCTATGGAGAGAGATAACGCGTTGACCGAGATTGCCTGGTTGACAACTACCCGAGCTTGTCAAGTTTTTTGTGTAAATGGTTTTGTTTAGTTGGTTGGGAACCGGTCTGGGTAGTGCAGGGATAACTCGCCTAATACTTTCTGCCAGCCCTGCACGCCTTGCCCTTCGATAAGCCGGCCAGGTCCTTTACGCGCACTACCCTTGGGTCGTACAGCATCCCTAGCTCGCTGCCTGGCACGTTTATCCTCGATATTCATGATGGCTAGCCACATGAGTTTGACCGCTGCCCCATCAGAAGGGAAATGCCCACGGTTCTTAATAATTTTACGTAGCTGGTAATTCAACGACTCAATACTATTCGTCGTATAGATCGCTTTACGAGTAGCCGGACCGAAAGCCAAGAACGGAATAAACCGGTCCCAAGCCCGCTGCCAGGCCGCTACCGCCGCCGGGTATTTACGCCCCCACTCTCCTTCTTTAAACGCCTCCAAAGCACCTAGCGCGCCTTCCTCGTTAGGTGCCGTATAGATAGGCTTGAGGGCTGCTGCCACGGCTTTACGGTCTTGATAGGACACAAACCGCATCGAGGCACGGATCAAGTGGACCACACACGTTTGAATGATTGCCCTTGGCCAGGTAGCCGTGATCGCTTCAGGGAAACCAGCCAGCCCGTCACAAGCCACGATTAACACGTCTTGAACACCACGATTGGCTAGCTCAGCGCAAACACCAGCCCAGAACTTCGCGCCCTCATGTGCTTGCACCCAGATCCCTAGTACGTGTTTGATACCATCACAATCCACGCCGATAGCGATATGAGCAGCCCGGGAGGCAACCCGGTTATGGTCTTTGATTTTCACGTGGATAGCATCCAGGAACAGCACTGGATAAAACGCTTCTAACGGGCGGGTCTGCCAGGCAATGACTTCCTCTTGAACAGCCTCGGTAATATTCGAGATCGTCTCATGGGATATTTGGGTACCGATAGTAGCTTCTAGGTGGTGTTGGATTTCCCGGATCGTCATGCCCCCGGCATACAGGGAGATAATCATGTCATCCAGGCCACCCATCCGGCGCTGGCCGGGAGGAACTAGGCGTGATGTGAAGGTTCCAGCCCGATCTCTGGGCTGGTCTATCCTTACCGGTCCTACCTGGGTTTGAAGTGTTTTAGGTGACGTGCCGTTACGTGAATTCCCGCTACCATGCCCGGCCCGGTCATGTTTTTCATACCCGAGATGATCTGTTAGTTCGGCTTGCATACCTCTCTCAAGGACAGCCTTGATTAATTCTGGTAGAAACCCGTTTTCGCCAGTTAAACCGATACCACGTTCGCTAGAAGACTCTACTAAACGGTCGAGTAGATCGTCGTCAATAAATTCCCGGCGTAAAGCACGAGCGGGAGATTCTGGGCCAGTAGCACGAGCATCCGTCATAGTCATAGTTAATCCTCAATTTCTTAGTCAAATCAAGCATTTACACAAACCATTTGACACCCTCAACTACCCATGGGCGAATGACTGTTGCGGAACTCTTAAAAAAGCTCACCTTGGCCCGACACAGCTCAAAGGAACCGAGCATGCTCCAATCATGCTTGATAAGACTATTCCAGGGTATCTTTACACCGGTCAAATGCGATTACTTCTAGCAGTGGCGGGGGTTGCTCTTCGTTATTCTCGCTATGTTCAGCAGAATCCTCTGAGGATTAACCATAAGGAATTATTGCGCAGGGGAATTGACTCTGAAGCAATTGATAAAGCCATGAAGATTCTTGACCCTGGAGCCCATCTATTCGATTCTATTCAGCCGTTTATGCAGCGTCCTCTTGAGGAAGAGCCAGCGGAAGAAAAAAGAAAAAAACTAAGGTACCCCGACAGCTGGACGATAGGTCCCGGCAATAAGCCGGTGAAGAAGCTTCTTCCATCAATGCTTTCCGACGATGGTGAATCTTTCTGGGATTTGAGCTCTCATCGAGAAAAACTTAATCTTGAGGACGCGACTCTACATTTGGTTGGGTATCATAACTACTCTGTTACGGGAAATAACGCTTATGCCAACATGAAAGCCGAGACGGATAGCCCTGGCATTCACTTTGCACGTAAAAACGTAACTATCACAGAGATTTTATGGGAAGGTAAGTCATTATTGCATACTTTGTTGAGTATGCTGCCAAAAAGTTGGGTTGAGGGTGACGGCTTACCTGCATGGGCTGACCGTGACGGTATGAGCGGCGGGTCAGATCATCCACTATGGCGAGCCACCTGGTCGTCTAACACGGCCGCTTGCGTCTGGCGTGATAATCACCTAGTAGGAGTGCGAGTCGGGGGTCTACCGCTCGACTGGATCCCGGCTGTAGCTGGTAGATTCTGGGCTATTAGTCCTGCGACGCCCGCGGCAAAAAGAGACCAGGATGAAAAGAAAACCGCTTACAAAAAGATTCGGAGTGAGTATAGGAATACTCGCAATATTGTCGATCCCTTTTACTTCTATCGAATAAATAAAAATGGAAAAGCGGTAGCTCAAACTTTTGATTTTGGTCGAGATGCAACAGATCTTGCTGTGGAATGGGCCGCGAACGGAAGTTTGGCTGAGGCTGCACGCTCGTATGATCGTGTAATGTCCCCTCAGGGATGTCGCTTGGTATTCATTCGTCATTATATTCAGGGTGAACCTACATCTCCGGTAATTAGGTCATCGCGAGTTGAGAATGCGAATCCAAAACTGTGGCCGTTCGGCATCTCGGATCAAGCGCAACTGATAGTTCAGGGGCACGCTAAATATATTCAGAAGCTTTATTATTACGTTATGCGGCCCTTTATATCGAATGAGAAAGCCCCCACTACCACTCCGGAAGGACTACCGCTAAGGTTATCCGGTTTGGTACCGCGATACAATGCTGCTTCGGATGCTTTTTGGCGTTCTATAACGGGTACCTACGCGAGGTTTCTTTCCCAGGTTAGAGCCCATGCCGAAACTTATAATGATATTAAGCATGCACAGCGGGAAGCTGCGAAGGTGGCCCTTGACGCGTTTGATGAGGTAATCGGACCGTACCGGGAACAAAATCCTGCGGTGTACGCAGCGCTGCGTGCAACGGTCGAACGTGACATCAAAAGAATTAGTGCGAAGCTCTGTTATTCGTCTGAGAGGCAAGGAGGCGAGGCATGAAAGAACTTGAGAGTATGCGTCGGGAACCGTGGGTAGATCTGCTCAGTGAAATTCTACGTAAGCGAGAGCAAGAAGATTACAAACGAATTAAAAGTGTTATAAGCAAAGGGGCAACCCCACATACCCAGGTATATGCATACCCTATAATATTACCTTACCTACCAGAAAATTTCCAGGGTAGTGAACGCGATGCGCTTTTACGGATAGCGGCTCTTGCGGCTGATTTTACAGATATTCCCCATCGTTCCAAAACATCTGGCGGTTTAAGCTTCGGTCGTTGGGCTTTTCGTATCGCCATGACGGAAGACAAACATGGGCATTCACAATCTGTCGCGCCAGATGATCCAGGCATGATAGCGGCACGACTTACTTATCTTCATATGCAGGATCTCGAAGAAGCGGCTCGTTCGATACGCCGTATATTTAACTATGCGGTTAGCCTACCAAGTCTGATACCCCCACTAGATTACTTTTCCCTGGGAAAGACGCTCCTACGTTGGGGGAACGGAATCTCTGAGAAATCGCGACAAGTACGGCTTAGCGTAATCGAAGACTTTTACGCTGCGACATCCTTTTCGGATCGAGTTTCGCTAACTTCGGATGAATCCGATCGAAAAAATAGCTCAACCCCAACCCGAGAGGAATAGTGTTCCGTGTTTCGCCATTTAACTTTGCATGTCCTGACCAGGGTCAGTTATTCAAACCTCAATCGTGATGATACGGGTACCCCTAAGAACTTTATCGAAGGTGGTGTTATGCGTGCTATGCATTCATCCCAGTCGATTAAACGGGGCATTCGTATGATCTACGAGAACACCAGTGGTGATGTTTCTCTGCGTTCTGGGAATCTCGCAGAATACGTCTTTGATCGAGCTTGTGAAATAGCACCAGATTTGAAGGAGACAGGTAAGAAGGGGGACGACGCGAAGAAAGAGATTCGAGCACGCCTAAGTAAACTTGTTTCTGGTAAAGACAGTCGTAATAACTCGATGTGGTTGAGTGCGGAAGAAATCGAGATTCTCGCTCAATCAATCGCGAAGTCGCAGGCAAAGGATGCGGGTTTCTTGGAGAGTGGGAAAACAGGTTCTCTTGCAATTGCAGCATTTGGGAGAATGTTTGCAAATGCGCAAGATAAGGGCACGGAAGCTGCCATAAGCGTGTCACCCGCAGTAACTACTCACGCGGCGCGCATCGCAACCGATTATTTCACGGCTGTCGATGATATCCGAGAATTTAATCTTTACTCCGAGGCGGGTAAAGAGAGTAACAAAGGCGCTACGCATATTGGTGTAGCGCAATTCACGAGTGGCGTATTTTACCGGACAATCTCTATTGATCGCGAACAGCTGAAGAAAAGCTGGACGGCCTTCGGTAAGCCGGAATCCCGTGCAAACTTAGAAGAACTTATCTCCGCGATTCTTTATGGCCAACCCAGAGGGAAAGAGCACTCAACTGCTCCTTATACTCAGCCTTCGGTGGTTCTCGCAGAAGAACAGCGGTACCGGTGTGCATACAGCTTCGAAACTCCAGTTTCCGTGGATAAGGTGGAGGGGGGCTATCTCAAGCCTTCGGTTAAGGAGCTTGCCGAACAAGTTCGTGCGGCACGGCGTTTCGACCCGGACAATTTTGGGCCAAATCTGGTTCTCACAGGAACTTATCCGGATCTAAAGGGAGTTTTTGGGATAGAACCGGGAACAAAGGCGGATCTGGTCGATGCAGTCGTGGGATGGATCCTCGGGGACACTCGTGAATAATTCGACGTTCATTCGCCTCGCGGGACCACTACAGTCATGGGCTGGGCCTAGGGTGACAGGTTATGTCGTTGAAACTGAAGTCCTTCCTACCCGTAGCGGGCTCCTTGGTCTCATTGCGGCAAGTTTGGGGAGCTTGAGAGGGCAGTGGCCGGCTTGGCTCGGAAATATCGACTTTTTAGTACGGAGGGATAGACAGGGAGGACTTGTTACCGATTACCAGACGATTTCTCCGCGCGCTCGTACCAGTGATCTTCGTGCTAATGAGCTGCTTTTTCGAGAGCGCCTTTTTTACTTGCAAGGTGGTGAAAAAATCAGCAAAGGATATTTGGCATATACGCCTGCCGGGGAAGATAAAACCGCTCCAATCCGCCGCACCTACCTAGCCGGTGCCGAGTTTCTTGTGCGAGTCACTTGCCCGGGGCATCAGGAGGAGGTGGACGCCGCGCTGCGCAGTCCCGCTTTCGTGACCTACTTGGGGAAGAAAGCCTTTGCGCCGTCGTTCCCGTTCTATCTGGGACGCGGCGAGGATGACATGCTCAACCGGATCCCGGTGTGTGACCCGTCTTTCGAGAAACCGAAAAAACAGGTGTGGACCTATTCGCGGGCCCCACATATGCCCGATAGCGGGCCGGGGGCATTGCCTGGCACCGCGAGCATGGTGGACGTGGTGACCGAACGGAAGCAATGGCTCAATCGGGTAGCTGAGCTGCTGGAACGTTAGGTTCCGTTGCGTCACGGCGCGAAGTGGTCACCAATGCCAGCATGTCGCGGCTGTGAACCCGCCCGCGCGCCACAGTGTGACTTCGCCCCACAGAAAAGCCCCGGAAAGCTCACCCATGAGTGGTCTTTCCGGGGCGTTCTGCGCGAATCTGTGCACCAGGCCGTAGCACCTAACAGCGGCCTAAAAGCTCAGCGTTTACTTCGCAGCCTTCTCAATAAGCGGCGTCAGCTTGTCCAAGGCCCACAGCTGCGCGGCCGGGGTACCCAAGGAGAACGCATTGGACAGGTCGCCATCCACCACGAAAGCGTGGCCGGCCGCAACCGCCGGGACCTTCTGCCAGGTGGCATCTTCGGTGATCTGCGCGGTATCAATGAAAATCGGGAATGCCGCAATGAGATCGGCATCAATCGCATCAAGCTGCTCGGCGGAGAGCTGCACAGCGAAACCGCCATCGGCCGGAGCCAGCTCCTGAACCTTCGGGTTCTGCACGAAGCCCAGCTTCGTCATGAACTCCAGGCGCGTATCACCCTTCAGGTAGGCACCCCAGCCCTCGGAGGTCTTCGTCGCCACGGTCACGGACTTGCCCTTCCAATCGGGGTGCGCGGCCGTAACCTCAGCGAACTTCTTTTCCACCGCATCCAGCTGCGCCGCGGCCGCCTTCGGCTTACCCAGCGCCGCACCAATCATGGTGACCTGGTCCTTCGTGGAGGTCAGCCAATTATCCGCGCCCTCCGGCAGCGAGACAGTCGGCGCAATCTGGGAAAGCTTATCGTGGCGTTCCTTATCGCCCGAAGTCTTGACGTCAAGAATAAGATCCGGCTTGAGCGCCGCGATCTTCTCGTACGACAGCTCCATCGTGCCCAGGATTTCCGGGGCCTTCTCATACGATTCGCTCACCCACGGGCCCACGCCATTGCCGCCGAAAGCCAGCCAGTCAGCCGCACCCACCGGCTGCACGCCCAGCGAGAGCGCCACTTCGGCATCGCCCCAGCCCAGAGCGACCACGCGCTGCGGGGCTTCTTTGACGGTAACGGGCCCGAACTTCGTGTCAATCGTCGCGGGGAATACCGCCTCGGTCGCGGCATTCCCGTCCGTAGCGGAACTCGCCGCCGATGAGGTAGCCGACGCCGACGAATCAGCAGAATCATTACTCTTCTGAGAACCGCATCCGGCAAAAGCCAGGCAAGCCACCAGAACGGTGCCCGCCCACGCGGTCAGGGACTTCTTCATAACTTCCTTTCGTGGATGCCGCACTCGCGGCCGGACGCACCTGCGGCTGCGGTGGTCGTGTGGTTGTCACTGAAACCACAGATGCCCTATTAGGATACGCTGGCGTTGTTTAATTGGGGTAGCCTGTTCTCGTTATGAACAGCACTGTCCACCACCGTTTTTCGGTACGACGCCGCGCCTGCCCTGCTCCCGGCCGCACCATCGCGCGCCGGCGGGTCGCGGCCCTCACCACCGGGATCATTGCTGTCGCGGTGCTGGCACTCCTCTCCATTTGCATAGGCGCCCGCCCCATCTCCCCGGGAACACTGTTTACTATCATCTCCGGGGCAGAACGCGATTCCATGGACGCGCAAGCAGTGCTTACCTTGCGTCCGCCTCGCACGGTCGCCGCCCTTGCCATTGGTGCAGCTCTCGGGGTTGCCGGCGCGCTCATCCAGGCGATTTCCCGCAATCCTCTGGCCGAACCTGGGATCCTCGGGGTTTCGGCCGGTGCCGGTTTCGCGGTGACTCTCGCTATCGCGGTGGCGGGTATTAGCCGGCCGAGTATCTACATGTGGTGGGCGGTGGCCGGTGCACTCTTGGCCACCGCGGCGGTCCTCCTCATCGGCTCGCACCGCAGCGGTCGCGCGGATCCGGTTCGCCTGATCCTGGCCGGGGTGGCGCTTTCTGCCGTGCTCAACGGCATCGTGGGTGTGCTACGCCTGGCTGATCCGCGTACTTTCAACGAAATCCTCGTCTGGACGGCCGGCACGCTGGAAAATCGCCCCTGGGAGGTTATCCTGCCGGTTCTTCCGCTTCTGTTCTTCGGCCTCATGGCCGCTGCCGTGCTCACCCCAGCGCTCAATATCATTGCTCTCGGTGACGACGCCGCTCGCGCACTCGGTGCTCATGTCACGGTGATCCGCCTGACCGGAGTGGCGGCCATGACGGTACTCACCGGGGGTGCGGTTGCTATCGCCGGCCCTATTTCCTTCATCGGTCTCATGGCCCCGCACGCTATCCGCTCCTTTGCCGGGGCGGATCAACGCTGGATTGTGGGACTATCCGCGCTCTGGGCCCCGGTCCTCCTTCTCGCCGCGGACATCCTCGCCCGCATTATTCTCCCGACCGGGGAACTTCCCGTGTCGGTCATGAGCGCCTTCCTGGGTGCCCCGGTCCTCATCTACCTCGTGCGCCGGCGAAAGGCTTTCACGCTATGAGTTTTTCGCACCAACCTGCCGCTTTAAAGTCCCCTCTGCGCCACGTCGCACTACGACGACGCCGCCGTTCCCGCCTGGTTGCGGCCGCGGTGAGCTTCGCTTTGGCTTTCGGATGCGTGGGGGCTCTCCTCCTCGGGGATCTGCCCCTGAGCCTGGGCGAGGTGGCGGCCTGCTTCACCCCGGATTCGATACGCGCGGTTGCCGCGGGTGACGGTGACTTCGCGGCCCACGTGGTTCTAACCTGGCGCCTGCCACGGATCCTCGCCGCGGTGGCCTTCGGGGCAGCGCTCGGGCTTTCGGGTGCGCTCTTCCAAATTCTCACCCGAAACCCGCTCGGCTCGCCGGATATTATCGGATTCAATGCTGGTGCCTATACCGGCGTTATTCTCACCCGGACTTTCCTGGTGGGTGGAGCTGTTGCGGTGAGTATGGGGGCGCTGGCAGGTGGCGTCGTCGTCGGAATAATTATTTACGCGCTGGCCTACCGCAACGGCGTGTCCGGGTTCCGTCTCATTATTGTGGGAATCGGTATGACGGCGATGCTCAGCGCGGCGAATACCTGGCTGCTCTTGCGGGCCTCGGATGAGGTGGCGCTCAGCCTCGCGGTGTGGGGCGCCGGAACGCTCGGGCAGGCATCGTGGGCGAAGATCGGGCCCGCGCTGGTTTTCTTGGTGTTTTTGCTCCCGTTTGTGGCGTGTTGCGTGCGGCCGTTGCGGCAGCTGGAATTAGGCGACGACGCCGCAGCTGCACACGGCTTGTCGGTCGAGAAGGCGCGCCGGGGGATCCTCGCGGTTGGTATCGCTTTGACCTGTGTGGTGACGGCGGCAGCCGGACCTATTGCTTTTGTGGCTTTGGCTGCTCCGCAGGTGGGGCGGGTGGCGGCGGGGCGACGCGGAATTTCGCTGGTGCATAGCGCGCTAGCGGGTGCCTCGATTTTGTTCCTGGCTGATCTTTTCGCCCAATATGCCCTGGCTCGGCCGGTGCCGGTGGGTGCGATTACCACGGTGGTCGGTGGCCTTTATGTGCTGGTTGTGGTGATGTCGCAACGGAAGGGACGATGAATATGCGTGGCGACAGCGGTGGCGTGAACGTGGGTGCGGCTGGCTCGGCCGGTGCGGCGCGTTTGCGCGGGGTTGATCTGAGCCTGGGCTATGGGGATGTCGCCGTGGCGCGGGAGCTGAATGTGGAGATCCCGGATGGCTCGTTCACGGTGATCGTGGGGGCGAACGGGTGTGGGAAGTCCACGCTGCTACGTGCTTTGGCACGGTTACTTTCGCCCGCGCGCGGCCGGGTGCTGCTGGATGGGCGAGATATTGCGGCGATGGGCTCGCGGGATTTCGCGCGGGAACTTGCGTTGTTGCCGCAGTCTCCGCATGTTCCGGAGGGTATTACGGTTGCCGAGCTGGTGGCTCGGGGGCGTTACCCGCACCAGGGTTTGTTTGCGCGGCCTTCGGCACGTGATGAGGAGGCGGTTGCTCGGGCTTTGGCGGCTACAGGTACCGCGGATTTTGCTGATGCGTTGCTGGGGGAGCTCTCGGGTGGAGAGCGCCAGCGGGTGTGGGTGGCGATGGTTCTGGCCCAAGACACACCGATTATTTTTTTGGATGAGCCGACGACGTATCTGGATATCGCCTACCAGATTGAGCTTTTGGACTTGTGTGCTCGCCTGAATCGGGAGGGCCGCACTCTGGTGGCGGTCTTGCACGATCTGAATCAGGCGGCGCGTTACGCCACCCATATCATCGCGATGAAGGATGGGCGTATTGCTTTTTCGGGCTCGGCTGTCGAGGTTTTCACTCCGGAAAACATTGCGGAAATCTACGGGATAACTGCGGTAGTTATCCCGGATCCGGTGACGGGCACCCCGATGGTCGTGCCGGTTTCGGCAGGTATTTAGGCCGCGGGCCGGGGCCCGAAGATGGCGCTGCCCACACGTACCTGGGTGGAGCCTTCGGCCACGGCGATGCCCATGTCGTGGGTCATTCCCATGGAGAGTTCCCGGACGCTGGGGTGCTCGCGCTGGAGCTTATCCCGCAGTTCACGCACAAGCGCGAAGGAGTGGGCGATCTCCCGTTCATCAGTGGTATTGGCTCCGATGGTCATGAGGCCATCGACCCGCAAGTGGGGGAGTTCGGCGATCTGCCCTACCAGTTCTTCTACCTGGTGGGGTTCCACTCCGTACTGGCTGGCTGCTCCGGAGGAGTTGACCTGGACGTAAATGGAGAAGGGGCCGTGGGCGTTGCCTTCTTCGCGCAAGCGGCCTTGCAGCCGGTTGAGGCGCTGGGCAAGTTTCAGACTATCCACAGTTTCGATGCAATCGGCCAGTTCGAGGGCGCGCCCGGCTTTATTCGATTGCACGTGGCCGATGACATGGGTCCAGTGGGGTGGGTTTCCGGCGCTGGCCGGGGCGATGCCGTTGCCTTCCCAGGTGCTGGCGTCGTGGATGAGGCGTGCCGATGGGCCTGCACCCGTGCTGGGTGTTGCGAGCTGGGTTTCTACGTCCTGGAGTTGTTGGATGAAGTTTTGGCCCATGAGGCGGGATCCGGCGGCAAGCGCAGCGTGAATGGCGGTGATGGACTGGTGTTTCACTACGATTTGGAGCCGAGCGGTACCGAGCGGTATGCCGGCAGCTTCTTCCGCTCCGCGCAGGGCATCACGCACCAGGTTGATGCGGTCGGGGATCTCCTCCGCGGTTGGGACTATGCTGGACAATTCGGCGAGGTGAGCAAGCCTGCCCTGCTCCGTATGTGTCATGGTTTGTATCAACTCCACAGGTATCGTGTATCAGCCGCTGTTTATGGTAGATCTCTGCGCCGCGAACTGGGGAAATGGTCTCAGAACTAACGGCATGGTTTCAGAACTAATGACACGCTCTCAGAACTGGTGCCGCGTTTTCCGAATCGGCGTATATCTCATCACCGGGGTAGTGGTGGCGGGTGCAGCGGGCTCATAGTTCTCCCACGCTAATAATGTCGAGGATGGCGTGTCCGGCTTCATCGCTTGCCTCGAGGTCCACAACTGCCCAGAATCCCCACGAGTTGTCACCTGCGCCGTCGTCAAAAACTTGACGCACCAACCAGGCACGCAGACGCCCGGTGGCGGTGGTGAGGTTGTCCATGACGCTATCCACGTGGGCTGCCGGAACTCCGGCGGTGATGAAATCGGCGCGGTCGGGGTGTTCGAGCACGGTGACGAGTTGGGCGGAGCGTGCTTCGGCACCGGTGCCGATCTCCTGGTAGGAATCGAAATAAGCATCGGTGGCATCCATCCAGGCATCGCCATCCCAGACCGGGCCGCCCACCCAGAGCGGGATACCTTCCCCGCGGGCCACGCCGGCCCCATCATCGAGTGCCGCCCTATCAAGCCAGTCGAGATTTTCGTGCGCTACGGCTTCCACGAAACGGAAGAGCGCATTGCGGATGGAGACGCGCAGCGCGTGCGGGCTGCGCGAGAGCGTGACCTTTCCATCTTCATCAGCACCGAAAGCGCGTTCGCGAGCTCCGCCGGTGCTGCTGTCAAGATTGGTGATGTCTGCGGTGGTAATGCGGCCATCACGCAGGGCTTCCCATTCGTCGAGCAGGCTGGAATCCACCGAGCGCACCAGGCTGCCCAGCCAGGCGGTCATATCCTCAAAATCCTGGGTGCGGGCCTCCAGCGGCACCGTTTGGCGCAGCGCCTTGTAGGTATCTGTGAGGTAGCGCAGCAACGTGCCTTCGGAACGGGCCAGGTCATAACGGGAAATAAATTCCGAGAAGGTGATCGCGTTTTCGATCATTTCCCGCACGATGGATTTGGGGGAGAGCTGGAAGTCATCCACCCAGGGATTGGTTTGCCGGTAGATCTGGAGTGCCGCACCGAGTTCTTCCGCGAGCGGTTGGGGCCAGGTGATTTTATCGGCTTCGGCCATGCGTTCGTCATAGCCGATGCCAGCGGCTTTCATTCGCCCGATTGCGCGCCCGCGCGCTGCGCGTTCCTGCGCGTAGAGGACCTGCATGGGGTTATCCTGGACCGCTTCGATCACCGAGATGACATCGAGGGCGTACTCCGGGCTATCCGGATCAAGGATATCCAGCGCGGCCAGCGCAAAGGGTGCCAGCGGTTGGTTCAAGGAGAAGTCATCAGGAACTTCGCGTGCGTATTCGATGGGGGAGTGGCCCGGGTGCTCCGCTAGCCACTGCGGAGTACGGTGCAGGATAACGCCCGCCCGCTCGAGAGACATGTAAATGCGGGTGGCTTGCCGGATGAGTTGGTTGGAAGCCGTGCGCGGTTCGTGATTATCCGTAAGTAACTTGGTTACGGCCGCGACGTTATCCCCCGGGCGCTGGAACAAATTGAGCATGAGCGAATGGGAGACCCGCATCTGGGACGTCAGAGTTTCCGGAGCGGCACCCTTGAGGTACTCAAAAGTCTTTTCCGACCACAGCACCGTATTTTCCGGGGGCTTCTTCTTTTGAATGCGGCGCTGTTTGACCGGGTCATCCCCGGCCCGGGCAACCAGCCGCGCATTTTCTATTTCAAATTCGGGCGCCTGCACGATCACGTCACCCTTAGTGTCAAAGCCGGCCCGCCCGGCGCGGCCCGCGATCTGGTGGAATTCGCGTGCGCTCAGGTGCCGATTACGCTGGCCATCAAATTTAGCCAGCCCGGTCATCACAACGGTGCGAATCGGAACGTTGATACCGACCCCGAGGGTATCTGTACCGGAAATAACCGGAAGCAGGCCCGCTTGCGCCAGCTTTTCCACGAGCCGCCGGTAGCGGGGGAGGAGGCCCGCGTGATGCACGCCGATACCGGAACGGAGCAGCTTAGAGAGAATTTTCCCGAAACCCGGCCCGAAGGAAAAATCCCCGAGGGCTTCTTGGATGCGGGCTTTCTGTTCCTTGGAAACGAGCGCGTGAGTGAGGAGAGCTTGGGCCTGCGCCACCGCTTCCCGCTGCGAAAAATGCACCACATATACGGGCGCCCGGTGCGTGGAGGTGAGTTCCAGGAGGAGCTCACCGAGCGGCTGATAGGAATACGAGAAGGACAGCGGTACCGGCCGTTCCGCGTTACTCATAAGTTCGACGGCGCGCCCGGTGCGCTTCTCAAGATCCTCCGCCAGCCAGGTGGTATCCCCCAGAGTGGCGGAAAGAAGTACCTGCTGAGTGTGGGTGAGTTCCAGAAGTGGCACCTGCCAGGCCCAACCGCGCTGCGGATCGGAGTAGTAGTGGAATTCATCCTGGACCAGCACTCCGATATCCGCAGCCGCACCATCACGCAGACTCAGGTTCGCCACGATTTCCGCGGTGGCACACACCACGGGAGCGCCGGCATTAATGGTGGAATCCCCGGTTACCATCCCCACATTATCCGCACCGAAAACGTTGATGAGTTCGAAAAACTTCTCCGATACCAAAGCCTTGAGAGGCGCGGTGTAATACGCGGTTTTCCCGCGCGCGAGCCCGCAGAAAATGGCGGTGAGCGCAATGAGTGACTTTCCCGACCCGGTAGGCGTGGAGACAATCATATGAGCATCATCAATAGCGGCGAGCAACGCTTCTTCCTGATGGGGGTAAAGCGGCCGCCCGGTGCTTTCCGCCCACTGGGTGAACGCCTCATAAAGCGCATCATCAGGCGGGTTGAGCCCATACTTATCCTCCAGAAGGTCCAGGGCAACATTGAGTTGCGGACGAGGGCGCGGCGCCGCGGCCCCGGGCTGATCTGACTGTTGTGAACTCATGACTTAAGGGTGCCACACTCCTACGACATAAAAATTGGCCGAAACGGATGTACGGTGTTTGTCCAGTAAATTCTGAAGAAATAGATAGCGATGTGACCGCGTTCGAATCTTTCCTGTGCAAACGAGACCCACGCGCTGTATCTGCTGCGGGTACCGACAGTCTTACTCTCTATTTACGACGACGCCGCCCGCGAGCAAGGCATCGCTCTGCGCGGCACCGGAACCGGCAGTCGCCCTGTTTTTGATTTGGATGGCGTGCTGCTTATCGGGACGAGTGCAAAGGGTATAGGTATGGCGCAATAAGCTAAAGGGGCTGCGGACTGTTTATTGGACATTATCGCTTAAAACCGCTTGACGATGTTCCACAATCGTTAAACCATCGAACTTCAAGGTAATACGCTTCTGGTTATAGAAGAGCATATACTCGTCTATCGCCTCGCATAACTCATCGGTTGTAGCCCACTTCTTCCCGTGATAAATCTCGGTTTTCATCC
>NZ_JBOZBG010000015.1:0-54503 GCF_051264595.1 Actinotignum urematis | reverse complement strand
GCTTATTGAGGTGCTCGACCTCAATAAGGCCGACTTTTCGTTGCTATGGCGGGGCAAACCCCGGATATAAGACCCACCATTTGTCTATTAACCCATTTTTAATGGCGAAAATTCTGATGGTGCTGTACCCGGATCCCGTGGACGGCTTCCCGCCCAAGTACATTCGCGATTCCATTCCCACGATTGATTGCTACCCGGGCGGCTCCAGCACTCCTACGCCGTCGGGCATCGATTTCACCCCGGGCGAGATGGTGGCGTGCGTCTCCGGCGCCCTGGGCCTGAAGAAGTGGGCCGCGGATAACGGTCACGAACTCATCGTCACCTCCGATAAGGAAGGCGAGAATTCGGAATTCGAGAAGCATCTTCCCGATGCGGACGTGGTTATCTCCCAGCCGTTCTGGCCCGCCTACCTGGGCAAGGATCGCCTGGAGAAGGCCAAGAACCTCAAGCTGGCCATCACCGCCGGCGTGGGCTCCGATCACGTGGACCTCACCGAAGCGATGAAGCGCAATATCACGGTTGCTGAGGTCACCTACTCGAACTCGATTTCGGTGGCCGAGCACGCGGCCATGACCATCCTCAACCTGGTGCGTAACTTCGTTCCCGCCCACCGTATCGTCACCGACGAAAAGGGCTGGAACATCGCAGATGCCGTCAAGTGGTCCTATGACCTGGAAGGCATGGACGTGGGCGTCATCGCCGCCGGCCGCATCGGCCGCGCCCTGCTCAAGCGCATGAAGCCCTTCGATGTGAACCTGCACTACTACGATCTGTACCGCCTCGATCCGAAGACGGAGAAGGAACTCGGCGCCACCTACCACGAGACCGTTGAGGACCTCATGCGTAGCGTGGACGTGGTATCCATCCACTCCCCGCTCACCTCGGATACCTACCATATGGTGGACGAGAAGATGATCAACTCGATGCGCCGCGGTTCCTACATCGTGAACACCGCCCGCGCGGAGATCGTGGTGCGCGACGACATTGTCAAGGCCCTCGAATCCGGCCAGCTCGGCGGCTACGGCGGGGACGTGTGGTACCCGCAGCCCCCGGCCGAGGATCACCCGTGGCGCACCATGCCGCGCAACGCGATGACCCCTCACACCTCCGGTTCCTCGCTGTCCGCACAGACTCGCTACGCTGCCGGCACCCGCGAAATCCTCGAAGATTTCTTCGCTGGTCGCCAGCTGCGCGATTCCTACATTATCGTCCAGGGTGGGGCGCTCGCCGGAACCGGCGCGAAGTCCTACACCACCGACGGTAAGGCCAGCCCCGGATCCACCGGTAAGTAAAAGGTAGAGCGTTCTCGCTCTATTTCTAGCTCTCGCAAGTCCTGAACTCTCCATTGGCGCCGCGTGGCGAACCGCGATCTCCCTCGGGAATCCGATTCGCTCCGCGGCGCCGGTGTCGTGTGTGGGGGTTTCGCGGCGGTGACGTGCGCGGCGCGGGCCAGCTTCTTCCCACTATGCGTCCGGCGTACGCCCAGGAACGGCCACTAACCTGCGCTCCGGGAATTATCCCTTTCACTTTCACGGTCGAAACAGAAAGAGACTCTTATGCGCACATCGGCACTCCTCATGACGGGGGCTCTGCTGGTCCCGCTCGCCGCCCAGGCCCTGCCGGTTCTCAGCCCCGCTCCCGCCGCCGCCAGCGACATCACGCCCGGTAATAGCTCCGCAACCCAGCTCGCCGAGGCCCGTGCCCGACTCACCGCCGCGATTAACGCCCGGGACGCCATCCTCGCGGAAATAAAAGCGAGCGGCGCGAGCCTCGCGGATATTCAGAGCGCCGCGCAGGCCTACGCGCGGGCAAACGCGCAGGTGGAGGCCGCGCAACAGGCGTATGATGCCGCGGTCGCGAAAGCTTCCAGTTTCGATTCCGCAAAGAAGGGGTACGACGACGCAGCTTCTGTCATGCCCCAACTCGCCAAGAATGCCGAGTCCGCGCGGGCCCGCCGCGATGCCGCGCAGGCCGCCTACGATAAGGCGATTGCGCCCAATCCTGAGGCTGCCAAAGCCGCCCAGGAACAAGTGGATGCCGCTCGGGCCAAGCTTGAAGAATCCAAGACCGCAGCGAAAGCGCAATGGGATCGGGGAACCCTCGGGTTTTACGAAGCCCGCAGCGCCCAGAAAGCCCTCGATGTTTTCAGCACCAATACGGAGTACCAGGGTAAGCCACTAGCGTCCTATACTCATCCGGGCGCAGCCGATGATGCCACGAACCTGGATTCCATGGCGACAACCCTGAGCCTCATTACGAAGATCAACGAGCTGCGCGCCGCACACCAGCTTGAGCCGCTCAAGGTCACGGACTACCTCATGGCCGTCGCCCAGCTCCAGGTCAATGCACAATCTCGCACCAATAAAATGACGCATATTAACGCGTTCAACGTGGCAGAAAACCTTGCCTCCGCGAACTATCCCGGCGATGAGCTCTCCCTCAAGCTCTGGTATCACAACGAAAAGGCACTCCACGACCAGGGCGTCACGGACTTCGCGAAAGTCGGGCATTACCTTAATATTGTGAACCGCGATTACACCGTAACCGGGATAGCTTTCGCCCCTAATATCCAGGCAAATACTTTCGATCACACGCCTCTTTACGGTGACACCTCGCAGCCGCAAACGGTTGCGGACTACTCCGCCGCGCTGCAGAGTTATATGAATGGCCTCAAGGATGAGATGGCCCAGGGCTCTTCCGTGGCTCGTACGGCTCTGGCAGATGCGACGGCCGAACTCGAAGCAGCTACCAAGGGCGATCCTGAATCCTTGGAAGCCCAGATCGCGAAAACGCAACTTGAGACCGCTGGCCGAGAATACGACGAGGCCAAGGCCGCGCTCGATACCGCGCAGGCCAAACTCACGGCCGCGACCGCAGCTTATGAGAGCGCGAAGGCCGCGAAGCAAGCTGTCCAGAAACTCGCCGAGCAGCTCACCGCCGCTCAGGGCGAGCGGGAGCGTGCCGCCGCTCGCGCCGCGCAGCTCGGGGAATTCGGCGAGCGGCTCGCCACCGCGGAGGCCGATGTGGCGCGCGCCCAGGCCGATGTAGATCGCCTTTCACCCGCGCCGGCGCCGAATCCCGCGCCTACACCCGGCACTCCCGGCACGAACGCGCCCGCTCCCAACAACCCCGCCACCGGCAACGTCTTCTACGTTTCCAATGATTGGACCTCACGCGAGGCCGCCAGCGTATTTTCCTACGGGCGGGCCGGCGATGAAGTGCTCGTCGGCGATTGGGACGGCGATGGTAAGGATACCTTCGCGGTGCGCCGCGGCAACAAGATCTACGTCAAGAACAGCGTGGATGGCGGAGCTGCCGATGTGGAATTCGCCTACGGCCGCGCCGGCGATGAAATCCTAGTAGGCGATTTCGATGGCGACGGCAAGGATACCTTCGCCGTGCGGCGGGGCAATACCTTCTACGTCCTCAATTCCCTGCACGGCGGGGAGGCCGACCGGGTGGTCCACTACGGGCGCGCGGGCGACACCGTCCTCACCGGCGATTTCGACGGGGACGGCAAGGACACGTTCGCGGTGCGCCGCGGCAACCTGTACTACGTCAAAAACGCCATCGCGGGCGGCGCGGCGGATACCGTTTTTTCTTACGGCCGTGCCGGTGACGCCACAATTTTGGGCGATTTTAACGGCGACGGCGTAGATACGCTGGCGGTGCGCCGGGGCAATACCGTTTACGTGAAGAATTCGCTAGCCGCTGGCGAAGCCGACCAGGTCCTCGCTTACGGGCGCACCTCCGACCAGCTCTTCGTGGGCGATTGGGACGGCAACGGCACCGACACCCCCGCCGTCCGCCGCTAAGGCGCCGACCCAGGAAATAGCACCATCCTGTAGCGCCATCCTCGCGTATGTGCAGCTCTGCACTCACCTACCGCACCAAGGTGAGTGCAGAGCTTGTTTTCGCTGCACCTAAATGCGTATAGAAAGAACTCATTACCAACTCTGGTAACCACTGCGCGCCATGTACACCCCGTGACCTGTTTCCGTATTCCAACAGCTCATGGCGTAATTACTTGCCACACAGACATACGGGCCCGAATAGACAACCTCTCTAGGTTTCACAACCATGTGACCAAAGTTTTTGACCATATACGGTTGAATATCCTGAGTTTCGTGCGCTTCCGGAACTTCATCTCGCCATAGCGAGAAGGACCAACGGGGCAAACTACCACTGTTACCCGGGTGTGATGGATAGAGGTTACGCTCCTTATATGACTTCACCCCGCAGGTAGCACTGCCATTTGGCGGGTCATAAAACTGACATGTCACATTAGCGTCTTTATCAGTAATGGTTCGGACGTCCCGCTGGCTTTGTGGATCATAACCGCTGATCGGGATCTCAATCGCGCCTTCAGGTACCGGACCGCCAGCCCCAATGTATGCGCCAGCAGGAACGCCCGGCCGATGGCCTTTGTCGACATAGCGTGGTTTATCAAAGTGGTCCGAACTGGTTGTTGTAAGCTGTTCTGCCCTCCGCGGGAGTTGGCCCACGCGGACAATCTCCGTTTCCGCTTCGTTCATGGTAAAAATCGACGACGCTATGCCACTTGCCGACGCCGAATCTTCATCAGCTTTAGCATAAAGATAGTTGATCTGAATTTCATTTGGCGATATTCGTACGACGCTAGCCGGCATACCGAAAACGTCACTACCTGTAGCCGGATACAGATACTCACCGTGGCTATAAAGGATCTGGACACTCATGGGTATCCCCGAGGATTGGCTTGCCGCAACAGAAATGACAGAAAGGGGAGCACACGGATCGTAGCCATCGAGATCGGCATACTGAATGTCTTGTATCCAAGGAAGATCGGGCAAATGCGGCGCTCGCGCAATACCATCGGCAAAAGCCTCTTCCGCACCCATGCCGCATGTGGTAGCAGACCGAGAAGATGGTTCCGGAGAGGAGGTCACAGTGTCGAGAACTGTGCCGGAAGCCCCTGACGGGTCCACGGCGGAGGAGTCTGGTTGTTTTTGCGAACAACCGCCTAGTAGTAACACGACCAGTCCAGTTAAAACACCAACGCTCTTCTTCATAATGGCCCCTTTTTAGTCATTCGGAAAGCTTTAGGTTGATAATGCCGGCGCGCTAGCGCGCCACTTCGCCGCCGGAGATCTCCGCGATGGTGAGTTCTTCGCGGGTGGGCCCGCCTTCCCAATCGCCGATGGTGCCCACCGCGAAGGCCCCCAGGAGGTGCCCGCGGTCCAGGCGCTCCGCGAAGGAAAGTCCCTCCAGCCACCCGGAAAGATAACCGGCCACGAAGGCGTCACCAGCCCCGATGGTATCCACAACGGTCACCCGCCGCCCGGGTCGTTCCACCGACTCGGTGGGGGTGGTCACGCGCGCCGTCGTCGAATCTTTCCACACCACTTCCGAAACGCCCCAGTCCAGCAGGCGCTGAGTTGCCGCGGCCACCTCGGATTCGCCGGTGAGCAGCTCCAGTTCCTCCGTGCCGCCGAAGACCACATGCGCCCCGCGCGCGATCTGCGCGAGCACCGGCGCCGCGTCCTGAGCATCCCACAAGCGCGAGCGGAAATTGACATCGAAAGACACCGGCACCCCGCGCTCCCCGGCCAGCTCCACGGCGAGCATCGTGGCGGCACGTGCTTCCTCCCCGAGCGCCGGGGTAATGCCCGTCAGATGCACGATTTTTGGCTCCAGCTCAAACATGGCGCGGATCTGATCAGGGGTAATGAGGCGCCCCGCGGAAAACTTACGGTGGTAATCCACCGCGAAGGTCCCCAGCCCGGCGTGGCGCGAGACCAGCACCCCGGTGGGCGCGGTGGTGATCTGGCGGGCGTGATCCCAGCGCACGCCCTCGCCGCGCAGGGTCCGCATAATCATGTACCCAAATAGGTCCTTGCCGACGCTCCCGACCCACGCGGTGGAATGCCCCAGCCGCGCCATCCCGATGGCCACATTCGTTTCCGCACCGCCGAAGGACGCGCGCGGCCGCGCCCCGATCTGCGGAGATTCCGTAAAGGTCAGAGCCCCCATCGATTCGCCGAAAGTCACCAGATCCGTCATATTTTTCCTCCTTGATGACGACGCCGCCCGCGCCCCGCCGCCCCGGCCTGGTGTGCCGGGGTCGCGCGCGTGGCGGTCACCATAGCCATCATATCGAGGGGGAGTCCGCACGGGCGGAGAGGCCCGGCGTCGTCGTTAATAAAAGGAAAAGCGCGGCAACCGAACCGTGCGGGGACGCACGACGGCGCGAACGGGCCGCGAGCGCGCGCGTGAATCTCGGCACATCGCAGCCCCCAGCACCATACCTAACTAAAAAATCGCCATAGTTTTACTGTATCTTTACTAATGGGAGCGGGTTCCACGCACCCCTCCCGCAAGCTTTGCGTGAATCGCGCGGGCCCGGGCAGATCGCAGACCGCGAGCGCCCGCGCATCGCGCCAAGCGCAACTATCGCAACCGTAGGAGGGACGATGAACGCATATACGCCGTGGACCATGCTGGTCGACGCCGGAATGATTGGCCTGCTGCTCGCCATTGGGGTGTTCCTGCGCGCCCGGGTGAAGTGGCTGCAGAATATGCTGGTTCCCGCCTCGGTGATTGCCGGTGCGCTGGGGCTGGTGCTCGGCCCGAATGTGCTGGGGGCGGTAGCGGAAAGCCGCGGCTGGCATATCGGGTCCTGGCAGGTGACCGGGATTCCGTTCTCCGAGCATATGGGCACGTATGCCTCGATTCTTATTGTTATTGTGTTTGCTTGCATGGCCCTCACCGATGATTTCGATATTCGCAAAGTCAATAAAGCGGTGGGCGGTTTTGCTTCCTACGGGGTGCTTATGTACGGGGCGCAGGTGGCGCTCGGTATGGCTTTCGCGCTGCTGTTCCTCACCCCGGTGCTCGGTTCGCCGGATGTGCTGGGCATTATGCTGTTCACCGGCTGGGCGGGCGGTTTCGGTACCGCGGCAGCCGTGGGCAATATTTACGCGGAAAATGGGCAGCCGGAAGTGGCCTCGCTGGCTTTCACCTCGGCCACGGTGGGGCTGCTGGTCGGGGTGGTCGGCGGGATTATCCTCGCGAAATTCGGGGCGCGGCGCGGGCAGGCCAAGGCTTTCCGCGGTATGGATTCCCTGCCCGATGAGCTCCTCACCGGGGTGCTCGATGCCAATAAGCGCCGCCCGGCCCTGGGCTACCACACCTTCTCCGGCGGTTCGATTGAGACGCTCTCCTTCGAGGTCGGGATTGTGAGTCTGGTGGCGGTGGCCGGCTACGGGATTGGTCAGCTCCTCAAGCACCTGTTCCCCGGTATTTCCTTCCCGCTTTTCGCCATCGCTTTCCTGGTGGGGATCGTGGTGCGGATTGTTATGAACGGAGTGGGGGCCTCCCACCTGCTCGACGCGGGCACGCTGCGCTCGGTTTCCGGGCTGTGCACGGACATTCTGATTGTGTGCGGTATTGCTTCGATTCAGCCGGAATTCGTTTCCGACCACCTGCTGGCCCTCGGCTTGCTGTTCCTCTTCGGTCTTATTCTGTGCACGGTTTTGGGCCTGGTGGTGGCCCCGCGGCTCATGGGCGAGGGCTGGTTCGAACGCCAGCTCTTCACCTGGGGGTGGGCTACCGGCTCTGTTTCCACCGGCCTGGCGCTGCTGCGCATCGTGGATCCCAAGCTGGAATCGGGCACCATTGAGCAATTCGGTTATGCCTACCTGCCGGTGGTTCCGGTGGAGATTTCCGCGGTGTCCTTCGTGCCGGTTATGGCGCTGGCCGGGATGGGCTGGGCCGTGGTGGGCGTCTGGGGTGCCATCGCGGTGCTCGGGCTGCTAGGCGGCTGGTGGGTGGTGCGCTCCGGGCACGCGAATACCCACGGCGAGCCCGGCCCGGTGGGCACCCTGGGTACCGGGTTTACCGGGTAGCGCGTTTCGGCTCGCGTGCGGCTCGCCTGGGGTTCGCCTGGGGTTCGCGTGCGGTTGCACGCGAGTGCACGGGTGCGCGGTTGCACGGTTCACCCACCCACTCCAGTCCGTGCAACGCGGCCCGCTTCGCTACCATGGTGGCATGAACGACGACGCTGCCACCTCCCCGACCGCGAACTCTCTCACCCAGCGTTTCCTCTCCGCGGTGGAAGACCTCCGGGCTGAGCTCGATCATGCCACCGGCCTGGATTCACGTGGTTTCGGGGATGCCTGGGCGAAGGCGTACGAAAAGCGGGTTCCCGCCGTCGTTCGCAATAACAACCTGGGCGAGGTACTGCGCAATCTGCGCAATACCATCGCGCATAACAACTACAAGAACGGCCAACCCATTGCCACCCCGCGCGCGGACCTGGTCGAAGCCGCCGAGCGGCTACTTTTCCAGGTGCGCAACGAACCGCAGATCCAAAACTTCATGATTCACGACGTCGCGACCGTCTCTCCCGTGGATACTTTCGCTACCGTCGCCGCTATTCTCGACGCGCACGGCTACGCCCAGCTTCCGGTGGTGGATGGCTCCACGATTATCGGGCTGCTCACCACCAATATGGTGGCCCGCTGGGTGTCCGGAATGGTGACTGCCGGGAAAGAATCCCAGCTGGCCGACGTGCCGGCCGGGGATATCCTCGCCCACAGCGGCACGCACGACGCTCCCCTCTACGCCAAACCTTCCGATAGGGCCATGGCAGTATGCACAGCCCTGACCGACCGCGGCCATCCCGCAGTGCTCATCACTCGCACCGGGGATGCCACCGGGGTGCTTATCGGGCTGGTGGCCCGCGCGGATGTGGGGCGGATTTTCAGGGACATCGCCATCGCGAGGTAAGCGGGCGGGGCGGGAGGCTGCGGCGTCGTCGTACTATTCTGTGGTGCGGCGGCACGCGAGCGATGCGGGGACCTGCGCACGCACGAAACGCCACCCGCGCGCGGCGGCGCGCACGCATCAGCGCTGCGCCCTCGCTCAGGAAGAAATTTTCGCCTCCCGTTATCTATTTAAAGCTTTCTGCGGCACACTAGAATGTATCTATCGCCACGTTATTGGCTGACGCAAAGGGGATGTGATGGCGCAAGAAGATGTTGAGAACGCACGGGCAAGCACCACCGGACCGCTTCCGGGCTCCGGCTACGTGGCGTCCTCCTCCGAAGAAGCGCGGGCAGCCGCGGCGCGCGAACCGAACCGCCGGACCGTGGGCGAATTGTTCTCCTCCGCCACGGCGCAATTCTCCACCCTGGTCCGCGACGAAATTCAGTACACTCAGGCCAGCCTCAAGCACAAGGTCCTCAACCTCGGGATGGGCGGGGTGCTCCTCGCGGTGGCCGGGGTGCTGGCGCTGTTCATGCTCGGGTTCCTGCTGCACGCGGCAGCGGCCTTCTTTACGGTTGTGTTCGGCGGGCGCTGGTGGGCCGGCTACCTGACGGTCGCCGGTATTCTGCTCCTTATTATTGCGGTGCTCGCGCTGCTGGGGCTGCGCAAACTCAAGAAATCCGGAAAGTATCCAACCAATCTTGTTGGCGGCCTGAGCAAGGACGTCGACGCCGTGAAGAAAGGCCTGTCGAAGTGAGCGCTTCCGATAACCGTAAACCTGAGGACATCCAGCGCGATATCGAGCGCACCCGCGCGGAGCTGACTGCCACCGTCAATGAGCTGGTGGATCGCCTGGATCCGCGCACGAATATCAAGAACGCCACCGACGCCGCGAAGGACAAGGTAGCCACCACCACGGCCACGCTCAAGGACAAGGCCTCCGCTTTTGCCGAGGCGGCGAAAGATAAGGCTGCGGTTTTCGCGGATAATGCGAAGAGCACCGCGGCGGATGCCTCCGCCAAGGCCTCTGCTAAAGCCTCGGATTTCGCGCATACCGCGAAGGCGAAGGTGAACGACCTGGCCGATTCCGCGAAGGAACACCTCGCGGGCTCCGGCTTGGGCGGCGGCGCTGATGGGGCTGGCGCTGACGGTGCCGATTTCGGCGGCCCGTGCGGCTGCGGTTGTGCAGATGCCGACGTTGAGGCGGTTGCTGAAGGCGCCGCGTGCGGTGGTGGTTGCGGTTGTGGCGGCGACGAGCACGGTTACGGCGACCACGATTTCGGCGACCACGCCTGTGAGTGCGGTGGCGCGTGCGGTGGCGGTACGTGCGGCGGCGCGCATCATTACGACGACGACGCCACCGGCCACGGGTGCTCAGGCCACTGTTCCGCCGGTCATTCCTTTGCCGGGATTCCCTCGGCCGCGCAGGTAGCCCAGGACGTTATTGACGATGCTCGGCGCGGGGAACAAACCGGGCTCGCCGTGGTGGCTGGCCTTAGCGTTGCCGCCCTGGGTGCGGTCACACTGCTGGGCAGCGCCCTCTTCGGGCGCGGGCGCCGGCGCAAGTAACCGCGTGGCGCGCGACACCTGTCGCTGGGTTCGTGGCCGCTTTACAGGCCATCTACCTGGGAAAGGTGAGGAGCGCCGTACTCTTTCCGCGTATGTCACATAGCCATATATAGGCCATAGCGGCTAATATAGGTCACGAAATAGTAAACCGGGCCAGATGAGCCCAGATGAGATGAAGGGGGTCGAGCTCATGGGGCGCGGCCGTCAGAAGGCTAAGCAGCGTAAGGTAGCCCGGAATCTCAAGTACTTTACACCGGATACTGATTACGCCGCTCTCGAGCGTGAGCTGGGTATTAATCGTGATGAGCGCCAGGAATCCCACTACGATTCCTCGGATGATCCGTATGCTCGTTACGCCGACTACGCAGATTACGACGAGTCAGATGACAATGACGATGACTGGGCGGATGATTACGATCCGAACAATATTCCACCAGCCACCAAATAGGTACTCATTCCTGTAACGAACGTGCCGGCGGCCCCAGGGCTGCCGGCACAATTGTTTGGCCTATAGGCCATTGTTTCTGAGCCAGCCCCGGAAACGAAGTGTCTATAAGAGCACCGCCTCTGGGCGATTTCGTGTCTCTTACGCCCACTACGCGGGATGCGTTGTCTGGAATGCACACTTCGAGGAGGCGAGAGGCCGGGCCGGATAACAGAATGTACATGGGTGACAGTTTTTCCGCGATTTAATGTCCGTGGCGTACATTCTGTGTTAGCGACGGTCCGAAATGCACCTTTTGCAGCCCTGAATCTTGAAAATGGCCCATTCCACCGACCCCGCCCCGCCCGAGGCGGGTGTGTTTTTCCGAGGTGCACTTCGCGTGTACGACATCTGCACTACAGCTCGGAAAACACGTGCCACCCCGCCAGGACGTGTGTGACTATTGAGGCTCCAGAGACTTGTGTGAGTTATGGGATTCCCGCGATCAGCGCTCCACACCCTCAGCTCAGTGATCCGCGCCGGCCACATGCACCAGGGGGAGAAACTCGGAGAGGTTCGCGCGGGTTCCGGAGGCGTCCACCCGCCCGGAAGCCACGGCATCATCCCAGTTCAGAGCACCCACGCACAACCCCAGGAACGTGCCCGCATCGCATTCGACCACATTCGGCGGGGTACCGCGGCGGTGGCGCACCCCGGCAACCGCCTGCACCGCGCCAACATACGGAACTCGGATTTCCACCGCGTGCCCGGGATGCCGCGCCGCAAGCTCCTCGAGAAGGAACCGCACCGCCGTGCGCGACTCACTCGCGCTGAGGTCCTCACCTGCGCGAAAGCGGGCGAGGAGGGGCAGCGCGTCCGCGCTATCGATTTTTCGTGTCACGGATCCACTCTACGACGCATTGGATGGCAACGGCACCTAAGGTACGACGGCGCCACCGCGAGCGCGCCCGCCCGGCGAAGTAGGCGCATCCGGCGCGCGGCACATATACGCAGCCGCGCGGGAGCGACGCGGCGCCGGGGAGAGACCGCGAGCGCGCCTGCCCGGCGAAGTAGGCAATCCGCCGGGCGCACGCCGCCCCTAGATCACACCCTGGGCGATCATCGCTTCCGCGACCATCTCGAAGCCCGCGGCATTGGCGCCCACCACGTAGTTACCTTCGTGGCCGTAGCGGGCGGCGGCATCCAGGGAGGTGTCGTGGATATCGCGCATGATGTCGTGCAGTTTGGCATCCACCTTCTCGAAGCTCCAGCTTTGCCGCGCGGAATTCTGCTGCATTTCCAGCGCGGAGGTGGCCACCCCGCCGGCGTTCGCGGCCTTGCCGGGGGCAAAAAGCACCCCGTTTTCCTGGAGCAGGTGGGTGGCTTCCAGGGTGGTAGGCATATTCGCGCCTTCCACCACCGCGCGCACTCCCCCGTTGAGAAGCTGGCGCGCATCGGCCTCGTTGAGCTCGTTCTGAGTGGCGCACGGGAAAGCGATATCCGCGCGAATCCCCAGTTCAGCCAGGTTCCACACCTTCGCCCCGGCCTGGTAGCGCGCGCTGGGGCGCTGCGCCGCGTAATCGGAGACCCGCCCGCGCAGATCTTCCTTAATATGGCGAAGCAGCTCGACGTCGATGCCGGCGTCGTCGTAAACCATCCCGGAAGAATCCGAGGCCGTGACCACGCGCGCGCCCATCTGCTGCGCCTTCGCGATCGCGTACAGCGCGACGTTCCCGGAACCGGAGACGATCGCGGTGCGCCCGTCCAAACTTTCCCCGCGCGCGGCGAGCATGGCGTCCGCGAAGTAGACCGCACCGTAACCGGTGGCTTCGGTGCGGGCGAGCGAGCCGCCGAAGCCGAGGCCCTTGCCGGTGAGCACGCCGGCGTCGAAAGTATCGCGGATGCGGCGGTACTGGCCGAACAGGTAGCCGATTTCGCGCCCGCCCACGCCGATGTCGCCGGCGGGGACGTCGATATCGGGGCCGATGTGGCGTTGCAATTCGGTCATGAAGGACTGGCAGAAGCGCATCACTTCGTTATCGCTTTTACCTTTGGGGTCGAAATTCGCGCCGCCTTTGGCGCCGCCGATGTGCTGGCGGGTCAGCGCGTTCTTGAAGATTTGCTCGAAGCCGAGGAATTTGAGCATGCCCAGGTAGACGGTCGGGTGGAAGCGCAGGCCGCCTTTGTAGGGCCCGAGCGCGGAGTTGAATTGCACCCGGTAGCCTTTGTTGACGCGAATTTTGCCGGCGTCATCGACCCACGGCACGCGGAAGGCGATGATGCGTTCGGGTTCAACCAGCCGTTCCAGGATGGCTTGGTCGGCGTACTCGGGGTGAGCCGCGAGGACCGGGGCGATGGAATCGAAAACTTCGCGCACGGCCTGATGGAATTCGGGTTCGCCCGGATTGGCGGCGACGACCTGATCGTAAACTTTATTCGCGTAATGCATATCAAAATGGTAAAACGTCCGGGTGCTTTCGCGGTATGATTTCGAAGCTCGAACACCACTCCGCGGTGCACGTCACATTGAGGTGCGGTACGTGCGGGGTTCGTGCAGAACGACGACGACGCCACCGGGCAGCCGCCACCCCGGCGCGTGAAGTGAGTGCGGCACGCGAAGCAGTCGCGGCGCGCGCCCGCGCCACTACGCCACCGCGCTTAGTGCCCGGGCCAGCGCTCCCCGGTGAGCATTTCGCATACCCGCAGGTAGCGGTCGCGAATATCTGCCACCACGGCGGCGGGAAGGGCCGGCGGCTGGGTGCCCTGCTCTGCATTCCACCCGGATTGGGCGGACATGAGCCACACCTGGGCGGCGTCCTTATCGAAGGGGCGCAGCGCCTCCGAGCTGGGCGGCACCTCCCCGGATTTCACCGCGCGATAGTCGGTGGAAAGCCAGTAGTGGGCGGTATCCGGGGTGAAGGCTTCGTCGGCCAGGATGAGGCGGCTGGAGCCGGCGTCCATATCCGTGCCGAATTCCAGTTTGGCATCCGCGAGCACCAGCCCGCGGGCCAGCGCGATGGCGTGGGCGTGCCGGTAGAGGTTGAGGGCTAGCACGCGCACCCGTTCCGCGGTGCTCTCCCCCACCCGCCGCATAAATTCATCCCACGGGATGGGGATATCCGGGCAGCCGGGCCGGCGCTTTTCCGCGATTCCGACCCACGGTAGTTCCAGCTTGGCGCCGAGCTCAATGGCGCCGTCGTACCGCATCGCATCGAGGGTGCCGAGGGTTTCGAGTGAGCGCACCGCACCCGCGGTTAGATAACCGCGCACCAGCACTTCGTAGGGGAGCATGCGCAGGGCCCGCACCAGGATGCCGCGCGCGGCGATATCCCGCGGCACGCCGCCCGGTAGGTAGTGACTTTCCGCGATGTCCCCAGTGCGGTCGAACCACCAGCGGGCGATCCGGGTGAGGATTTCGCCTTTATCCGGAATGAATGTGGGAACAACGTGGTCGAATGCCGCGATGCGGTCCGAGGCCACAATGAGATAGGTATCCATCCCGGCCATCGCGCCCCGGGCACGGGCCGGTACAAATCGTGCACCTTCCCGGAATAGGTGCGTTGCCATCCCCGAATGGGGACAAGGCTACCTGTGGTGTATGTAGACATTCCCGCCCCTCAATCTCTTCACGCGGGAGGCTCCTTCGCGTTCCCGCTCCGGTGCTGCGCGAGGGGCCACCGCCGGTTCCGTACCGCGTATCGCGGCGCTATTCGCAACCGCACGCCCGCGGGCTCACAACGAACTCACGGCCCGGGGGTGACCCTCCCCACACAACCTTCTTTTCCTTATAGTAAAGGAATTCTTAGCCCCTGTCCTGGGAGCTAAGTCACGCACCGCGCATTAGCGCAGGTCAAACGGGGTAAAGTGCGACGGCGCAGCTGCCCGCCGGGCAGCTGGCGGCGCGGCCGCGCGGGCGCTTTCGCTAGCGTGAGGCACCGCCGCGAATCGCCACGCCGGGGCCGCGCCACGTAACGCCGCACGCGCAACCGCGCCCGCGCCCGGCCGCCGCGCCGCTCAACTCAGCCAAGCAGATCGTGGAGCACGATGGTTTGCTCGCGATCCGGCCCCACCCCGATCAGCGAGAAGCGGCAGCCGGCCATCTCCTCCAGCCAGCGCACGTAGCTTTGGGCGTTGGCGGGCAGGTCCGCGAAGTCGCGCACCGTGGAGATGTCCTCCGTCCAACCCGGGTGGTACTCGTAAATGGGCTTGGCATTGGCGAAATCCCAGGTATCAATGGGAAATTCGTGCACGCGCTGGCCGTCGATCTCATAGCCCACGCATACCGGGATCTGCTCCACGCCGGTAAGCACATCCAGCTTGGTGAGGACCAGGTCGGTCAGGCCATTGACCCGCACCGCGTAGCGGGTGACCGGGGCGTCGTACCAGCCGCAACGGCGCGGGCGCCCGGTGGTGACCCCGTATTCGCCACCCGCTTCGCGCAGCCAATCGCCCTTCTCCCCGTGCAGCTCGGTGGGGAATGGCCCTTCGCCCACGCGGGTGGCGTAGGCCTTGACGATACCCACCACCCGGTCGATACGAGTGGGACCCACCCCGCTGCCGGTCACCGCCCCGCCGGCCGTGGCATTCGAGGAGGTCACATAGGGGTAGTTGCCGTGGTCGATGTCCAGGAGGGTGGATTGCCCGCCTTCAAAAACAACCGTCTTGCCTTCATCGAGGGCCTGATTGAGTTCGCGAGAAGCGCTAATCATCATAGGCGCGAGGCGTTCCCCATAGGCGAGCAGCTCGGTGAGCACGTCGTCGACGTTAATCTCCTCACGCCCCAGGTCCCGCAACACCAAGTTTTTCTGCGCCACCGCGGTCTCCACCTGCCCGCGCAAGCGCCGCGGGTGCACGAGGTCGACGATGCGAATCCCCACGCGATTGGCTTTATCCGCGTAGGTGGGGCCGATGCCGCGGCCGGTGGTGCCGATTTTGCCATCGCCGAGGACTTCTTCGTTGAGGCGGTCGAACATTTTTGTGTACGAGGTGATGACGTGCGCGTTGCCGGCGATGCGGAGGTTTTTCGTGGAGACGCCGCGCGATTCCAGCTCCGCCATTTCCGCGAAAAGCGCTTCGGGATCAACGACGACGCCGTTGCCAATCACCGAGATGCAATCTGAATTGAGAATGCCGGACGGGAGGAGGTGGAGAGCGAATTTCTGGCCATCCACGCTGACCGTGTGGCCGGCATTATTACCCCCGTTAAATTTCACAACATAATCGGCACGCTGGCCGAGCTGGTCAGTTGCCTTGCCTTTTCCTTCGTCGCCCCACTGGACGCCGAGAATAATGACCGCGGGCATAGTATCTAATCTCCTCGTTATATCAAACAGGTGTAAAGAGCTCCGCCGCCCGTGCCGCTGTGCGGCTACCGTGCCGCCGCCGTTGGACAGCCGGCTACCGACCGTAGGTCACCGGGCGACCGCCGTATGGCCGCGCCCCGTTGAGCCTCAGGCCCCGGGCTAACGTCCCGCTTTACCACACAATAATAACCGCCACAGCCCGCCGCGGGCATCTTTGCACATTTTCAGAAAGTTTCTCAGCTAAGGTAGAGGAGGCACGTGCCCGAATATTTTCGAGGAGCAAAATGTCTGAACTGACTCAACCACTCGGGGCCTTTACCCGTTCGGTATCCGGTGTCTCGACCTCCGGATCCTCCCTGCGCGATTACTGGGAGGGGCTGTCCGAGCTCACCATGAGCCGGCTGGCTGATAACTGGGAAGCTACCACTAAGAAATACCGGGAGGGTCAGCGCGCCAGCTACTTCTCCGCGGAATTCCTCATGGGGCGCGCACTCCTGAATAATCTCGTCAATCTTGGCCTGGTGGACGATGCCCGCAAGGCCCTGGAAGATTACGGCCTCAACCTCACCGATGTGCTCGATGAAGAACCCGATGCCGCGCTCGGTAACGGTGGGCTGGGGCGCTTGGCCGCCTGTTTCATGGATTCGTGCGCTACCCTCAATTTCCCCGTGGTCGGCTACGGGATCCTCTACCGCTACGGCCTGTTCAAGCAGAGCTTCGTGGATGGTTTCCAGAAGGAAGAACCCGATCCGTGGATGGAAAACGGTTCGCCTTTCGTGGTGCGCCGGGATAGTGAATCCAAGCACGTGAAATTCGCGGATATGGATGTGCGCGCGGTTCCTTATGATATGCCGATCACCGGCTACGGCACCGCGAATGTCAATACCCTGCGCCTGTGGAAGGCGGAGCCCCTTGAAGAATTCGATTACGATGCCTTCAATTCCCAGCGCTTCACCGATGCGATCGTGGAACGCGAGCGCGTGAATGACCTGTGCCGGGTGCTCTACCCGAATGACACCACCTACGAAGGCAAGGTGCTGCGGGTGCGCCAGCAGTACTTCTTCTGCTCGGCTTCCCTCCAGTGCCTCATTGCCGAACATAAGGAAGCGCACGGGGATATTCGTTCCTTCGGGGAATACAACTCGATTCAGCTCAATGACACCCACCCGGTGCTCGCCATTCCGGAGCTCATGCGTCTGCTCATGGATGAGGAAGGCCTGGGCTGGGAGGATGCCTGGAAGATCGTGTCCCAGACCTTCGCTTACACCAACCACACGGTGCTGGCCGAGGCGCTGGAGACCTGGGAAACTTCGATTTTCACCAAGCTTTTCCCGCGTATTTATGACATTGTGGCGGAAATGGATCGGCGTTTCCGCGCGGAGCTGGCGGAGGCCGGTTTCCACCCGGGCAAGATTGAGTACATGGCGCCGCTCTCCGGCGGGCTGGTCCATATGGCGTGGATCGCCTGCTATGCCTCCTTCTCCATTAACGGGGTGGCCGCGATTCACAGTGAGATCCTCAAGCGGGATACTCTCCACGACTGGTACGACATCTGGCCCGAGCGCTTCAACAACAAGACGAATGGCGTGACCCCGCGCCGCTGGCTGCATAATTGCAATCCGCGCCTGGCCGCGCTGCTGACCGAGGTGCTCGGGGATGATTCCTGGGTGACGGATCTGGATAAGCTGGCCACCATTGAGGAACGCGGGAATGCTGATATTTACCGGCGCCTCATGGAGATCAAGGCGGAAAATAAGCGTGATTTCGCGCGCTGGATTAAGCGCCGCGACGGCATCGATATTCCCACCGACGCTATTTATGACACGATTATTAAGCGCCTGCACGAATACAAGCGCCAGCTCATGAACGCGCTGTACATCCTCGATCTGTACTTCCGGATTAAGGACAATCCCAGCATGGAGGTCCCGCCGCGGGTCTTCATTTTCGGAGCGAAGGCCGCGCCGGGCTACAAGCGCGCCAAGGCGATTATCAAGTTCATTAACGAAGTGGCGAAGCTGGTGAATAATGATGCGGATACCCGCGGCAAGATCACCGTGCTCTTCGTGGAAAACTACAACGTGTCCCCGGCCGAGCATATTATTCCGGCCACCGATATTTCCGAGCAGATTTCCCTGGCCGGGAAGGAAGCTTCGGGTACCGGCAATATGAAGTTCATGATGAACGGCGCGCTGACGCTGGGCACCATGGACGGCGCCACCGTGGAAATCGTGGACGCCGTGGGCGAAGAAAATGCCTACATTTTCGGGGCGCGCGAAGAGGAGCTGCCGGAATTGCGGGCGCACTACAACCCGCGCGAACAGTACGAGACCGTGCCCGGGCTCAAGCGGGTGCTCGACGCCCTGGTGGACGGCACCGTGAGCGACGGCGGGACCGGCGAATTCCACGACCTCCTCGGCTCCTTGCTGGACGGGTCCTCGTGGGAGACCCCGGACGTGTACTACGTGCTGGGCGATTTCGCTGATTACCGTGCTACCCGCGACCGCATGGCCGCGGATTACGCCAACCAGGAAGAGTGGGGCCGCAAGGCGTGGATCAATATCTGCCGCTCGGGCCGCTTCTCCTCTGACCGCACCATCGCGGATTACGGTCGCGATATCTGGGGCGTGAAGGCGACGCCGATTAAGTAGCGCGTGCTGTGCGCGTAGCTGCGCGGCTGCGTAAGCGACGCGCGACGCGACTCAAACGGGCGGCTGCGCGACGCTACGCTAACCGCGGGCGGCGACGCAATGCGCACGCAGACTAAGCGGGCGGCGGGTGTGTGATTCTTGCACATCCCGCCGCCCGCTTTTTGTTTTGTTTCACGGCCCGGCCTGCCCGCTGCGAACGTTCATGCGCGGGCGGCTTCTCATTTTTAAGAACGACGACGCCGCGCCTGCCGGCCAGCCGGGTCCCGGATAGCGACCGTGACCCGCGCGGTGAGCTGGTCACGCCGTAGTCGGTGTCCTGACTTGGCTCATTTAGTGCGACTTTGGCAGTGACTCGATAAGCACGGCCACATCCGCCGGCAGCGGGGTGCGAGCATGAACGACCTGCCCGCCGACCTCAAGCGTGAACGAGCGGTACTTCTTCAACGTCCGCACCAACCGTTTCAACGACACACCCGTGGACTGCTCAAGAACATGCCCGCACGCCATCGCCACCATCACAATCGTTAAATGCGCCTGGATCGAGTCCTCTTTACGGTGAAAGATCGGACGCGCCCGTAAATCCGACTTCGCCATCCGGAAAGCCTTCTCGATACGGAATAACCGGCGATAAAAACCGATCACCGCACCAGCATCCAAATCCAACCGATTCGTCTCGTAACCCTTAATCCCAGCCAACGCAAGATGCTTATCCGCTAACGCCTGGTTCACGCGCTTATTAGGAGCTTGCAAGTCAACATACCGGTTACGCTTGACCGGTATTTTCCCTTCCACCGCACGCCTGGCCTTGTCTAACTGTTCTTCCACACCCCGCCGCGTGCGCCGAGCCCGATCCTTGGAGTACTGATAATAAACAACCGACTCCACCACACCCACACCCTGCCCAGCCACCCTCTTAGCGTGGTTTTCTTGACGCCAGACCTGACCATCCACATAGTCTTTACCCGGATTCTCTTCACGCCATTTTGCGATAGGGGCAGGGATATCACGTTCTTTCGTGCCCAGAATATAGCCCAGACCAGCCCCGATAATCTCTTGCTTGTTAGAAGCTGAGAACATTCCCGCATCAGCCACAACCGTGATATCGGTAAGCTGGTAGGCACGCCTGAGGCGTTCAATCATGGGTAGCATCGTGTGGGTCTTGGCCCGGTTTCCTTCAAACCCACCAATCGCCAACGGCAACCCACATGCGTCGGTGAGCATCCCGACCGTGATCTGCGGGTCAATACGGCGTTCTTTCGAATACCCCGGCTTGCGTAACTCGTCTTCTTTATCCGTCTCGAAATACAAGGTTGTTACGTCGTAAAGGACGAGAACGCCTGGCCCGATACCCGCATGCCTTGCTAGCGTGGCCGTGATTCTGTCACGGAATTCTTCTTCCGTATAACGGGGCAGGTGGCGTTTAATCGTGGAATACGAAGCCGAACGCGCCCCGACCTCGGCAAGAGTCTCGATGGAATCAAACTTGGAGCCCGGGTGGATAATCCTGGCGGCTACCAGATCGTAGAACACCGGGTCATGGCTGGTTGGCACGCCTAGACCTAGGAAATCAAAAGCCCCACGGATCGCGTCGAGGAGGTAGCCGGCACGCTCGCTAGCCACGGTCAAGGGATTATCCACCGAACCACTAGCCACGCGCGCCGGCGCTGTCTCAACGCCCGTCTCCAGGTTTAAGGAGAGCTGGTCCCCGTCGATCAAGCGCTGGGCCTGGGCTTTTAAGAGCGCGAGTTCACCGGGCGTGTGGGCTGAACCAATGTGCTCGAGTACGGGCTTGCGATCCACGTAACGCCACACGATTTGTACCGCGGTAGCGCCCGACTTGGTTATCACGGTACGAATCCGGGGTCGTGGCATACTCCATAGCCTACCCCCAACCCGTTAGTACGACATTTCACCCACGAACGAGACAAAACCCCAGGCCACAACGTCAATATGAAACCTATCACGACAAAATGAGCCAAGTCAGGTTTCACGGCCCGGCCTGCCCGCTGCGAACGTTCATGCGCGGGCGGCTTCTCATTTTTAAGAACGACGACGCCGCGCCTGCCGGCCAGCCGGGTCCCGGATAGCGACCGTGACCCGCGCGGTGAGCTGGTCACGCCGTAGTCGGTGTGGCGAGCTGGTCACGCCGTAGTCGGTGTGGCAGTTTCACTTTCCGTGCCGGCGTTTCGGGTGAAGAAGAGCAGTATCGCAATGAGTGCGTACACCGCGGCGGACAGCATAATCGCTTTATCCAAACCGCAGGCCAGCCCGATTGCCGCAACTGCCGGGGCGAATAATGCTGTGACGATGGAATCGGCCAGGGAGATGACTGACAGGGCACTTGCTCGCACGCTATCGGAGATCCGGGTGTGGTAACGCCCGGAGACCTGGATGATCAAGATTGTTTGCATGGCCACGTGGAGGGCGAAAGTTATCCACACGAAGAACTGCTGCTGGGAGAGCGCGAAGAGTGCCGCGGCCAGAATATTGGCAATCGCCACAGCCCAGGCCCACCGCGAAGGGATATTGAGTTTCTCCTGGAGGGTGGCTGCGCCTAAACCGCCCAGGCACATGGCAGCGTAACCGGCTGCTACCAACCAGAGCGAGGCCTGGCCGAACTTGATTTGCCAGAGCATGAACGGCCCGAGCGCTGCCGAATTAACGAGGATTAACGCGAGTGCCTGGTGTGACCACACCGCGGTTTTTAGGTTTGCGCCGAGTTCCCGCCAGGTATATTCGGCAGCTTCCTGCGAATCAGGAACCGTCCAGGAGACCATCGCCGCACCGACAAGCGCGGCGATGCCAAGCAGCCAGATCGCCGGCGGCCATATCGCGTAAACCACCACTCCGGCCAAGCCACCCAGGAGGGAGGTACCCGAGCGAACGAACTGCATGACCGTCAATGTCTTGCTTGATTTTTCTGCGGTCGAGGTATCGACCTGGTTCATCACCAGCGCCTCAAGAGTGCCACTCATAGCGGCACTGGCGATTCCTGCGAGGAACTGGCCGGTCAATAGGACGCCGTCGTTCACCGCCCAGAAAAATGCCGCGAAAGCGACGATCCGCACCACGATGCCCGCAAGAAGAACCGCGCGCTGCGAGTAACGGTCAAAGAGTACGGAGAACGGAAGTTCCGCCAGAGAAACGGTGACATTGAAAACCGACACCATGACACCGAGGAAAACCAGGTCTCGCCCGAGGAACTGCGTGAAGTACAGGTTATCGACCGCACTGAAGCAGGCAACCGCCAGGGTACAGAGACCTAAAAGGGCTAAAGCTTTACGCATTTCATAAGGGTACATCCTCAATTTCGAAATTCCGAGAGTTACACAAGGCCAGGCGTCCGCGCCCCTTTTCTTAACGTAGCTGCCGTTGCGCTTTGATTTCGGGCGGATGCGGAGGTCTTCACGCGAGAATCTCACCAGCCTCACAGACTTCAATAGTCACACAAGCACCTGCGGAGCGGGCATGTGTTGTCCGAGCTGTAGTGCAAATGTCGTACACGCGAAGTACACCCCGGAAAAACACCCCGCCTCCGCCCGGGGCAGGGTAACCGGAATGGGTCATTTTCAAGTTTCAAGGCTGCAAAACGTGCATTTCGGACTGTTAGGGGAGCAGAGTGTACGCCACGGACATTAAATCGCGGAAAAACTGTCACCCAGGTACATTTTGTTAGCCGGCCTGGTCTCCCTCCTCCTCAAAGTGCGCATTTCGAACCGTGGCCCCGTCAAGTGCGCGTTAGAGACACGAAATCGCTCTGAAACGGTGCTCTCCCGCGCACTTCATGTCGGGGCTGCCGGGGCTAACCCGTTTCCACCCGCTGCTGCCCAACAAAGTGGTACTCCACGACAGCGGAACGAACAGAGTGGTACTGCACGACAGAAATTCAGGGTTTGGCTGTAGCTCCAGTACCACTTTGTTTCCGGGCCGGGAATGCCGGGCCGCTGGCAGCTGCCGGCGCTGCGGGCTAGCCTTCGGCTTCGGCGAGGAGGGTGTCGAGGACCGGGCGTTGCAGCCAGGCCGTGAGGTAGAGCGGGACGCTTAGCCCGGCCAGCGCCAATGCCCAGAAGATGGCCAAGCGTGATACCGGCGCATAAAGCCAGGCCAGCGGGAGCGCCACCGCGGCCGCTACGCACGCGGCCGTGCGTAGCGGCCGGGTGATGGCGAGGAGCACCGAGTTACCTAGGTGCTCCAGGAAGGCGTTGGAGAAGAATGCCTGGAGCGTTACCAGCCAGACCAGCACTGCCAGCACCAGCAGGAGGGCCACGATAATAAGGCCGGAGAGGATGCCGGCCAGCCGCGGATCCGCGGCGATTGCGGGGTCGGTAGCGAGCACCCCGGCAGAGTCGGCGACCGATTGCCCGACAAGGGCAGAATCGGCGGCGTGAGCCGCCGCGGACGCCGAGGCCGCGGGTGCGGCTTTGTCGGGGGCGGCGAGGCCGGAGACCCAGCGGTTTTCCCACCAGGCCAGGCCGAGGAGCCCGAGGGTGGGCAACCACCAGGCCAGCGATGGCAGCAGAGCAGCGCGGAAATGCTGCCACCACAGGCGCCAGGGCCGGGGCGCCTCACCGCGAAGCAGCTGGGCGCTCACCCGCGCCGAGGCCACCAAACTGGCTCCCCCACTCACCACCGGGAGCAGCCCGAGCAGAGTAATAATATTGAGCTCCACCAGGATGACGGCGTCGGAAAGTCCGCGCTGGAAAGGTGAGTCAGGATCGAAAATCCGGCGCATACATCTCCTTCGGTTCGTGGCGCCCGCGGGTGGAAGCGCTACGGGCTTGTGCGGCAAGCGAAGCCCCGTGGACCAGCGCCTCGCGAACCAGCACCTCGCGGGCCCAAGCCCCACGTGGCTGAGCTACGGCGCCGCGCGCCCAGTATCGGGTGCGCGGCGCCGCGTCGTCGTCGTGCTTCTTAACCCTTGACGGAACCCGCCGCAACGCCTTCCACAATATAGCGCTGCGCAAAAAGATAGAAAATAATAATCGGGATAATGGCGAGCACCAGCACCGCCATCTGCGCACCCAGATCCTTATTTCCATTCGAGCCCACCAGGAATTGGATCACCACCGGGACAGTCCGGTAGGCCTCCTCGCGCCCGATCACGAGGTTCGGGAGGAGGAAGTCGTTCCAAATCCACATCGTGTTGAGGATCGCGACCGTGACCGCCGTGGGCTTGAGCATCGGCATGACCACCTGGAAGTAGGTCTTGAAGGGCCCGGCGCCGTCGATAGACGCCGCCTCCTCGATTTCGCCGGGAATCGAACGCACGAAGCCCGCGAAAATAAATACCGAGAGCCCCGCCCCGAAGCCCAGGTAGAGCACCACCAGGCCCCACGGCGAGGACAGACCCAGCTTGTCCGCGATTTTCACGGTCGGGAACATGACCATCTGGAAGGGCGCCACCATGGAAAATACCAGCAGGTAGTACAGCAGCGAGGTCCACCAGCTCCGCACCCGCGCCAGGTAATACGCCGTCATCGCGCAGAAGAATACGATGACCAGCACCGAAGCCACCGTCACGAAGAACGACCAGCCCAGGGCCCGCATAAAACCGGACAGGCTCAGCGCGGTCTGGTAATTATCCATCCCCGCAAAGGTTTCGCCGGCCGGCAGGCTGAAGGGGTCGTCCGAAATGAAGAAGCGGCCCTTGAAAGAATTGACGAGGATGAAGAGCAGCGGCACCACGTAAATCAGGGACAGAATCCCGAGGAAAACCACCGCCGCCCAGCGCCCGGGGGTCATGCGCACCCGGTGGCGCGGGGCCTTGAGCTTCGGTTTCGCCGCGGGATCGGTGCCGCGTGCTTCCGTGCGCGCTCCCGTGCGTGCAGAGTCGCGCGTTTCCGCGGGAACGACGGCGCCCTGGGACTCAGCGGCGACCGCGCGTTTGCCAGTTTCGGTACTCACAGGTCCACCTCCTTCGTGCGGGTGGCGCGCAGCTGGATGAGCGCAATCGCGGAAACGATGAGGAAGAAGATCACGGCCTTGGCCTGCGATACTCCCTGCTGCCCGACCTGCTCATACATGCTCTTGACGATATTGAGCGCCGCCATTTCGGTTTCCCGCATGGGGGCGCCGTTCGTGAGCGCCAGGTTTTGGTCGTAAATCTTGAAGGTGTTCGCCAGCGTCAGGAAGAGGCAGATCGTAATCGAGGGCATCATCATGGGGATGGTGACCGAGCGCAGGGTGCGCCAGCGGCTGGCGCCGTCGATCTGCGCGGCTTCGTTGAGTTCGGCGGGAACATTTTGGAAGCCGGCGATGTAGATGATCATCATGTAGCCGATCATCTGCCAATTGACCAGCAAGATGAGGCCGATGAAACCGTATTTCGAATCATTGACCAGCGTGGTGCCGTAATTGGAAAGAACCGCGTTGAGGAGGGACTGCCAGGTGTAGCCCAGCACGATCCCGCCGATGAGATTCGGCATGAAGAAGATCGTGCGATAGAAATTCGTGGCGGGTAGCTTCTGCGTGAGCAGATACGCCAGGAAGAACGCGATGATATTGACGCTGATAATGGATACGATCGCCACCGAAGCCGTGAAGATCAACGCCCCAACGTAGTTTTGTTGCTCCGTGAAGGCATTGACGTAATTCTGCACGCCCACCCAGGTGGCATCATCCAGCGTGGTGAAATTCGTGAACGAAAGATAAATACCGATAAAGAACGGGGCGAGGAATGCGATCCCGAACGCCACGTACGTGGGCCCCACGAAGGCAAGCCCGTGTTTTTTCAATGTTTTCATGAGAAACCCCCTGTGAGAGGCGGGGCCCACCGCGATGGTGAGCCCCGCGCCTCACCTCAGGCAAGGCAGGTGTGGTAGCAGTGGGCGCGGGCGCTGCGTGGCGCGGCCGGCGCTTGAGTGCGCGGCACGGGTGGTGCCGAGCCGCCCGGCGCGCTTATCGCTTGTGTTCCGCGCAGCGCAACCGATAGGCGCCCGCACCGGCCAGCTACTTCACCCCGGCAGCTGCCTTCTCAGTGTTCCACTGGGTGACGAAGTAGTCCTTCACCTGATCCCAGCTTTCCTTACCGACGGCGTACTGGCTCAGGTGCTGGCCCAGCCCGTTCTTGAAGTCCATGGAAGGAGCCACCTGGAAGTCCCAAGCCACGTTGTAGTGCTCGGTATCCTTCATGTACTTGATGACTTCCTTACCGAGCGGGTCGGTGGGCGAGAGGCTGGCGTATTCCTTGAAGGGGGCGATGAAGCCGAGGTCCTCCGCGCAGAGCTTGGCGCCGGTGGGATCATTGAGCATCCAGTTGAGGAAGTCCATCGAGGCCTTCTTATCGGCATCCGAGGCCTTGTTGTTGATGGTCAGGTAGGCTTCGGTACCCACCGAAATACCGGCCTTTTCTTCACCCTTGACGCCCATGTAGATGGGCAGGAAGTGGATATCTTCCGCCTTGACGGTATTGCCGTCCACCCCATCAATCTGCGACCAGGCCCAGTTACCGTTCTGCACGAAAGCCACCTGGCCGAGCGCGAATTCCGCCATGGAATCGGTGACGGCCTTCGCTGTGGTTTGCGAGGGATCCACCGTGGAATCGGTGAGGTACAGGTCGAAGATCTTCTTCATATTATCCAGGTAGGTACCTTCGATACTCCCGGTGTCCTGCACGCCCTTATCCCGCAGTTCGTAGAAGAGCGGCCAGTTCATGAGGTGGGTCTGCCAGCGCCAATCCTCATTCGGGGAAAGCGAGGTGACCGCGAAAGCGCCCTTGATGCCGAGCTCGTCCTTCTTGGCCTGCATATCGTCCGCGACTTCCTTGAGTTTGTCAAAGTTCTTGATCTCATCCACGGACTTCGCCTTGGCACCCGGCAGCGCGAAGTACTTCTGCAAAATGGCATCGTTATAAATGATGCCGTAGCCTTCCACCGCGTGGGGGACGCCGTAAACCTTACCGTCATCTCCCTTGAGGGCCATTTCTTTATCCGTCATAGCCTCAATGAAGGGAGCATCGGAAATATCGCTGGCGTACTGCTTCCATTTGGCCAGGCCGATGGGGCCGTCCACGCGGAAAATAGTGGGGCCGTCCGCGCGCCCGAGCTCATTGGCGAGGGTAGGCTCATACGAACCGCCGGTCGCGGATACGATCTTAATATCCACCCCGGTTTGTTCGTGGTATTTCTTCGCCAATTCTTGGAAGGCCTGATCCGATTCCGGCTTGTAGTTGAGGAAGTAGACCTTGCCGGCCCCGCCTTCGCTTCCTCCGCCACTATCGGAATTGGATACGCAGCCACCCAATCCCGCGATGGCCACCAACCCAGCTGCGGCGAGAGCCGCAATCTTCTTCACTGAATGCATCGTTACGTCTCCTATGATCGTCAATGCCAGCAAGAAAGCCGCAGCCGCGACAGCACCGTAGCGCCCCGGCTCCCTTGCCTGTGTGGTGATACTAGTTTACACCACAGTGTGACTTATCTTGCGTTCTACAGTTCTAATTTAATGTCACCTTCGCGTGTGCGTCCGGTGGTTGCAGCGGGCACGCCCGTGGTAGGCGCACCTGTTGTTGCGGGCGCGCCATTGGTGCGACGACGCCGCCAGCCGCGCCATCAGCACCCTTCCTCGGTATCCGTGCTGAAAGGCACCAGGTAGACCGTGGTATCCGGCGGGAGCACCCCTTCTTCCAGCGGCGCGGAGCTGAGGAGCACCGCCCAGCCTTCGGGCAGGGGCAGGGGCTCGGCAAAGGCCGTCATAATCAGGAGATCCCCGCGGGAAGTGGCGGCGTCGTCGCCCGCAAAATTGATGAGCGCGACGCCGCTGCCGGCGTACTCGGGAGCGCGGCGCAATCCGCCCAGGCCCAGGTCGTAGCGGGCGCGCAGATGCAGCAGCTCCGTGTAGTAGGCGAGCGCGGATTCCGGGGCGGCTTCCTGCGCGTCCACCGCGAAACGGCGCCAGTCCGCGGGTTGGGGCAGCCAGCTTTGCCCCTCGGGTGAGAATCCGAAGGCCGGGGCGTCCGCGCGCCAGGGGATGGGCACCCGGCACCCGTCGCGCCCCAGCTCCGCACCGCCGGTGCGCGCGAAGGTGGGATCTTCGCGGGATTCGGGCGGCAGCTGGGTGGCTTCGGGCAGTTCGAGCTCTTCGCCCTGGTAGAGGTAGTAGGAACCGGGCAGCGCCGCCGTGAGGGTGTGCCAGGCGCGGGCCCGGCGCGCCCCCAGCGCCGCATCGGGCTGCGGGTCATCGGGGCCGATGCCGCTCGGGCCGTTCCCGCACCAGCCGGTGGTCACGCCCTCCAGGCCCAGGCGGGAGGTGGCGCGCAGGGTGTCATGATTGGAAAGCACCCAGGTGGTGGGGGCGCCCACGGCGTCGGTGGCGCGCAGCGAGGACTCGATCAGCGCATTAATGCGGTCCGCGCGCCAGGGCGCAGAAAGGTATTCGAAGTTGAAAGCCTGTTGCATTTCGTCGCTGCGCACGTAGCGGGCCAGGTCTTCCTCGGTATCCACCCAGGCTTCGGCCACCATCATGCGATCGCGCCCGTATTCATCCAGGATCGCGCGCCATTCGCGGTAAATATCGTGGACGGCGGGCTGGTTGGCCATGGGTGCGGGCGGCACGTTCACGTCCGGGTTGTAGCGCACGTCCTCCACCTTGTAGGGCCAGTCCGGGAGGGCCGGGTCTTTGGCCAGGCCGTGGGCCACATCTACCCGCAGGCCGTCCACACCGCGATCCATCCAGAACCGAATGGTGTGAGTGAATTCACCATGAATAGCCGGGCTTTCCCAGTTGACATCTGGCTGCGAACGGTCAAACAGGTGCAGGTACCAGGTTTCTTCGTGCTCCTGCGGGGTTCCTTTCACCCAGGGAATGTCCTTGACCTGCGACCAGGCCGGCCCGCCGAAGGAGGACAGCCAGTCGGTGGGCGGCTCGCTACCATCTTCCCCGCGCCCGGGCCGGAACCAGAAATTATCGCGCTGCGGGGCACCTTCCCCGGCCAGCACCGCTTCCCGGAAGAGCTTGTGATCCCAGGAGGTGTGGTTCGGGACAATATCCACAATGACTTTCATGCCGTGCGCGTGGGCGGCCTCGATGAGCCGCTCGGCATCGGCAAGGGTGCCGAAGCGCGGATCGACGTCACGATAATCGGCCACGTCGTACCCGGCGTCGAATTGCGGGGACACGTAGAAAGGCGAAAGCCACACCGCATCCACCCCGAGCTTCTCCAAATAATCGAATTTTTCTGTGATGCCGGGCAGGGTGCCGAGCGGCCCGCCGCTCGACGCATAGGACCGCGGATAAATCTGGTAAATAACGGCATCGCGCCACCACTGGTCACGCTGCTGGGGCGGGTGGATAACAGTGCCGGGGTGTTGTGCTGTCACGATCAACCTCTTCGTTGCCGGGAACCGGTGCCGGTTAGCACCGCACTTCCAAGCTTACGTGATAGGTACGACGCCGCTGCTCCTCATCCCACCAGCATTTTTGCCACGGCTGCGCCGCCCGGCGGTGGGCTGGCCGCTAGCCGTGCGCTAGGCGAGCGACCGGGCGGTAGCTGCCCGAGTGTTAGGCGAGCGCTCCCCCGGCAGCGCTGAGTTTGCGGCGGAATTCTTCCAGGTCCCGGGCCGGGCCGGCCGGGAGTTCCCCGCCCTGTGCCGCAGCGGCTTCGAGCGCCGCGATGGCGGCCTGCCAGGCGGTGCGCGCCGCAGTCATATCCCGCGCTTCAGCGTGTAGATCGCCGAGCAGCCCGCGGCAGTGGGCAGCGGAGAGCTCCTCGCCCAGCCCCGCGTAGATCGCGGCGGCTGTACGCATGGCGGGAACGCCCTCCGCGGGCGCGCCGTTTTTGGCCTGGGCCACCGCAACGTGATGCCAGGACATAGCGGCGACTTCCCAGGCAGCGCGCTCGGCTTCGGTGGCGGTGGCGCTCGGCTTCCCGCCGGCGAGCTCCGTGGCGCGCGCCGCGACTTCCGCGAAATGCTCCGCGGCGGCCGGGTAGTCCCCACTTCCGAGCACCGCGCGGGCTCGCCCGAAAGCACAATCAATCGCATTAAATTCCTGGCCGGGGAGCGCCGCGAAGGCCGCCTCCGCCGCTCGGTAATCGCGCGCGGCCGCCGCGAACTGCCCGGCGTCCAAGCGCGCCGCGGCGAGGGTGGCCCGGATAGCCACCCGCCCCAGATCCGCCTCCGGCAGTGCACCCGCGGGTAGCAACGCCGCTTCCAAAGCCGCGATAGCAGCGGTTAAGTCGCCGGCTTCCGCGTGGGAGATTCCGGCGTTATACAGCGCATTGGCCTGCTGAGCTTCGTGCCCACCCAGGGCTGCGTACACGCCAGCCGCCTCCCGCATGGCCTGGGCGGCTGCGGCGTCGTGTGCGGCGTCGTGCAAAAAATATCCGTAGGTTTCCCAGGCGCGCGCGGCCCGTAAAGACGGCGGCGCGGCGCGATACGCCTCCACGGCGCGGCGCGCGAGGCCGAGGGGGTTCTCCCCCAGCTGCCCGGTAGCGAGCGCCGCGAAATACAGAGCATCCGGGTCGCTCACCCGGGCAAACAATTCAGGCGCGGAACTGCCGGGAAGTGCGGAATCGGAAAGGGCACCGCCAGAATTGTCAGCGCCGGAAAGTGCGCCGCTCGCGAGAATGCCGCCGGTGCTCCGGCCACCCGCGGCGCGACGCTCGGTTTCCCGCGCCTCCACGAAACGGGCGCGGGCCTCATCTTCATTGTGGCGCTCGAGGGCGGCGAGCCCGGCGCGCAGCAGCTCGGTAACGGTGGCGTGCATAGACATGTCGAGACGGATGAGCCGGCCTAGATAGACCGCAGTTTTTGGAGGACTTCGATCTGGAGCTCCTGGGTATTCGGCGCAGTCCGGTAGGCCGAATACGCCTGGTTGTAGGAGATGCGGGCGGCGTCGAAATCGCCGGCTTCCTCGTTGATCTCACCGATATGCCAGAAGCAATTGCCCATGCTCACGGCGGCATCGCCGTTTTCCGGGAACTGTTGGAAAAGCGAGATTGCGCGGCCGAGCCGGTCCGCCGCCTCGTCCATCTCCCCCACGGCTTTGAGGGAAATGCCCAGCTGGCCGTTGGTGACGGCGCGCTCCAGGTAGAGTTCCGGGTCACGCTCGAAAGCATCCGCGGCGGCGCGGTAGAGCTCGATGGCGTCCTTAATATTGCCGGCGCTGAAAGCCTGCTGGGCATCGTTGAAATAGGCAAGGCCCGCACGCTTGCCCTCGTGCGGATCGCGGGCGGCAGGCTCCGGATGCGCGGGAGTGACTGGTGTTTGCGTCATGTGCGGGCTTCTTTCTGACTTGTTCGGTTACGTGAGAGCGGCCGCCGGCGCGAGGCCGTGGCCTGGACCACTGACCATTCTATAACTTGTGAGCGGAAACACAAACTCGGGGAAGGTGTGCCTGACGTGGGTGCGCGAAGCGTCGCGGCGGTTCCTGCGCGCCGCGTGCCGCGCCGTGCCGCGCACCGTGCCGACGCTCGGGCGAGCACGCGAAAGGCGGGAGGCCGGGCGCTTTCACGCTCGGCCTCCCGCCTGATCGCTATGCGACTGCGGATGTACCGCCGCGGTTATTCACCCGGTGGCGCTATCCGCCACACCGCCACACCGCCACTATTCTCCACGACGGCGCAGTACCAGCACCCCGCCGGCCAGCAGCGCGAGGACCGCTCCCGCGGCTCCCAGCACTCCCGCACCGGTGTGCGGCAGGCGCGGGCCGGAGCCAGCCTGCGCGGGCGGAGTTGGGTTCACACTCGGGGTCGACGACGCCGCCGGCCCGTCCGTGCTTGCGCTGGACTGGGGCGCGGGCGCCGTGGTGCTCGCCGTGGGCACCGGGGTGCTCGGTTCCGGTTGCGGTGCCGGAGCCGTGCTTGTCGGGCTCGGTGCCGGTTCGGTTGTCGGTGCCGGAGCGGGAGTTGTCGGTGCCGGAGCCGTGGGCTCAGGCGACGTCGGCACGGGCGCCGGCGGTTCCGGCGTGGTCGGCTCCGGTTCGGGCGCCGGCGGAACCGGGGTCGTCACGGTCGGCGAGGGCTCGGGCTCAGGCTGCGCGCGATCCGAGGTCGGCTGCGGCGCGGGCGCCGTGGTCGTCGGCGAAGGAGCCGGCGCGGGCGTGGTCGGTTCCGGAGTTGTCGGCTCGGGTGCTGGCGGAACCGGAGGCTCCGGCGGCACCGGGGGCTGGGGCGGCACAGGCGGGACCGGCGCCACGTAGTGGAAGCCGAAATCGGCATCCAGCACATCGGCGGCGCTCAGGGTGATTTCCCCGGAGCTGGCCTTCTCCTTATCGCCCGAGCCTTCCCGGACGTGGGTCGTTTCCCAGGTCCCCTCGCGCTTCGGGAGGGTCGCGCGATCAACCACAACCGAGTACGTGCCAGGTTCCAGGCCGCGCACAAGGTACTTGCCGCTGGCGTCCGTCGTCGTCGTAATAAATGGTTCCGTATCGCCGGGGCGGAACACCTTCACGGTGACGCCCGCCAGGCCCGGCTCGCCCGGATCGTCCGCGCCGTTGTTATTCGTATCCTCAAAGATGCGGTCCCCCAGGTTCACGCCCACGGTCAGGCAAGCATTCGCCTTCGTGCCCGCGAACTTCTGGCCCTTCGAATCGAGGCGATCCTTGGCCGGGGTGAGGGCCTCGTTGCAGACCTGCTGAGAGCGCGCGGTTTCATCAATCACCGCGTACAGGTGCAGCACCTCTTCGCCGCCCGGGGCGATCCCGCGTTCGTGGGTGAAGCGCAGGTAGGCATCATCGGTGGCGCTCGGGTCCGCGCCCTCCACCGGGTCGCCGGTGCTCGGATCCACCACTTCGGTCACCGTGTCATTAATGCGCCAGGTGCCGGTGGCGGCATCGTACCCGCCGTTGGTGCTCCAGTAGCCCACGTAGGTGACGCCCTTGGGGAGCATATCGGTGATTTCCACGCCGGTGGCGAAGCCGGGGCCGGCGTTCTTGGCGCGCACCACGTACTCCACCACGGAGCCGGTAGCCCAACGCTCGGTTTCGTTCTGCTTCTCGATATCGGCGAGCTGCACGCCCTCGGCCAGGCTGGCATGCGCGGGATCAGCGGTCACCTTCTCGCTCAGCACGCCGAGATCAGCGGATTTCGCGTGAATATTTTCCTTGGTGAGGTCCAGGTCGAAAGGCATGGTCAGCCCCACCTTGGCCGGTTCGGTCGGCATCACGGGCGCGCCGGTTTCGGCGTTCTTACCGGTCACCGCATAGCTATTCCAGGCGATACCGCGGGCGGCGGCCGGAGCCGTCACATTGGCGTTGATCGTCCAGGTATCCGCACGGGTGAGCTTGGCATCCTGCGGGAATTCCACCCGGAAAGCACGCACCTGGGAGAAGTCCCCGCCCAGTTCCTCGGCGGTCTTCCAGGTGCCCGGCTCACAATTCTGCGGGCTGGAATCCTGGGCGGCACCCAGCTCCATAACTTCGCCGCGGCACGGGTTGATCGAGGTGGAGTACAGCACCGAGGTGGGCTGCGGGGTACCTTCCCCGAAGGTCAGCGGGCCGTTGAGGCGCGGGCGCCAGGTGGAGCCGCGCTCGTTTTCCGGGGTATTGGCGCCGCTCACGCCGTGGTCACCCGGGTAGGGCAGCACATCGTAAGCCACCACCCCAGAGACTCCCGCATTGCCGTTATTGACCAGGTCCAGCTTGAGTTCGGCATTGGAGGCCGGCGAAACGGTCCCGTAATTCGGGTTGGCTTGGAACTCGGTATCGACGTCGCCCTTCACGTAATTCTTGCCCGCGAGCGCCGGCAAGCCCGCCACGTTGAACTTCGTGGAGGTGGTGCAGCCGCGCGCTTCGGGGCGGTTGAGGCCGTCGAGGTTATCGGTGAGTTTGCGGCTGTCCGTGCGCGCCCACCAATTGCGGATGCACTGGTTCGGGGCGACGGCGGTGCCCAGGTTCGGGCGCTTGGCGTCCGCGAGGATCATGTCGTTGGTGTTTTCGCCGGGCTCGGTGGCCGCGGTGATTTTCGCGCCGAAGTAGAGCACCATTTCCGAGGAGTTGGAGCGGCTCTGGTCCCCGGTGCTGGGCGGGGCGAAGTAGTCGCCTGTGCTGCCGGGCGTGCCCGCGGCGCCGTTAGCGTCGTCGTTCGGCCAGGTGAAACGCACCAGTTGGCGCTGTTTACCGTCCACGGTTTTCATCTCGGTTTCCACCCGCATTTTGTCGAGCGGGAGGGTGGCCGGCCAGTTCGCGGAGGTGGTGATCTGCTGCTTGGGATCGTATTCCATGCCGGGGGCGAGCAGGTCCATGATCACCGGGTAGAGCTTGGCGCCCTTGCCGGTGTAGAAGCCCAGCCCGAAGGTGTAGGTCTGGCCGGTTTGGAAGAGTTCGCCGGGCTTGGTATCGAGGTTGCCGACCATCTGGCCGCCCAGGTGCGAGGTTTTCGACACCCCGTAGGTGGGGTAGCCGTCCACAATCGCGACCTGCGCCGCGGATTCCCGCGTGGTGATTTTCGCGGGCAGGTCCGGGGTCGGGTTGCCGGCAAAATCGAGAGATTGCGCGGTTACGACGGCGCGATTCTCCAGCGTGGGGACCTCGTAGCGCGGGGCGGAGCTGTAGGTGGCGCCGTCGGGCGCGGTGGTGCCGTTATGCACATCGGCCGGGAAATCCGCCACCACGGTTCCGCGGATTTCCAGCGTAATATCGCTCCGTTCACCGTTGACTACGTCCACGTCCAGGGCGATGGAGGTGATCTCTTCTCCCGCGGGAACGGGAAGGTCAAAATCCCGTGTGGTAGTTGGGTCGACGACGACGCTCAGCTGCTTCCCACTCGTGGTGGTGTAGGTGACTGTGGCCGGGACATTCTTACGGAGCGGGCGGACCAGGCCGGCCTTGACATTGCGCAGGGCCGGGGTGGCGCAGGCGCCGGGAGTTTCCGGGGAGACGTAGCGGCAGGGCAGGTTATCGGCCACGTGCATGCGCAGCGGCACATTTCCGGTATTCGACCAGGAAATATCCCAGCTGGCTTCCCCGTCGCGCTGGGTCACGGCCTTATTGGAGGTTTTGCGGAAATTGCCTTCGGCACGCAGGTTTTGCAGCTGGCGGGTCACGGAATCGGTGGCGGTGACGGCCGCGTGCTTGGGATCGAGCGGGGTGCCGGTGGCTTGCACATTGTTGGTGGCGCTGGCACCTTCAGCGAAAGTACCGGCTGGGAAGGCTACCGTGACGCGGTAATCTTCGATGGCGCGTACGACGGGTGCGCCGGGAACCACCCAGGTGACGGTGCGGGTGGCCGGATCGTAAGTGCCGCCATTGGTGGCGCGTACGAATTCCGCACCTTCGGGCAGGGTATCGACCAGGCGGATCTCGGTGAGGCCCATGAGGCCGGGGGTGCCGGTGCCCGGGTCCTGGAATTTGTTTTCGTTGGTATTGAAGGCGCCTTCGTAACCGGCGGTAATGGTGTAGGTGTACTGGCCGCCGATGGCCGGCTGGGATTCGGGAGCGAATTTACGGACCGCGATGGTGGGGGTGGCGTGAACCGGGGTGGCCAGTTCCACCGGGTCGGCTACCAGGCCGTTCGTTTCGCCGGCAACCTTCGGGTGGATCGCTTCGCCTTCGGGCCAGCGCAGGTTTTCCGGGCGCACCTGCACGCGCATGGCGCCGGTGGTTCCCACCGGCACGGTGCCCAGGTTCCAGGTGTAGGTATCGCCTTCGCGCACCGGGACTGCGGATTGGTCATGGGAAGAATTGGTAGCGCTCACGTGGGTGAGAGGGAGGTTATCGGTATCCGAGATGGAATCGACCAGGCCGGGGATGGTCACGCTGAGAGTGGTGTTCTCGCATTGACCTTGCACGCCGGCGCAGGACCATTGCACGTCATAGCTGGCCAGCGCGCCGGATTTCACGCCGTTGGCTTTCTGGTCGGCAGGTTCGGCCACCGCGACTTCCAGGCGGGCCGAGGCCGCTTCCGCGGCACGCTCGGCGTTTTCGGTGGTTTCGCCGGTGGCGTTGGTGTTGTCGCCGGTGGTGTTTGCGGCGTTGTCACCATTCGTTGTGACTCGCACGTTCGCGGCCATGGCCGGCGCGGTCAGCGGAATCGCTCCGCCCACCGCGACGACGGCGGCAATAAGCGCCGCCACCGCACCCGTGATCAACCGGTGCGCCGCGGCTCGCGAACGCGCCGCTCCCGTTCTTAATTTTTGCATTCTTAGATCCCTTATTAGTTACCCGTTTTACCGGATTCCACGCCCCGGCGGCGCGGTGAGACGCCCCCAAACACGTGGCTCAGCTGCGGAAACACCTTGATGACTCGAGGCACTCCTGGCGCCCCGCGATTATAAACCGTTTGGAAGGTGTTCAAGCACGACTTAAATAACTATGTGGTAAATCTTATCTTCCGAGGTAACTGTCTCAGAGTATGACCATATGCGCTGGTGGCGGCGGTGCCGGGGGTGTTGGCAGCGGCGTCGATGTCGCGGCGCGGCGCTGGCGCGGGGCGTCGATGTCGCGGCGTGGCGGACGTGTGGTGGCGGTGGTGGTGGTGGCGGCGGTGGTGGCGGCGGGAATCCCACAAGTCACACAAGTCTCATCAACCTCAATAGTCACACGTGTCCCCGCGGTGGTGGTAGGTGTTTTCAGAGCTGTAGTGCAGATGTCGTACATGCGAAGTACATCCCGGAAAAACACACCCGCCCCGGCCTGCGCGGGACAGGTGGAGTGAGTCATTCTCAAGCGTCAAGGCTGCAAAGTGCGCGTTCTGGACATTGACCCCCGCGAAGTGCGCATTTCGAACCGTGGTGCCCGTCAAGTGCGCGTAAGGAACATAAATTCGCTCTGAAACAGTGCTCTCCCGCGCACTTTGTTTCGAGGGCCACCGGGACTAGCCACTATCCACCTATTACTGCCCAGCAAAGTGGTACTCGACGACAGCGGAACGCGCAAAGTGGTACTGCACGACAGAAAATCGGGGGTTGGCTGTAGCTCCAGTACCACTTTGCGATCCGACATGATGACGGGCAACCCGCATCGCCATCAGCCCCGCAAGCTGAAGCTTTCCAACGCGAAAGAGGGCAAAGCGAGCAAAGAAAGCATCGGAAAAGACGCACGAAGTGCAGCACAAAGGGCCGGCAGCCCAAAATGAACTACCGGCCCTTGTTACCGCTATGACCGCTATTACGGCTCATGCGCGGAGCCGCGAACAGCGCACGAACACGCCCGCTTCACGAGCGGCCCGAAAGCGCCACCCTTACTTCATGCGGGTGCCGGTGGAGCCGAGGCGCTCGCACGCTTCGACAACGCGGGCGGCCATGCCGGCTTCGGCGGCCTTGCCCCACGAGCGCGGGTCGTACTGCTTCTTGTTGCCCACTTCGCCGTCGATCTTGAGAACGCCGGAGTAGTTGGTCAGCATCCAGTCGGCCACCGGGCGGGTGTAGGCGTACTGGGTGTCCGTGTCCACGTTCATCTTGATGACGCCGTTTTCCACCGCGGTGCGGATTTCTTCGGCGGTGGAGCCGGAGCCACCGTGCATGACCAGGTCGAAGGGCGATTCCTTGCCAACCTTGGCACCGACTTCCTTCTGGATCTCACCGAGGATTTCGGGGCGCAGCTTCACGTGGCCGGGCTTGTACACGCCGTGCACGTTCCCGAAGGTCAGCGCGGTGATGTAGCGGCCGTTTTCGCCCAGACCCAGCGCTTCAACCGTCTTGAGGCCGTCCTCAGCGGTGGTGTACAGCTTCTCGTTGATTTCGCCAACGACGCCATCTTCTTCACCGCCCACAACACCGATCTCAATTTCGAGAATGGTATTGGCCTTCTGGGAGAGCGCCAGCAGTTCCTTGGCGATTTCCAGGTTCTCATCCAGCGGCACGGCAGAGCCGTCCCACATGTGGGAGTTGAAGTAGGTCTGCTTGCCGGCCTTGTGCTGCTCAGCTTCGAGCTCCATAAGCGGGCGGATCCAGGAATCGATGTTCTGCTTGGCGCAGTGATCGGTGTGCAGCGCGATGGTCACATCGTAGTTCTTGGCGACGGCGCGCACGTACTCCACCAGGGCGATGGAACCGGCCACGCGATCCTTGACGGTGGAGCCGGAGAGGTATTCGGCGCCGCCCACGGACACCTGGATGATGCCATCCGATTCGGCTTCCGCGAAACCGCGCAGGGCAGCGGTGGCCGTCTGGGACGAGGTGACATTGATGGCCGGGTAGGCAAACTTATTTGCCTTGGCGCGGTTGAGCATTTCGTCGTACTGTTCGCGGGTTGCAACAGCCACTGAGATCTCCTTTATTCGGCGTTCCTCGAACCATCTGTCCGAGAGGTTTTCTGTGTGAGCACGCGAACCACCGCGATGTGGCGAAGGCTCCGTGCGAGTGCCGCGACCGGCACTCTTTGAGGGTTCCTCAAACAGATTTTATTATCCCACGTTTGACCCCGCCGTGGCCGGACCTTTGCCCTGAGGCGAAAGATTCACCCCGCCGCGCATTCGGGATACGATGAGCGAGGAAGCGGCTGCCGGCCCGGTGCACGCACACGCGCCCGCGCGGAACCGGATCCGCACCGCCCGAACCACCGAAGCCAGCACGAGAGAGTCACCATGATCACCAGCGACACCACCGAGGCCGCTCGCGAACTAGCCGAGCTCATGGCCGGGCGCACCACCGTAGTTATCGCGGGGGCGGGCGTCTCCACGGCATCCGGCATTCCCGATTACCGCGGCACCGGCTCCTCCGATGCCCCCTCCATTGATTACGACGCCTTCGTTTCGGATCCGGTATGGCAGCGCTGGGTGTGGCAACGTAATCAGGAAACGTGGCGCGCGCTGAGCGGCGTCGTCGCCAATAACGCCCACACGGCACTGGCGCGTTTCGAAAAAGCGGGCCTTATTAATGGCGTCGCTACTCAAAATGTCGATAATCTCCACCAGAAGGCCGGTTCCACCAGGCTCGCGGAACTGCACGGGAATTTTTTGCGGGTCGTATGCGTGGAGTGCGGGGCGGAGTTTCCGCGCGCGGAGATTGCGGCGCAGCTCGACGCGCTCAACCCGGGCTGGCCCGAGGATCCCGATCCGGCGCACGTGGCGATTTTGGCTTCCGCGGACCGCGCCGGGGCGGAGGCCTCCACGTTCCGGGTGGCGCCGTGCCCGCGCTGCGGCGGTCTGCTCAAACCCGCGGTGGTATTTTTCGGCGAGGCGTTGCCGCGCGATGCGATGGAGCAGTCTTTTGCGTGGGCGCGCGAGGCCGATGTGGCGCTGGTGGTGGGCACGTCGCTCGCGGTGCTGACCGGTTCGTGGGTGCTGGGCGAGGCGCTCCAGCACGGCGCGGCGTGCGCAATTATTAATATCGGCCCGACCACCGCGGATCATTACGCCGATCTGCGCGTGGAGGGGGACGTGGGGACGGTGCTCGCGGGCGCCGCGAATCTTTTAGGAGCGTGAGTCCATGCGTGGTTCAGCTTTTAGCGACGACGACGGCGCACGCGGCTGGTTCAAACGCCGCCGCCAACGCAAACGCGCCCAGGACCTGGCCGAATGGCAAACCCGCGCGCACCGTTCGGCGTTTTCGGAAACTCCGCCGCGCGCCGGTGCCGGCTCGGCTTTCTCGGAGCCGGAAGGCGAGCGCCGGCCGGTGGTGGCGCGGGCGAAGGAAGGCGCGCGGGGTAGCGCGGGTGGGCGAGTTAGCGCGGGCTCGCGGGGTGGCGCGGGTTCGCGGGGCAAAGAGCGCTCGCGCACTCGCCAAGGCACCCGCACGAAACCGCATCCGCGCGATGAGCGGGCGATGCGCCAGGCGTATGCGAGTAGCGCGCAACTGCTGCCCACCGTTCCGCCGGTCCCCTATCCCGCGAGCGCGGGTGCGCAGCAGGCCGGCGGCGCAACCGGACCCTACGGCGCGGCGCATACCACCGGCGCAACCGGATCCTACGGCGCGGCGCATACCACCGGCGCAACCGGATCCTACGGCGCGGCGCATACCACCGGCGCGCGGGTCAATACCGCGCCGCCGCCCGAGGCGCCGAAGAAAAAGAAGGACCGCGGCCTCTTCTGGTGGCTCATCATTGTTTTTGTGTGCTTCCCGGCCGGGTTTTTCCTTGCCGATATGGAAGATGAGGTAAGCGATCCGCCGGCCGAGGTGGGGAGCGCGCAGAACGCTGAAGATTCCGGCGGCGTAGATTCCGGCGGCGCCGGGGGCGCTGCGAACGCCGCGGTTCCCGAGGCCGGCGCGCAGCCGCTGGCTACTTACGCACCCGTTCCGCAGAATCTTGCCGAAACGCAGGCGGTTCGCACGGAATCACACATTCCTGCCTTCCTGGATCGGCCTTTCGTTATCCCCGCCGGGCACGTTTTCGGCGGCTACAACGCTAAGGCGGATTCCACGAGCTTTTATGACACGGAAACCGGGCAGCTGCGTTATTCCTTGCCTGGGGAGCTCACGTGTACCCAGGCTGGTGACACCGCGAATATGTGGTGCACGCCAAATTACTGGGGGAATCCCTTCGCCAGCTCATATATTTCGGACACTCCTGCCACTTTGCGTGCGGCGGCGGATGGCGCGGTGATCTGGCAGAGCAGTTCGGAGGCGCAGGCTTTCGCGCCCGGGGTGCTGCTCTCCCAAGCTGGGGGCCGCGAGGATCGTTTCTCTTGGCTCTCCCCCACGGACGGCGCGGTGCTGCACGAAATAACCCGCCCCGCCTCGCTCGGGAATTTTCACGTGGCGCCGAGCGGGGAGCTGCTGCTTTTTGATCGGGAGAGCACCACGGTCAACTGGACTGTTTTCGATTCCGGAGGCCGCACTCGTGGTTCTGGTTCGGTGGAGGCGGAGGATGTGGAAAGCGCCTCGGTCGTGCCAACCACGGATGGCTGGTTCATCCCGGAGGCCAATCTGGCTATCACGCTGGAGGGGAAGGTGAGCACCGGGGCACCGTTGCCTGGAGAAGTGTCGGTGCGGGAGGCTAGCTGCCCGGCTCCGCAAGCGAGTAACGCGCAGCTGCGGGAGAATCTGGAGAAACTGCTCGGGCAGCAGCCGGCGAGTTCCGCCGCGCGGTATCAGGTGGCGATCTCCGCCTGCGTGCCGGGCGGGGTGACGTATCTTTCTAGCTTGACCGGATCTACCACCACGGTAGTGGCGGCGGGTCAGCTGCGGGAGATTCCGCTCGCGAGCGCTAGCTTGGATTTTGCGGCGCTCGGTAACGGGATTGTGTTGACGGGTTACCGTGAGGATTCCCGTGACGCCACCTTTGCTTTCGACTGGAACCAGGGCGAGGCCCCGGTCTGGTCAGTGCCCGCCACCATAACCGATGCCGTGCCCGGCTACGGCTTCGTCGGCACCGACTATTCCACCCCCGATTCCAAACCGGCCTACTACGCTTTCCGGGCGAAGTAGGTCTTGAGCAGCAGCCGCGGTCTTGAGCTTCGTCCGCGGTCTTGAGCCTTTGCCGCGGCATTGCTAGAGTTTATTCACCAGTACCGGCCCGCCCATCCGCCTCGCGAGTGGGTCAGGGCCGGTCTTCACACACCGTCACTTCTCTTCTGAACCCGCACCACCCCGCGGTGCCGGGTGCCGCTTGTCGATATACGCGCTGCACCCCATCGAGGTCACCAGCATCCACACCACCAGCAGGAACGACGGCCACCGAATCGATTCGTACGCGTACTGAAACACCAGGAAGGACAGCCCGGCAATGATTCCGTAGCCGGTGTCGAGGAGGTATCCGAAGCGCCGCGGCGTTCGCCCCACCGCGCGCGTCATGTAGAAACTGGCGATGCTAAAAAGAATAAGTACGACGACGAAGCTCCATAGCGGGAAGGAATGCCGGCCAGCAAGGAAAACCACCGCGAGGGCAAACCCGAAGCCGACGAGGAGGATGATCAGAAAGCTTGCGATCTTACCAATGGGGACTTTCCTGCTTAGCTGCCGATGCTGCGGTGCGTCTGCCATAGACCATTCCCTTCGCCATTGAATATCGGCCATAATTATCCTATGAACGAGGATGTCACACAAGAACCTACGCAGCAGCACACAGACACCACGCAAGCACCCGCCGATTCTGCGCAAGCACCCGCAAGCTCCAGGCCCGCATCCGTAGATTCCACACACGCACCCAAGAACCGCGAGAAATCCGCCGAGAGGGCGTACCGCTACCGCAAGGGTGCTACTTTGCTCATCGTGGTCGTTGCCGGATTGACTGCGGCGATACTCCTGTTCTGGGCCACCGGTGATCCGGAGGTGGAGATGTGGATGTTCTGGACTTCCACCCTCGTTTACCTGGCGGCGAGCGTGCTTCTCACCAAAGCTGCGGCAGCCCTGCGCCGGGCGCGTGGCGTGCGAAGTCCGTGGGGCTATGTCTTGGATACCATCTACGGTGCTTTCTTCGGCATCTCTTTCATCATCGCAACCGAGCTACCCCGCATCACGCTCTTCGGCGGCCTCAACTGGTACTCCGGCCTGGCCTGGCTCTGGCTCGTCGCCTTCGCAGTGTTCTTCAGCACCTACCTGGCCCAGCGGCATCCGAGCAGAAGCAGCGAGCCAGCAGGGAAACCGCACGAGTGACGGGTAGACTGAGGACGTACAGGGCACGCCGCAACGGTTCCCTCACCCGTAATTTGAGCAAGAACTATGCTCAACCTAAGAATCGAAAGGGGTACCTACGATGAACCGTGAAGCCCGCGAGCACAACGAAACCATCACGCCTAACAGTGCGCAGATCGAACGGTTGCGAATCGCCTTTCCCGAGTACTTCGATGAGCAAGGCTCCTTCATGCTCGACAGATTCGAGCAAATGCTCAAAGAAGAAGACCTGAACCTCACACGCGAAGGCTACGAGCTGAAATTCCTCGGCAAGTCATACGCGAAATACCTAGCGGGTTTAGAGACCGAAACCGTCGTGGTTCCTGACCTGGAGCACAATGCCGAACCCGAGAACAAAGACTCCGAGAATCTTTACATAGTCGGCGACAACCTCGACGCCCTCCAACATCTGGTCAAGTCGTACGCAGGCAAGGTCAAGTGCATCTATATCGACCCGCCGTACAATACAGGATCTGACGGATTTGTGTACAACGACGATTTCGGATTCACCGCCCAGCAGCTCGTCGAACGAATTGGCATCAGTGAAGACGAAGCCGAACGCATACTCGACATGCAAGGCAAATCATCCCACTCCGCATGGCTCACCTTTATATATCCACGCCTCGTGCTAGCCAGGGAGCTTCTGAGTGATGACGGTGTGATCTTTATCAGTATTGATGAAAACGAACAGGCTAATCTTACTCTGTTGTGTGATGAGGTCTTTGGCGAGCAAAACTCAATAGGAACCCTAATTTGGAAATCAACTCCTGGATCAAATACCGGCTCTGACTTGAAGACAGTCACTGAATATGTCGTGACTTACGCAAAGAATGCCGCTGATGCAGAATTCAAAGGCGTGGCCCCCGACGCCAATACGTACAGGAGAAGGGATGAACATTTCCCTTGCAGGGGCCCTTACAAGGAAAATAAACTTGACCGCCGGATGACAGGGAATCATTATTCAGATTCTCTGAACTATCCAATACCTATGCCTGATGGAACAGAATTGTGGCCTGGAAATAGCACGACGAAAATTGAACATTGGAACTGGAGATGGAACCAGGAAAAGGTCAAATGGGGTCTTAAAAATGGCTTTATTTTGTGTAAACAACGAAATGGAAGTTGGTCTGTTTATTTCAAGCAGTACTTACTTGTAGATAACACAGATACTCCTATAAACAGAGGTGTACCTCCGAAGAATTTACTTGAAATCGACGGACTTTCGGTTAGTGATCTAGACGGAGTTAGCTCCGCCCGAGGGACGGCAGATGCGATCTCAGTATTAGGAGAAAAATACTTCGATTACCCCAAGCCCCTAAACTTAATCAAATACCTACTATCCCTCATGCCCTCTGACGGGATTTATGTAGATTTCTTTTCAGGTTCGGCAACAACTGCGGAAGCTGCTTTGCGTCTTAATGCCGAAACCTCTTCAACACGGCGATGGATTCTTGTGCAGATACCCGAGCTGGTAGCACCGGACTCGATTTCAAGCGCTTCGCGAGTTGCTTACAGAGATGGTTTTCGCACGATTGATGAGATTGGTCGTGAGCGGATTAAGCGCGCGGCCGCCAAGATCAAGGAGGACACTGACGCGGACATTGATTATGGCTTCAAGCTCGTGCGTCTTGAGTCACCGAAGATAAAGACTTTGGATGAGCTTGATTCCTTCACCCCAGATCCGGCAGAAGTTCTTGCTGGGGATTATGTGTCGAAATTTGATCTTGATGGCACTCCTGGTCGAGAAGTAGTTTTGACTACGTGGCTGAACCAGGACGGTTTCGGGCTGCTTGCTAAGCCCCGCAAGGTCGAGCTTGTGGGTTACGTGTTAGATGTTTGCGAGGATTCGGCTTACATCATCAATCCCGGAATCACGTCGGAGGATCTGCAGGAGCTAGTGCGCCGGCTTGAGACTAACGAGTTGCAGTTGAGCCGTGTGGTGGTGTTCCCGTATTCGGTGACCTTTAGCGTGATGCATGAGTTGAAGAAGAATCTATCGGTGCTCAAATCAGGGCAGAGCGTTGAAGTAATCGAGAGGTTCTAGAGCCAATGAAGATTCGTCTGCAGACTCTTGAGCATCAGACGCAGGCTATTGCCGCGCTTGGGCACGTGTTTGATGGTGTTGAGCTGGATTATTCGTCCCGTAATGAGGCGAACCCTGTTTTCGATGTTGGCGATCCGAAAATTGCGGAGAATATCGCCGAGATTCAGCAGGGCCAGCTAGAGGGTGTTCCGGCTATTGCTAAATGCCTGCGCACCCGGCAGGGGGATGCTTACCTTGGCGTCGATGTACGTATGGAGACTGGTACCGGTAAAACATACGTGTATACGCGTGCTATGTTCGAATTACATAAGCGCTTCGGGTTCAACAAGTTTATTATTCTGGTGCCCTCAACACCGATTAAGGAAGGCACACGGAACTTTATCGAGTCCGACTACGCCCGTGAACATTTCGCCGATATCTATGGGATGCAGACAAGATTATCTTTAGAGGTACTCAATCCTCAGAAGCGTTCTAAAGGCCGCAAGATGTTTCCTACAGCGGTGACCTCCTTTGCTTCTGCTTCCAGGTTGCAGCGTAACCGGATTAATTGCTTGTTGATGACTGATGGTATGTTGCAGTCAAAGGCGACGATGGCCAAGGATTATGACCAGACCGTCCTCGGTTCGGCATCGGTGCCGTATGAGGCATTGGCCGATACTCGTCCGATTGTATTGATTGATGAGCCGCACCGTTTCCGCAAAGAGAATAAAGCCTGGAATACCCTGATCGAGCAAATTCACCCTCAAGCGGTTATCCGGTTTGGTGCAACGTTCCCTAAAGCCGAAAAGAGCGGGGTGGTTGATTACAACAACTTGGTATTTAACCTTGGCTCTATTGAGGCGTTCAATGATCAGCTGGTTAAGGGTGTTGCAGTGCAGTACCCGCAGAACCCCGCCGAGAGGTCGGTGCGGTTGAAACTGACAAGCCTGTCGGCATCTAAACCCAAGACGGCCACATTTAGAGATGAGGATTCGAAGAAGACTTTTGAGCTGAACCTTGGCGATAGCCTGGGCAACGTTGACGGCAATTTCGCCGGCATCACGGTCGAGGGCGTTGGTAAGACTGAGAGTCCTGCGATTAAGTCCGGTGTCACGTTATCGAACGGGCAAATCCTCGCGCGCGGGGACACCATCACCTCTGGAGTGTATTCAGACACTTATCAGGCATTGATGCTCGAGCGTGCTATTGTGAATCATTTTGATGCCGAGTGGGAGAATTTCAGGCGTGCCCGCAAGGTGAAAACACTGAGCCTATTCTTCATTGATTCGATTGATTCCTACCGTGGTGAAGAGGGTCGCGACGGGCATCTGCGGCTGAAGTTCGAGGAACTGCTGGCTGAGGAGATTAAACGTCGACTTGCAGGTTTTGAATCCCCTAGTGACTCGCTATCTCGCGAATACGTCGAATACTTGCGGGCATCCTTGGCTGATGTTCAAGCGACGAATGGCGGCTATTTCTCGGCTGATAATTCCTCTAGTGATGAGGCTATCCAAGCTGAAGTGGATGCGATTTTACGTGATAAAGAATCGCTGTTGTCATTCCGCAACCACGATGGAACTTGGAACACAATGCGGTTCATTTTCTCCAAGTGGACGCTACGCGAGGGGTGGGATAATCCCAACGTGTTCCAAATCGTCAAACTACGATCTTCCGGATCTGAGATCTCTAAACTCCAAGAAGTCGGTCGCGGGCTGCGTCTGCCAGTTGACGAATATGGCAACCGGATAGCTGGAGAACAGTTCTACTTGACCTATTTAATTGACTTTACCGAAGCTGACTTCGCCAACCGGTTAATCAACGAGATCAACGCTGAGGCTGCCACCGACACCCGTAACGTCGGGAAACTCTTGGAGCAAATCGCCGCTAAATACGGACAAACAGAAAAACAATTATTCATACTGCTCCTAACCCAGGACCTAATCGACACCGATAAGAATATTATTGAAGGGAAAGCCGAAAAACTGTTTTCACTGTACCCCGAGTTTAATACTGGGCTAAAGCACGATAAAGTGGTTGAGAAACCGTTGCGCGTTAATATCCGCAAAGATAACTTCGCCAAAATCAAATCACTTTGGACGCTAGTGAACAAAAAGTACTACCTACGCCTTGAAGAACTCACAGATACGGAGCTACAAGAGTGTGTCGACTACGTCCTTGGATGCGAAGAGGACGTGTACTCTCAACAAGTAGGTCTAGTCAGGCAGGAACGTATTCAACGTGATGAAACAGGACAACTGGTTACACAATCTGAGGCGTTAGATACCTACAAGATTGAAGATGCACTCACCTATGGAGATTGGCTGAAAGCGGCTTATAAGCAGACTTTCTTGCCCACAGAGGCAATTCATGCTGGTCTTGTTCGCAGAAATGCCGATCAGAAACTGCCGGATGATTTCTTTACGAAGGCGACTTTAGCAAAGTTCGTATCTAAGTTCCATAATTGGATGCAAGACACCTTCGTCAACCGTTTCTCCTATACAAAGATCGAAGGCATAACTGGACCCACGGCATTGACCAACGCAGACGGTCAGCCACTGGATTCCATCGTACAAGGCAACGTCGGAGTGTTCAGAGATACGCAATCAAAGGTGCCAGAGCGTTATCTTTACGATGCATTCGTATACGACTCTGATCTTGAACAGCAGAACATCAAACGCTCCTCAGTTAATGAGGTAGTTGTTTTCGGTAAGATCCCGCGCCGTTCCATCAAGGTGCCGCTGTATTTCGGCGGAACCACAAGCCCGGACTTCATGTACGTGCTACACACTGAAGACGGCGACGTGACATTAAACTTCATCGTCGAAACCAAAGACGTCAAGGACAAGAACGATCTGCGCGGAACCGAAAAACTCAAGATCACGGCCGCAAAGAAGTTCTTCGAATCTATGCAGGAAGCAGGTGTTAAGGTCCGCTTCGAGCCACAACTGAAAAACGACGACATCGCGGTGATGATCAATCAGGTGGTGCAATTTGGATAGATGGGAACCCCGCACCGATCTGGAGATGCTTCACAATCTGCTGTTGCAGGGCGAGAATGAGCACTTGGACTACAAGCTCCGCCTCGATCTCGATAACGCTGAAGGGCGAGTAAAATTCGCCAAAGACATAGTTGCCTTAGCGAACACGCATCCTGGCGGGCACCTAATTGTTGGAGTGAATAATGATGGGTCGATTCCAGCTCAGAAGGAGCACTTTGACCCGGATCAATATGACAGTGCGAAACTTCGTGACCGAGTGTCTAAGTATGTAGAGGGACCAATTGATATTCGGTCCCAAATCCACAATATTGACGGCAGTAAAGTCCTATTGATCGCCGTATCTCCTGGAACGACATATCCCATTCCGATGAGCAAGTCAGGTGACTACACAGACTCTCTTGGCAAGAATTGCCAGGTATTTCGAGCTGGAGACGTGTATCTGCGTGAAGGTAGCCAAAACGTTGCCTTGCGATATGGGCACTGGGAACGGCTTCTTTCAGCACACGATCAGCAGATACGTGACGATACCCACCGCACTATAGATACCCTCATCAAGAAGCTTTCCAAGCTACAGGTCAATAGCTCAGGTACTGCGCTCAGCATCCCTTTGTCACTCGACATGAGCTACGGCTCGTTGAGCGTAGCAGTTGCTTCGCACCTTTCAGCCACCGATACGGTTCCAGTCGAACAGCTTCTACGTAAAGCCCTCCAATCGGAAGATGCCCAACAGGATCGGAAACTGACCATTATCGCTGTTGTTGCAGTACAAGCGTTGGCGTACAACAACCTTGATTTGGTCTCATTTGCGGTGGATCAACTATTCGAAATCCGCGAAAGTGCATCCAACGATACGAAACGCCAACTTGAAGTCATCGTTTTCCTTTACCTCATCGGGGCAGCAGCGGTACGCTACAAACGCTGGAGCACACTGCTCCCCATGGTGTTACGAGGCGGCACCGATGACTCTTACCGGTCTTGGATACGTGAAACACAAGTAAATGCTTCAAGAGCTAACCTCTTTCCAGAGCAGTCTGGGTTGATGATTGATGCCGCCCGGGCGCTCATGTCTCATACACCTGAGCTGCGTCCAGATATCGAAGGAGAGCTACCAGTTGAAGACTTACCTCGTGATGACGCTTCACTGAATTCGTTGTGCCAGTTCGACTTTATACAGGTGCTAATACAAGAACTGGTACCCGATGCCGGGCAAGCTGAAGGCTATCCTGCATGCGCAATCTATTCAGATACACGGGTCCGATCATTTGCCAACGAATACGTTCGCAACCCCAAGGTGCGTAGCGAACTGACACACCAGAACGATGAAGATCTCAGCCGTAAGGTCTTTGCTTCCGCTTGCGATGTTGCCCGTAGAGCTTCGTCTGTACTTGGCTTCTGGTGGAACAGCCCAAGCCCAGAAGCAGATGAGTACATCCAAGGAGCTTTCCGCAGTTAATCGAACCTTTTGACGCGCCCGCCCACTTCGTTTGCTGACCTTGTGCGTGACGTCGTATGACCGCCTCCTCACCAACGCCAGCCCGTTAGTCTGCCCCTTGGCCGGTATGGGCCGGCGCCGGTAAGGCGGGTGTCGCTCCGTTACGCAGGGATTCGTCCTGACTGGATTAGCTTGCGGTACCAGTGGGCGGAGGCCTTCGGGGTGCGCTCGAGGGTCGTGTAGTTGACGTGGACAATGCCGAATCGCTTGGTATACCCATAGGACCACTCGAAATTGTCCAATAACGACCACACGAAGTAGCCCCGAACATCTGCACCCTGCTCAATCGCCGCATGCACCGCAGCGATATGGTCACGAAGGTAGGAAATGCGCTTCGGGTCATCAATCTGGCCCCCGGTCACCTCATTCGGATCAGCATCGGCCATTCCGTTTTCCGTGACCATCAAGGGCAGATCCGGATAGCGCTCCGACAACTCGAGCAGCAACTCCGTGAGACCGGTCGCGTCAATCGGCCAGCCCATCTCCGTTTTTTCGCCCGGAAGCTCCAGGAATTCCACCCGGTCAGCGCTCACCCACGGCGACTTCCCGGAAGGATCATGCCCGTCATGGCGTTCGGGAACAGCACCCTCCGGAGCCATCCGCACCTTAGTGGGGTTATAGTAATTGACCCCCAGCACATCCAACGGCTGGTTAATGAGCGCAAGATCGCCGTCGTGAATAAAATCCCACCGCACATCACGCGAGGTGAGCTCCACTAGCTCTGGAGGATACGTGCCCTCAAGCATGGGCCCGAGGAAAGCCTCATTCCCCAGGAGTCGGATCTGCTGAGCGGCCTCGTGCGAACTCGGGTTAGTCGGATCATCCGGGAGAACAACATGGAGATTCAGCGTCACCGAAATCTGCGCATCCGCCCCGCATTCCTCCCGAATCGCCATCGCGGCGAGCCCGTGTGCCAGGTTGAGATGATGTACAGCCTGCATCGCCTGCTGCGGATCCTGAATTCCCGGAGCGTGCACTCCCGCGGCATACCCGAGGTAGGCAGAACACCAGGGCTCATTCAGGGTAGTCCACACCGACACTCTGCCCGCGAATTCACGGGCGAGCACCCGCGCGTACTCCTGGAAAGCGAAGGCGGTATCTCGAGATGCCCAGCCGCCCTTATCCTGGAGATACTGCGGGAGATCCCAATGGTAGAGGGTGACAACAGGTTTGATATTTCGCGCGTTGAGCGCGTCGATAATCTTCCCGTAGAAATCAAGACCAGCCTGATTCACGCCGCCCATTTCGGTGGGCATGATACGCGGCCAGGCGATAGAAAGACGATAGGCGCCAACTCCAAGCCAGTCGATAATACCGATATCTTCCTGCCATCGGTGGTAGTGATCGCAAGCGGTATCGCCAGTGTCACCGCTATGGATCTTTCCGGGCGTGTGAGAAAACGTATCCCAGATTGACGGCCCGCGGCCACCTTCATGAACCCCTCCTTCAATTTGATAGGAGGCTGTTGCGGTCCCCCACACAAAATCCGATGGGAACTGCATGGTTTCTTGAGACATCTCTTTAGCTCCCTTCGCTCAGCCGAATAGTTGCTGTGCTTGTGCCGGCTTCGTAGCTGAACTCTTGGCCCCGGTACTTGAGATTCCAAGCGGCCTGCGTCGTCGTCGTTACTTCACAAGCGCCGGCAACGTGCGCGACCGTGAACGTGACATCCGGTGCGCCCGTTCCCGCATCGGACGCCGGGATAGTGACGGTATATGTTTGTCCCTCGAAAAGCGAGGTGGCATCGAGAGTAACACCATCGGCCCAGTTATAGACGGGAGTATCGGTCTTCTTGCCGAAGGGAATCACGGCACCTTCTCGAATCATGACGGGAAGAGTGCTGTATCCGTGGGTTTCCGTTACCCAGCGCGAACCGGTGAGGACGTCTCCCGAGAAAAGACTGCGCCATTTTCCGGCCGGGAGATAGTAGGTGACCTTGCCGTCCGGCCGGAAAACCGGAGCGACGAGAATATCTGAACCGAGCATGAACTGGGTGTCAATTTCGCGGGTTGCGGGATCCTCGGGGAATTCAAGAACCATCGGACGCAAAACAGGCGTTCCAGTTTTGTGGGCTTCGCGTGCAGCCTGGCCGATGTACGGCATAAGCCGTAGCTTCAGATCAACGAAACGCCGCGTCACCTCCACAGCTTCCTCGTCGAAAACCCACGGGACGCGGACGGTACCCGAGCCGTGCAATCGCGAGTGCGAGGATAGCAGGCCGAAAGCGAGCCAGCGCTTGAAGAGGCCCGCGTCTGGCATGCCTTCGAAGCCGCCAATATCGTGACTCCAGAAGGAGAAGCCTGACATCGCGATGGAAAGCCCACCCCTGAGGGTCTCGCCCATGGACGCATAGGTTGAATCGCAGTCGCCACCCCAGTGAACGGGCATCGCCTGGCCTCCCACGGTTGCCGAACGCGCGAAGAGTACAGCTTCGCCCTCGCCTCGTTCCTCCGTGAGGAGATCGAAAACAGTTCGGTTGTAGAGGTGCGCGTAGTAGTTGTGCATGCTGACTGGATCAGCACCGTTATGCCATGCAATACCGCTCACGGGAATGCGTTCACCGAAGTCCGTTTTGAAACAATCCACTCCCATATCGAGTAGTTTCTTCAACTCCCCCCGGTACCATTGCGCAGCCTTGGGATTCGTGAAATCGACGAGGGATAGACCTGCCTGCCACAGGTCGGTGTGCCAGATACTGCCATCGCTTCGCTTCACGAGGTAGCCGTTTTCCGCGCCTTCCTCCCAGAGGCGGGAGCGTTGGGCAATATACGGATTGATCCAGACGCAGACCTTGAGGCCCTTGTCTTTGATTCGCTGGATAAGGCCGCGCGGATCCGGGAACGTGACGGGATCCCAGACGAAATCGCACCAGTGGAACTCGCGCATCCAGAAGGTATCGAAGTGGAAAACCGATAGCGGGATATCGCGCTCGGCCATTCCATCGATAAAGGACATCACTGTTTCTTCGTCGTAGCTGGTGGTGAATGAGGTTGTTAGCCACAGCCCGTAGGACCAGGCCGGTACCTTAGGCGGCCGCCCGGTCAGCGCGGTGTAGCGCTCAAGGATCTCCTTCGGGCTGGGACCGGCAATAATGAGGTATTCCAGTTCGTCGCCGCTGACCGAGAATTGGATACGGGAGACTGCCTCGGATCCGATTTCGAATGACACATCGCCGGTGTTAAGGACAAGGATTCCGTAGCCGGCAGTTGAGATATAGAAGGGAACGTTTTTGTATGCCTGTTCTGAGGACGTGCCGCCGTCTTCATTCCAGATGTCAACAGATTGGCCGTTCTTCACGAAATGACCGAACCGTTCACCCAATCCGTAGACGCGTTCGCCGGGCTGGAGAACAAATTGCGCGAAGGAATATCGCTCTTGGTCTGGGGAGATTGCCAGCCCAACAGAACGCGTGGTCATTTCCGTTATGTTTTCGCCGTTGAGCGAGACACGGATGCCATCCCATGTGCCTTCGCGAGGAACCGTGACAGAAAGATTATCCGCAGTTACGCGGTAGTCCTCAGAGTTTTCGTCAATAGAGCCCTGGTACGTGGGATCGAAAGAGAGTTCCGGTTGAATGGGAGGAATAGTGTTTTTCCGCCACCGATGCTGGCGGACTCGAATTACTCCGGGAGCAATTGGTTCGAAGGCCATATCGAAAAGACCTGTGTTAAGGGTGTCCCCTCGGCTAGTGATATTTTTGATGGGCGCCAAGACTTCAAGTACGGGCCGATCATCTATGCTGATCGGAGCAACTTGGCGGATCTGCTTTGCCCGTTCAATCGTCCAACCCTTGCGGTCAAGCCAGAAACCGTTAGTGAATTTCACAGTAACCTCATATCTAGTTCGAGAACTGACATTATTTGAGCGCGCCCGCGGTAATGCCGCGTGAAAGTGTGCGCTGGAAAATCAGGAAGAAGATAAATGTTGGGATCAGCGATAGGAGTGCTCCTCCGTTGAGGGTGGGAACGTCAAGCATACGATCCCCTTGTAGTGATGCTAGGGCAATCGGAACAGTTTGGTTTGCGTTTGAGGTCAGCATGACGAGCGGAATGAAGAACTCGTTCCACGTCCAAATGAAGAAGAAAGTCATGAGGACCCCGAGCGTGGGCCGTACATTCGGGAACACCACTCGCCACAAAATAGTCCAGCGGGAGGCGCCATCGAGCTGTGCTGCTTCCAGGAGTGCAGGTGGGAAGGTGCCGAGAACCGAGGCGAGCAGGTACGTGCCGAATGCTGATTGGATAATCGTGAAGATAATGACGATGCTCCACAAATTGTCATTCAGGCCGACTTTCTGCGCCATCGAGAAGAGCGGGTAAATAAGCACTTCCTGCGGCAGCATATTGGCGAGCAGGAAGAGGCCAACAATGACCGCACTCCCCTTGACCCGCCCGATGCCAATGGCGAAGGCGTTGAAAAGCGAGATGATCACCGCAAAGAAGGCGACCAGACCTGAGGTCCACAGCGAATTCCACACCTTCTCCGGGAACTCAACGCGATCCCAGAAAGCGGCGATACCGTCGGTATACAACTCGGTGGGAAGCGCGAGCGGACCACCGGAGGAATAATCCGTTGGCGACTTGAACGCATTAATAATCATCAGCAGGAACGGCGCGATCATGAGTAAGCCAAATAGGACCGCGAATGCCAGGACGATCCAGCGTTTGATACCGCGATGATGACGGTCCCGGTTCTTCACCCGAACGAGGCGCGGTTTACTTGACGTGGTCGCCGTTGCTGACGTGACTGACGTGGGAGAAGTGGGCGGAACGTTCGGAGTTTCCGGTGCTTCCAAGCGGGTTGTTTCACTAGACATGTCACACCCCCAGCATGTCTTTCTTCGCGGCGCGGTTTTGGAAGTACTGAATGACCACGGCGACGATGATGATAATGATGGTTAGAACAGTTGCGATTGCCGCCCCATAACCAACTTTCGATTTGTCGAAGAAGTTGAGGTAGGAATAGTACGAGGGCACGAGTGTCGAACCTTCAGGGCCACCGCGGGTAAGCACGTAAATCGGTGCGAATACCTTGAGCGATGCCACCGTGCAGGTAAGAACGATGACGAAGGTTTCCGGCTTAATCTGCGGAATAGTGATGGCCTTGAACCGCTGCATCCACCCTGCACCATCGAGCTCCGCGGCTTCGTAGAGTTCGGGATCAACGCGTTGCAGCGCTGACATGAAGATAACCGTGGGGTAGCCAATCTGGATCCAGATGAGAACCAGCATCACGGATGGCAGTGCTGTGCTGGTTGACCCCAACCAGTTCGGGGGCGAGGAAACGCCTATCGCACTCAGAATCTGATTGAGGGCTCCTGTTTCAGCATTGAGGATCCAGTTCCAGACGATTCCAGCAATAGAAACCGGAAGGAGCTGCGGCAGGTAATACGTTGCCCGCAAAAATGATGCGATTTTGCTATTGAAACTTCTCCCGACGAAATCGAAGAGAATCGACGCGAGCAGCAGCCCTATCAGAGTAGGGATGATGACCATCGCGATGATCATCGCTACTGAGTTCTTGAAGGACATCCAAAAATCGGCATCCTGCATGAGGGAAACGTAGTTATCGAACCCGACCCACCGTTTTTTCGATGCGCCGCCTTTCCACTTCGTCATCGAGTAGTACAGATTTGAAAAGAAGGGGATGAGGATGATGATCGTAAATCCGATTCCCCCTGGGATCAGGTAGAGCCAAAACCCGCGGCGGGATTTCTTTTTCATGTGATGCTTGTGTGTGGTACTCATGGCAAGCGCACTCCTCTAGGGTGATCTGCGATCAGCTGTGGTGGCGGCCAGGACCGGTGTTCCAATGGTGGCTGATAAAAGTGGTGCTTGTCGAGAGGGAGAAAATGTTATCCACCTCGGTGGT
>NZ_JBOZBG010000014.1:0-60249 GCF_051264595.1 Actinotignum urematis | reverse complement strand
CCCGTTTCCAAGGCTTATCCCAAAAAGGAGGGCAGGTTACCCACGTATTACTCACCCGTTCGCCACTAATCCACCCACAACAAGTTGCAGGCTTCATCGTTCGACTTGCATGTGTTAAGCACGCCGCCAGCGTTCGTCCTGAGCCAGGATCAAACTCTCCACAAAAAACCAGAGAGCCAATAGCTAGCTCAACAAAAAAATAAATAACAAGAACAAAACACCACCAACAAACAAACCAAACACACCCACAAATAACGAATGCATCCAGCCTTTTACATGTTGGAGTGCTAACTGTCCTTGCACACACCCACACAACCAACCAAGAAACCAACAATCAGTCAACCTGGCCCGGTCGTGTGAACAAAAAAATTTTCACGTAAAAAATATATTAGTCAGACACGCTATTAAGCATCCAAACACCATATCCACACCCCACACCAACCACCAATAACCATCGACTGGCTGGTCCGGAGAGAATCATTCACGCTCAAGAAGAGCAACCCCGTTAGCCTACCACCACAACCAGATTCTTTCAAACCGGGAAGCTAGTGAACTAGGCTACTCACGAGGAGTTTCCGTGTCACCTTGAGGCGTTTCCGGCTCTCGGCGACGGGTAACAAGCTTACAAGCCCGGCCCGCTAGACGCAAATCAAACCAGAGAGACACCCACCACACCCAGCCCAAACACCCAGAAAACCAGAGAAAACCACGCTCGAACACCTGAAAAACACGCCTCAACAACCCAGCCGGAGACTCATCGCCCGTCCCGGGTAGCGTCTAGACCACCACAGCACACACCTACACACCCCTCAAGCACCGCCCAGCCAAGCTCTGAGCCGCGGCACATGAAGCGCGCGGGCGAGGAGCTGCGGCGTCGTCGATAATAGAGAAGTGAGTGCACGTAAAGTTCCGGCCACTGCCGGTACCCCTCAGCAAAGCGATCCGAAGCGTCCGTCCCCCAATTCCAATACAAACCATCCGGACGGAGGAACCGCGCTCCGGCCCGGCACACAGCTCGGCTTGCTCGTCACCCTAGTTATTGCCGTCCTGTCCTATCAGCTCAACACCACGATGGTGACTCCCGCGCTCCCCGATATCGGGCGCAGCTTTGCGGTGAGCGAGGGGACGCTCGCGCTGGTGTCGAGCCTGTTCTTCCTGGCCGGCGCGGTCGCCGGAATTCTTCTGACCCGGTGGAGTGATTTCCTCGGGCGCGCGCGGATGCTGCTGGCGGTGCTCGCGATCTTGCTGGTGGGCACACTGGTGTGCGCGTTCGCCCCGAACTTCCCCATTTTCGTGACCGGGCGGGTCCTGCAAGGCGTCTCGGGAGCGGTTTTCCAGCTCGCGTATATGATTCTGAGCGAATCGGTATCTCCCGCGCTGCTCGGCACGATGCTGGGTATTATCAGCGCCGCGAACGGCGGCGTGGGCGGCCTAGACGGCTGGCTCGGCGGGATCCTTACGGACCGCTTCGGCTTCCAAGCGATTTTCTTTGTGATCGCCGCACTCACCACGGCCGCGATTTTCCTGACGGCCCGGGCACTGCCCGCGCAAAAACAGCCAACCACCACCGGAAAGATGGATTGGTTGGGCGGCGGGTTGCTCTCGCTCAGCCTGATTTTCCTGACCTACTACGTCAATATCGGTGGCACCCGCGGGTGGTTCGCCCCGGCCAGCCTCGCATTTTTCGGGGCGGCCGTGCTATTTTTCTGCGCTTTTTGCGTGGCGGAACGCCGAGTTGCCTCGCCGCTTTTCGCTTTGCGCCATCTGGCATCGCGCCATTGCTGGCCGCTTATCGCCACAACGCTGCTGTCTCTCGCCTCGGTTTTCGCGGTTATCAATTTTACGGTCGCGCTTTTCGCCCAGAATTCCGAGGCGGGATACGGGCTTGAGGCTGGCCGCGCCGCACTCCTTTACCTCACCCCGCCGGCACTTATTGGCCTGGTCGCCGCACCGCTATCCGGATGGCTGGCAGGGAAAATCGGCTGGCTCACCGTGCTACGCACCGGGCTCGCCGTTTCCCTGTGCGCGATTGGCGGCATCTGGCTTTTCCTTGAGCACCGCTGGGTTGTTTTCGCCCTTATCGCGCTTCTTGGAATTACCTATAACGGCATGATTCTCACAACGGTCAACGGCCTGGGCGTGATCCTGGCCCCGCCCGAGGCGCCCGGTTCACTCCCCGGCCTCAACGGCGCAGCTTTCGGCGTGGGCGCGAGCCTGGGCATCGGCCTGGTTGCGCCCCTGGTGGGAACCTGGGGCGGCTACCGCGGAGCCCTGGCGCTTTCCGCGGGTATTGCCGGAGCGGCTTTGCTGTGCGCGTGCGTCCTGAAAATGCGTACGGATTCCTAACGACGACGCCGCTACCTGGCCACCGCGTACCCGGCCACATAACGGACCCGGATAGCAACACGCGGCGTGCTCACACAGCGCCGCACTCATACAGAAACGTGGCCGGCACCCGAATCTAATCAGGCACCGGCCACGTTCGCCGCTTGAGCGCATGAGCTAAGCGAACGCCTCAGCCCTTAGAGCAAGGAGGCGTAGAGCGCGCGGATTTCTTCCTTGGTGGCCTTGCGGGGGTTGCCCGGGGTGCACACGTCGTTGAAGGCGTCCTCGGCCAGGGCGTCGAGGCCGGATTCGTCCACGCCCACCGCGGAGATCGTGGTGGGGTTACCCAGGTCCTCAACCAGCTGCTTGACCGCGTCCACCGCGTAGGTACGCGCGTCTTCTAGCGCGACGTCGTACGAATCCTTCATGCCGAAGGCATGCGCAATATCGCGGTACTTTTCACCGGTGTACTCGGCGTTGAACTTCATGACGGCCGGCAGCAGGATACCGTTGGCCACGCCGTGCGGCGCGTCGTAACGCCCACCGAGCGGGTGCGCCATGCCGTGCACCAGGCCCAGGCCCACATTGGAGTAGCCCATGCCCGCGATGTAGGAGGCGTAACCCATCTGTTCCACGGCGTCGGTATCACCGTCGGCAGCCTTGCGCAGGTTCTTCGCGATCATCTGGATCGCCTTGAGGTGAACCGCGTCCGAAAGCTCCCAGGCACCCGGGGTGATGTAGCCTTCGATGGCGTGGGTGAGGGCATCGAGCCCGGTCGCCACCTTGAGGGAACGCGGCATGCCGTCCATGAGATCCGGATCCACAATGGCGAGCACCGGAATATCGTGTTCGTCCACGCACACAAACTTGCGGTGCTTCTCGGTATCGGTAATCACGTAGTTAATGGTGGTTTCCGAAGCGGTACCGGCGGTGGTGGGGATACCGATAATCGGCACGGAGGGGTTCTTGGTGTCCGCCACGCCCTCGAGGGAAAGAACATCGGAGAATTCGGGGTTCGCACCGATAATGCCGATGGCCTTCGCGGTATCCTGCGGGGAACCGCCGCCCAGGCCGATAAGCACATCCGCGCCGGAATCCTTGAGCGCCTGCACGCCGGCCTTCACATTTTCGACGGGCGGGTTCGGAACAACGTCGTCGAAAATCTCGTAAGCAAAATCGGCCTCATCCAAACGCTTCGTCACTAGGTCCACGGTCCCGGCCTGGCGCACGCCCTTGTCGGTGATGATGAGGACTTTCTTGAAGCCGCGGCGATGCAGCTCGGGGACCAGCTGGTCGAGCGCACCGCGCCCGAAGTACGAGGTTTGGTTGAGGATCATGCGATTAACCATGACTACTCCTTATGTCGAATATTCGTAGCAACTGCGCCACTTTCCTGACATGGAACATTGTTCCATTTTTTTGACCCCCTCCCTATGACGTAAGGCCCGGCACGGAAAGATCGCCGGGGCCGTGGCGATATTTTTCCGCCAGATCGGTTACGGAGCGGTGTAGCTGCGGGTTACCGTGCATGGCTTTTAAGCACGACGACGCCGCGTCCCCGCGGCGCGCGGGCGCGCCGCGGCGCCGTCGTACCACCTGGAGCGAAGCTATTCCACATCGAGGGGGACTCGGAAGCGCGGAGCCGGGAAGGCGGCGTCCAGGCGCGCGAGTTGGTCGGCGCTCAGTTCGAGGCGCGCGGCCTCCAAGTTTTCCCGCATATGTGTGAGTTTGCCGGTGCGCGGAATCGCGATGGCGTCGCCCTGCGCCAGCACCCAGGCGAGGAGAACTTGGAAGGGGCTGATGCCCAGTTCACGGGCGACCTCGGTGAGGGCCGGGTTGGTGACCAGGCCGTTGCGCAGGGTGCCGGCCTGGGCGAGTGGGCAGTAGGCGATGAGCGCCACGCCGCGCCGTTCCATGAGGCCGCGCAGCTCCACTTCGATGCCGCGCGAGCCGAGGTGGTAGAGCACCTCGTTGGCCTGGCAGTTGGCGCCGCCGGGCACCGCGGCCAGGTCCTGCATATCTTCAACGTCGAAATTAGAGACGCCCCAGCTGCGGATTTTCCCGGTCGCGCGCAGGCGTTCGAGTTCCGCCACGGTTTCGGCCAGCGGGGTGCCGCCGCGCCAGTGGTAGAGGTACATATCAACGTAGTCGGTTCCGAGGCGCTTGAGGCTGGCGTCGAGCGCGGCCTCCATGCGGTGGCGCGAGGCGTTGGAGGGCAGCACTTTGGTGATGAGGTAGAGAGATTCGCGCGGGAAAGGCGTGATTGCTTCGCCCACGAGTTCTTCGGAGCGCCCACTGCCGTACATTTCCGCGGTGTCGATGAGCCGCGCCCCGCCTTCGATTCCGCAGCGCAGCGCCGCGATTTCTTCCTGCCGGCTCGCCGGGTTATCGCCGAGGAACCAGGTGCCCAGCCCGAGGGCCGGCACGGTATCGCCGTTCGCCAAGGTGATGTTGCGCATGGGGCTTCCTTTTCGTGTTCTGCTTGCTTTCCGCTTGTTTTCTGCTTGTTTTCTGCCTGCTTTCCCGGGGCCGCCACCGTAGGCTCCGCGCCGCGGGGGCTTTCCATTCCAGGGTGCCACGGATAGCGTGCCCGCGCCAGGCGTTTCGGCGGGCCCGGCTGGTCGGGCCTGCCGGGCCGTTCAGGATGCAACCCCACGGACATCGAGCCCCACAGGATGCAACCCCACGACAGTGGCCGCCACAGGATGCAACCCCACGACATCAAAACGATTTCTTAACGTAGCTGCCGTTGCACTTTGATTTCGGGCGGACGCGGCGAGCTTCCCGCGAGCTTCTCATGGACCTCATGAAGTTCAATAGTCACACCAGAACCTGGGGACAGGGTATATGTTTTCTAAGCTGTACTTCGTATGTACGACATCCGCAGTACATCCCGGAAAAACATACCTTCCTCGCCGGCGCGGCGAGGCGGGGAAAGTCAGCGGTTGACGCGGGGCTAGGATTGCCGTTGCTCAGCTCGTGCTTGGGGCATCGTTTAATGTTACGAGCACGCCTGACGATGGTAGTGACCGACCAACTGTCTTGGCGGTGATCAACATGAAGCCATGACCATCACTTTCATATATGTTAAAGTCCCTGACTTTTCCAACTACTTGACGCCGACAGCCACGTACACTTTGCACATGCGTCGAGTGAAGGGATAGCTATGGTTCGTATTCCTCCGGATCCGGATTGGACGCCGGTGCCTTTCCGCCAGTCGTGGAGCGGGCACCTCATTACAGGCACTATTACCGCGATAGGTATTGTGATTGCGCTGGCGCTGAGCCGGTTGTTCCTCCTTCACCAGGTGAATTTTTTCGCTCTGCTGCTCATCGTTGTGCTGAGCACCGTGGCTGTTGAATTCTTTTCGGCGCACGTCGACCGTTGGGATCAACGCCGCTGGCACCATCCGAGCCCGGGCGGATGGATTCCCCCGCTGTGCCGGATTGTATTTTTTACAGGGGTCTATTTTCTTGTCGCATTCGCACTGACGTGGGACTCCCGGCAGGCACTCATCTGTGGCGGCGTGGCTACCACCGTCGCGATTATCGAGGTGTTCGGGATACGGGAATGGAAAACCGGCTTGACCACAGCGGAGGTAAAAGAAGCCAATCTGGCAGCCAAGAAAGCGCTTGAGGAAATAGCTATAGAAGCGCGCATTGAACGGCGGGAGAAGGCTCGGCGCAAGGAAGCGGAGCGCCGCAAGCGGCTCGGTTTACCGGAGGACACCAGTCCGATTATCACGGTAAAGCGGGGTGGCTTCGAATTCCGGCCGCACCGCGTGAACTTTATTCCGCCGCGCGCCGCGCCCGACGCCGCGGGGCAGCCTGATGATCACTCCGATAAGCGCCCTCAGGAGGGGCGGAATTAGCAGCGCGGTGCGCGGCGGTGTGCGCGGCGCCGGCCGCTGAGCTGGGCACGGATGTAGCGGCCGCAGCGGAGGTATGCGCGGCGCGGCGGCCGCGGATTTCCTGCCAAATATTGCGGCTGCGTGCAGCGCTTTCGGTACCCGGCTGGGCGGCCCGGCTTCCGCGCCGCCGCGGCCGCTCGGTAGCAAGTTCCGCCACTTCAGGTGTTTCTGCCGGTTGCTCGGCTACCGGCTCAGGCTGAGCCTCCGTTTCCGGCATATTCTCCGCCTCGGGTGCCGCATCGCCTTCCCGCGAGACTTCCGGCATAGCCTCCGCCTCGGGATGATCGCCCGCTTCCGTTTCCGCTTCCGCCTCGGGCGCCACATTCAACACCGGCACCCCGGCGGCCGGCCCGAGCGCGGTGGCGCGCTGGAGGCGGACTTCGTCCACAGAGAGCAAAATCCCGGCCGCCCGCTCCAGGATGGTCACCTGCCAGACCTGCACCCCGGCTCCGGCCAGGGCCCGCACGGCGTCAGTAATATCCGGATCGATAGCGAAAGCGAAGATGCTCAGGCGCGGCGCCGGTTCCGGAATGGGCGGATTGACGGCGGTGAACTCCTGCCAAGCGGAGGAAAAATCGTGAGGCCCGCCCGGGAAAAGCCGGGTGATTTCGCGCCTGTCTAAAGTGGCGTGCTGAGCGGAACGGGCGAGGGCCGCGAGGAGCGCTGCGCCGTCGAGAATATCAATAATATCGACGCTAATAATGTTCCCGGTGGCATCCAAGGCAACCAGAGAAGCGGTGCCGCTCTCCCCCTCCGGGCGTGTCCACGCCACCTGGAAGGCCGGGAAATCGAGGAACTCCGCAATCTGGGCGCGCAACGCTTCGGCAACGGAGGCGCGGGTTTCTTCCGGAAGATCAGCGGGAGGCGCCGCGCGATGAAATTGCCCGCCACGTAATGAGAAAACGCCCACGAGATACCATCTCCGATACTGCTTACCGCACCAACCTGCCTACCCAAGCCTATCCTAGGCGAGGTACCTGAGAATTGACTGCACCGCACTTTCTTGTACGACGGCGCCCGCGTCTCCGGGTGCTTACGCTGCCGTGCCCGAACGGCCCCGGTGGCCCGGTATCGCTAAGCCACCAGATGCCAAGCGGCCGGGTGGAAACCAGCTCCGTGAAGAGCTCGGTTCCCGCCCGGCCGCTGTGCTGTGCTAGCCGCGTTCAGCTCGCGCTTGCGGGCTCAAAGCCGCCGCTTCGCGGCTCCGCAGCCTCGCAGCTACGCGCGAGGTGCCAAAGCTACGCCGTCGCGCCGGCTCCGGACTCCTGCCCCTTGGCCATGACGGCCGCGCGCCCGGCTTCCAGGCGCGCCACCGGCACCCGGAACGGGGAGCAGGACACGTAATCCAAACCGACAGAGTCGAAGAAGTGCACCGAGGCGGGATCCCCGCCGTGCTCGCCGCAGATACCCACGGTGAGATTCGGGTTGCCCTTCCGGCCGCGTTCGGTACCCATGCGCACCAACTCGCCCACGCCTTCGCAGTCGATGGTCTCGAAGGGCGAGGTGTCAAAGATCCCTTCCGCCATATAGGTCGGAATGAATTCGTGTTCGACGTCGTCCCGCGAGAAGCCCCACGTGGTCTGGGTCAGGTCATTGGTGCCGAAGGAGAAGAATTCGGAATCTTCGGCGATCTTCTCCGCGATAATCGCCGCGCGCGGCAGCTCAATCATATTGCCGATCGCGATGTCCAGGTCGTAGCCGGATTCGCGTTCCACATCGGCGATGATCTTGCGGGCACGGTCCGCGACCAGGCGGAATTCCTTATCCGAACCGATGAGCGGGATCATGATTTCCGGATGCGGATCCAGGCCGCGCTTGCGGCAAGCAACCGCAGCTTCGGCCACCGCCCGCACCTGGAGATCCACGAAACCGGGGATCTGGATGGACAGGCGCACCCCGCGCAGGCCCAGCATCGGGTTATCTTCGTGGCGTTCGGTTGCCGCCCGCAGCAGGGTGCGGGTGTGTTCGGGCACCTGCTGACCGCGGGCTTCCATGGTGGCTACCTCAACCGCCAGCTTCGTCATATCCGGGAGGAATTCGTGCAGCGGCGGGTCGATGAGGCGCACCACCACCGGCAGGCCGTCCATCGCCTCGAAAATACCTTCGAAATCACCGCGCTGAAGCGGCATGAGCGCACCCAGGGCCGCCTCCTGCAATTCCGGGGTGGCCGCGAGGATCACGTGCTCAATGAGTTCGCGCCGCTCGCCCAAGAACATATGCTCGGTGCGGCACAGGCCGATCCCCTGCGCCCCGAATTCGCGAGCGCGCGCGGCATCTTCCGGATTATCGGCATTGGCCCGCACGTGCATACGCGCGGACTTATCCGCCTGGGTGAGGATGCGATCCACGGAACGCACCAGTTCGCAGGTGTCCACATCATCGCCGGCGGCTTCCAGCGCGGCCTCCAAGCCCTGGGAAACATAGATCATGACCGGGGAATCTTCCACCGGCACCGCCCCGAAGAACACTTCCCCGGTGGTGCCGTCAATGGAGATCACGTCCCCGGCGCGCAGCGTCTGCCCGGTGGACTTGATGAAGACCGTGCCGGCCTTTTCTTCCACCAGCAGATCCTCCGCGCCCACCACGCAGGTGCGGCCCATCCCGCGGGCCACCACCGCGGCGTGCGAGGTTTTCCCGCCGCGCGCGGTGAGCACGCCGGCGGCCACCACCATGCCGGGCAGGTCATCCGGGTTGGTTTCGCGGCGCACCAGGATCACCTTGGCACCTTCCGCGGCGCGCGCCTCCGCCTGCTCGTTACTGAACACCACTTCGCCCACGGCCGCACCCGGGGAGGCCGCCATGGCCTTGGTGATGAGGGTGCGCTGCGCATCGCGCTGGAACTGCGGGAAGAGCAGCGAGGTGAGCTGTTCGCCGGTGGTACGGGTGATGGCTTCTTCCGCGCTGATGAGCCCTTCGTCCACCAGCTGGGTGGCCACCCGGAAAGCAGCGGCGGCGGTGCGCTTCCCCACGCGGGTTTGCAGCATCCACAGCTTGCCTTCCTGGATGGTGAATTCGATATCGCACAGATCCCGGTAGTGGTTCTCCAGGCGCTTCATGATGTCCATGAGCTCGTTGTAGGAAACCGGGTCCAGCTGCTCGAGGTCCTTGAGGGAGAGGGTATTGCGGATACCGGCCACCACATCCTCACCCTGGGCATTGACCAGGTAATCGCCGTACACCCCGGAGTGCCCGGTGGAAGGATCGCGGGTGAAGGCCACGCCGGTACCGGACTTCTCCCCCATATTGCCGAAGACCATCGTGCAAATATTGACGGCGGTGCCCAGGTCATCCGGGATGTGTTCGCGCCGGCGGTAGATGCGGGCGCGTTCGGTGTTCCAGGAGCGGAACACCGCGGTGATTGCGAGGTTCATTTGCCGGCGCGGGTTCTGCGGGAAGGGGTACCCGGTGGCGCGCCGCACGATTCCCTTGAATTGTTCGACCAGCTCTTGCAGGTCCGCCGTCGTCATATCAAGATCGCCGCTGTAGCCTTTTTCCTTTTGGAGGGCATGCAGGGCGTCCGAGAAAAGATCCCCATCAATATCGAGCACGGTCCGGGCGAACATTTGGATGAGGCGCCGGTAGGAATCCCAGGCGAAACGTTCGTTGCCGGATTGCGCCGCCAGGCCCTTGACTGATTCATCATTGAGGCCAATATTGAGCACGGTTTCCATCATGCCGGGCATGGAGAACTTCGCGCCCGAACGCACCGAGAGCAGCAGCGGATCCTCCGGATCGCCAAGTTTCTTGCCCATCTGCTCTTCCACGGCTTCTAGGTGGCGCGTCACCTCCGCTTCAAGTTCTTCGGGTTCCTGTCCGTTACTCAGGTAGTAGCGGCAAGCTTCGGTGGTGATGGTGAAACCGGGTGGGACAGGCAAATCCATGTGGACCATCTCAGCCAGGTTAGCTCCCTTGCCGCCGAGCAGGTCCTTCATGTCCTTGTTGCCCTCGGTAAATGCGTATACGAACTTTGTCATATCGTCCTCCGTGGGGATTCACACGCGCATAAGTGCGCGGAGCGGCCCCGTCGCCGCTCACGTGTCCAGGGTAACACTTTGGGGCGGCGTGATCGAGAGGGATTTTTAGTGAATACCGCGCACATTTCCGGCGCCGTCCACGTCAATGGCCAGCGCGGATGGTTCTTGGGGCAGGCCCGGCATCAGCATGACGCTCCCGGCCATGACGACGACGAACCGGCCACCCGCGGAGAGATGCACCTCGCGTACCGGCACGTCGAAATCGCTGGGCGCGCCCAGGCGTTTCGGGTCGGTGGTGAAGGAGGCCGGGGTTTTCGCGATGCACACGGGATAGCTGCCGTAGCCGCGTTCTTCCAGGTCGCGCAGTTGCTCGCGGGCTTCTTGCGCGAAGGTCACGCTCGCGCCCCCGTAGACGCGCCGCACCACCGCGGTGATTTTTTCGGCAAGGCTCGCGTGATCCGGGTACGTGAACGTGGTGCGGGAGGGCATTTCGAGGGCGCGCAGGACCGCTTCAGCCAGTGGCGCCGCACCTTCCCCGCCGCGCGCGAAATGCTCGGAAACGGCCACGGGCACGCCCAGATCTTCGAATTGCGTGCGCACCTTTGCGATATCGGCTTCGGTATCCGTATCAAAACGATTAAGGGCGACGACGACGGACTGCCCCCATACCGCCCGCAAATTATGGATATGCCGGGCGGCATTGGCGATACCCCCGTGGTAGCGCAGGGCGCGCAAGGTAACAACGAATACAACCGCATCGGGGCGCAGCCCGGAGGTCCGGCACATAATGTCAATGAACTTTTCGGCGCCCAGGTCGGCCCCGAAGCCCGCTTCGGTGACCGCGATCTCCCCCATCGCGAGCGCGGCGCGGGTGGCCATCACGGAATTGCAACCGTGGGCGATATTGGCGAAGGGCCCGCCGTGAACCAGGGCGAGGGTTCCTTCCCGGGTGGCGACCAGGTTCGGGGAAAAAGCTTCGGCGAGCAGGGCGAGCATAGCGCCGGTAGCTCCCAGGTCTTTGGCGGTGACCGGCTTGCCGGCGCGGGTGCGGGCCACTTCCATGGAATCGAGGCGCTCGCGCAGATCCGCGAAGGAGGAGGCCAGGCAGAAAGCTGCCATGACTTCGCTGGCGGGAACAATATCGAAGCCGGTGGCGCGGGTGGCGTGCGCGCCGGGATTGGAGTGGGTGCCCGCGCCCGGGCCGGCGCTATCCAGGCGCCCGCTGGGGCTGAGGAGGATGGCGCGCAGGGCCCGGTCGTTCATGTCGATCACGCGGCGCACGCTCACCGTGGCCGGGTCAATGTCGTGGGTATCGAAATACACCGCGTTATCGGTCATGGCGGCCAGCAGGTTGTGGGCGGCGGCGATAGCGGCGAAATCGCCGTTGAAGTGCAGGTTAATGGAGTCCGCCGGGGTGAGGGTGGCGCGGCCCCCACCGATGGCCCCGCCCTTGAGCCCGAAGACGGGCCCCAGCGAGGGTTCACGCAGGGCCAGCACCGCACGCTGGCCGAGGTAGCGCAGGCCGTCGGCCAGGCCGATAGAAGTGGTGGTTTTTCCTTCCCCGGCCGGGGTGGGTGACATGGCTGTCACCAGCACGAGGCGGCCGGGTTGCGCGGAGCGGGATTCGGGTTGGCTCGGTTGTGCAAGCTCCGCACCCTGCCGGCCGGGTGTACCCGGTTGTGCATCGAGGCTTTCTACCCAGCGGTAATCAATCTTCGCCCGATCCCGACCGAAGGGGATAACCGCATCGGCCGGCACACCCGCCGCGAGGGCGGCATCAATGAGGGGAAGTTCGATAGACATACGCTGTATTTTATACCGATGGCTCAGGTCCTTTAGCTAAGCGGGCCCATGTCAGCAACATAGGCGTCGAGAAGCGCTTGGCCGCGGGCGTCGTCGTCGTTATTAAAATACCGGAGCACGCGGGCCGGGACCCCAACCACAATGCAGTTCGCGGGGACGTCACGCATGACGACGGCGCCGGCGCCCACGATGGAATTTTCGCCGATGGTGACGCCCGGGCCGATGGTGGCGGAGGCGCCGATCCACACGTTATCGCCGATGGTGATGGCGGTGCCGAATTCGAGGTCGGTTTCGGCGCGCAGGCGCGGGGGAACCGGGTGGCCGGCGGTGGTGATCGTGACGCGCGGGCCGATGAGGACGCGGCGACCCAGGGTGATGGGGGCGACGTCGAGCAGAATCGCGCCGGAGTTAATGAAGACTTCCGGGCCGATGTGGACATTCGCGCCGTAATCGCAATGGACGGGCGGGACCACGGTGGCGCTCGGGTCGAAGGAACCGAAGAAGCGGGCAGCGATGGTGCGGATCGTTTCGTTATCGGAGGGGTTGGTGGCGTTGAGCTCGTGCTGGACGGTGAGGCCCTCGCGGCGGACTTTGGCGAGGTAGGGGTCGTCCGCGATGTACATTTTCCCGGCGACCATGCGTTCCCAAGTGGATGAGGGTTGCGGCGCATCGGGCGCGAGCTGCGCGTCGGCGGGCACGGGGTTCGGCGCGGGCTGATTCGATTCGGTCATGGGTTCATTCTGGCATATCTGAGCTACCATCTATGGTGAACTCTTGTTCACCCTCGGAAGGGATGCGGTGGTGCGTTTCCCAGGTTTTCAACCCCGGCGGTGGCCGGCTGGACATCGTGGCCCAGCTGGCATGCTGCCGTTTCTCCCCGTAATGGGCTCCCAACTACGCGGCCGGGCACCCGCCACCGCCATCACCTTGATAAGACCTCACCAGCAGCAGGCCACGCGCGTGGCCGCCATCAGAAAGGATGAATGATGCGCATTGCAATTATTGGAGCGAACGGCTCGGCAGGAAAGCTCATTACCCAGGAAGCAGTTTCGCGCCGGCACGAAGTTATTGCCGTGACGCGCTCGGAAAATGAAACGGAGGCACCGGTTTCGCTGCGCCGCGACGTATTCGAAATTGAACGCGGGGATATTGCCGGTTTTGACGCCATGGTGGATGCCCTCACGCCCAGCGCGGATGCCGGAGAGGACTTCCTCGAGCGCGCCGCGAGCCATCTTATTGATCTGGTTTCCGGGCTGCCGACCCGGCTCATCGTGCTCGATAGCGGGGATGGGAAGGTCCCGGCAGCGGTGGAAGGCAATCACGTTGCTAAGTGGACATATGTTTCCCCGGAGGTGACCTCCGCGGAGTTGGCGGTGGCCGTGATTGATGAACTCGAACGCGGCCCGCTGACCGCGCATATCCGCCAGCGTGTGGTGGTAGGTGAGAAGTAAAGAAGGGAACCTATGATTATTTACTTTTCCGAAACTGGCATGACCGAGAAAGCAGCGCAGCGCTTGCAGGGCATTGTTGGCGGCGATGCGGTGCGAATAGCGGCAGCTCAGCCGTATACGGATGCGGATTTAGATTGGCAGGTCGAGGATAGCCGGGCGAATCTAGAACAGCACGGTAAGCTCCCGGCCCCGAAACTCGCAGCACCGGTAGATTTGGGCGGCACAACAGAGGTGTTCCTCGGCTTCCCGATCTGGTGGGGCATTCCGCCGAAAGTGGTGGATAGCTTCTTAAGCTCGCATGATTTGGGGAACGCGCGAGTGCACCCCTTCTGCACCTCCGGGAGCTCGCCGATGGACGAGGCAGAGGAGTACCTACGCTCTGCTTTCCCGAATATTAAGTGGGCGAAAGGATTGCGTTTCCACGATGGGCTGACCGAAGAAGATATTCGCGCCTGGGCGCACGAAGAATACGCCAAGAACCGCTAGCGGGCGCGCGGGGGGCAGGCGCGGCGTCGTCGTTCAAAATAAAGGACGGCACGGAAACCGCATGCCGCCACGGCGCGGACCAGAAGAAAAAGCAGGCACCGCTGCCCAGTCTTCGGACCGGACGGCGGTGCCTGCTTTTGCTCAAGAGCTTGCCATCACGTGCGTTACGAACGCGCGGCACAAACGGGTGCAGAGCGAACGCGATTTAGGCTTCTGCTCTTACTTCCTGCTCCAGATCAGCGGTAATAACCTTGCCCATGGTTTCCGGCGTGGACAGGCACGAGAGAATCCCAAGCCCCATCATGATGGTGGTGAAGGTCAGCACCGGCAGCCAGCCGAAAGCGCCGGGCCGCACGATAATCGCGGCGATCATCGGGGTGAAGCCCACGATAATATTGCCGAGCTGAGTGGATACCGCGTAGCCCGTCATGCGCAGGCGGGTCGGGAACATCTCGCTGTACATCGGCGCTTGCACAACGTTTCCACCGGCCAAGGTCAAGCCGATAATGAAGAGCAGCACAACGAGCAGCGGCACGTTCTTGAGCTGAATTGCCCAGAAGATCGCCGGGAACAGCACCACGAGGCTGAACATTGACATGAGGTACACCGGCCGGCGCCCGATCTTATCCGAAAGCGCGGCCCACACCGGTTGGATAGGCACACCGATCCCCATTGCTAGGGTCGCGAGCGCCAGCAAAGTGGAACGCTCCCACCCCCAGTAGGTGGTTCCGTAGTTGAGCATGTAGTTCGTGAGTAGCGCACCGGTGATGGCGTATTGGCCCATCGCCATGACGCGAATGACTTGGCGCCAGTGGTTCTTGAAGAGGTCGCCGAGGCTTCCCTTATTGGTAGCGGCCTCGGAAGTTTTCTGGACCGGGTGCTGCGCCGCTGCGCCCTCGTTGCGGGCGAGTGCTTCGTATACGTCGCGTGGTTCGTCCGCCTTGATGCGTACCCACAGGGCGTAGAGCACCAGCGGGATGGCAACGAAGTAGGGGATACGCCAGCCCCCACCGAGGAGGAATTCCTCATCCTTGGATACCGGGATAAAGGCGGCGATGCCGAGCAACATACCGATAAGGAGCCCGTGCATGGTGAAAGCAACGAGGCGGCCGCGTTTCTCCGGCGGGGCAAGTTCAGAAGTCATCGCCGTGGATCCGGCTTGCTCGCCGCCCGCGGAGAAGCCCTGGATCAGCCGCATCACAATCAAAATGACACCCGCGGCGGGACCAACCGAATCATAGGAAGGCAAGAAACCGATAACCAGGGTTGCGAAGCCCATCAAGCCAAGGGTAAGAAGAAGTGTTTTCTTCCGGCCCCACGCGTCACCGAGATGGCCGAGCACAATAGCGCCGAGAGGCCGGGCCAGATACGCGACGCCGAATGAGGCGAGCGAGGCGATATTGGCCAGGGTTGGATCTTCCCCGCCCCCGAAGAAGACCGAGGGGAAGATAACCGCGGATGCGGTTCCGTACAGCCCGAAGTCGTAGTATTCGGCAACCGCGCCCCAAAAACCAGATTTCGCGGCTTTCTTGGCGGATTTCTCCAGGCTCACTTCCCCACCCGTCGCCCCGCTGGCTGCTGTTGATACGACATTGTTATCCGACGGCGGTATCGGTCTGGTACCCGTTACCGTGTGTGGGTCCGTCATTGGTTATCCTTTCACGCAACGGAGCTGCTTCGCATCCGTTATATGCGGTTATTCCTGAGCGTTCCTTTACGCCCATGCGATAGCGTAATGAGCTGCTCGCGCGGCGCGGCGCCACCCTAGGGGTGAATCAAGGTCCCTCCTGCCCTACTTTCAGACGAGTAGACTAGTCCCTGCTCACGGGGCGAATGCCCAATATTCGCCTGGCGGATGGTGATGTGGAATGCGAACGAATCTACAATTCTCACAGCGTTTGACGGATGCTATCCAGGCGCTTCACGCGGCCACGGATCGGCGCACCATTGCGCGTTACGTGGTTGCCCTACTAGCGGACGTGGCGCCGAATGCGGATTACATTTATTTCTACGCCTTTTTGCCGCGCCAGAACGCTTTTGCGGTTCTGGGGGTTTACGGCTTCCCCCACTACAATTCCACCCTCGTGGTGGAGGCGAATTCGCCTTTCGGGAGGACCCTCGGGCGGCGCGAACAGTACTGGGCTCGCACCCCGGCCGAGGTAGCCGAACTCTATTCTTTCCCCGCGGATTCTTCCCTGGCTTACGAACGGATGAGCCCGTTATTCCGCTTTGCTTCCGCGGCTACGCACGCCTCCGCGGTTATCCAACCCTGCATCATTGGGCAGGAATTGCAGGGCACCCTATGGTTGGAATCCCATTCGCGCGCGGGGGCTTTCTCCACCACGGATCGGACGCGGATTTCCCAGCTCTCCACGCTGGTCGCCTTGCTTCTGCGCGCCGCGCCCCAGGCAACTATTCTCAACTCCGATGGTTTAGCGGAGGTATGGGACGTGCTTCCAAGCACCCCCACTCAGATCACCGCGGAAACACCGGAGAACTCCGCCTCTGAAAATAGGCCACCACGAACCGACTCGGGGCACACACCTGCGCTTACCCTCCGAGAGAAGGACGTATTAACGCAGATCGCCCAGGGCCTCACAAATTCCGAGGCGGCTGCCACCTTACATATTTCGATCAATACGGTGCGCAGCCATCGGCGCAGTCTCATGCGTAAATTCGGTGTGCATAACGCGGTGGAGCTCCTGGATGCGGCCGCTCAGTACGGATTCGGACCGAAAATGTTGAGGGACTAGTCCCCGGGGGCGGATGCGGAACGTCTTTTCACCCCCACTATGCCAAGCCGCGCACAAGCCGGGCACTTAGGCTGACGATTGATCGCAGTCGGAGAGAATTTCGAGGGAGAAATGATGAACGCACTAGCACTGACCGTACCGGTTCCCGATGCCGCGGGCCCGATCCCCGTAACCGATACCAGCCACCCATTTTCGAGTATGCGTTTCGCGCGCGAACCGCTAGATTTAGCCGCTTACGGTTACGTGGAGGAGGAGTATTTCCTTTCCGGTAACGCGAATGTTTACGCTTTTGCGCCAGAGCTAGATGCAAACGGTGCGGGCCGTGGTGGCCGCGGGGAAAAGGCCGACGGCGCTCAGCCGGCGGCCTGCGTCGTCGTAGAAAAAGAAGGAATCCCGTATTGCACGCGTGTGCTGGTGCGGCGCCCGGTGGAGGGGAGTTCGGGCACGGCGTGGGTATCCATTTCGAATGCCTCCCAGGGGTACGACATTGAAGATGATTGGCGGCGAGCCTGGGATTATGTGATGAGCAGGCGGCACACCTATGTATCCGTGACGGCCAAGCCCATCCAGATTTCCGCCTTGCAGACCTTTGATCCGGAGCGTTACGGGAAGCTGAGCTGGGGCGGAAAGCCGCGCCAGATTGATGCCGCACAGCCGGGCTGGAATCCGTTTATGCAGCTTGACGAATGTGAAGAAGGCTTGGCCTGGGATGTGATTGCGCAGGTGTCCGCGTGGTTGCACTCACCGAGCAGTCCTGCGAGGGCGGGGCACGTTTTCCTCATGGGGCAGTCGCAATCCTCGGTGTACGCCAATACGTACCTCACGTATTTCCACGATGTGCTGCGGCTGGCAAGCGGAGCGCATCCCTTCGATGGTTACGCTCCCGGGGTTGGATCGGTGTACGTCAAGGCGATTAACCAGCACGGGACCGGGGTTCCGCCCCGGATTCTGCGCACCTTGGCCTTGGGCGGGACCGGAACCGGCGCGAAGCGCCACGGGGCTTTTGTATTCCACCTGGTAGAGCCCGCCCAGCTTGACGTGCCGGTGGTCAGCACTTCTTCGGAGGCCGATGTGAGCCTCTTTGGAGCGAGCCCCGAGTGCCTGCGCTTGGGGGACGGACCGCTGCGCCGGCATTGGCACGTGCGGCGCTCCCAGCATTCCGATGCTCGTTCGCGGGTGATTCCGCAAAATTCGGAAGTGGTCAAGGCGAAGCGGCGCCCGCGCGAGATGGATACGGCGTTCTTGGAGGCGCTGAGCGTGCTGCCCATTGAGCCTATTATTACCGGGTCCATGGCCGCGGTGGAAAAGTGGGCTGCGGAGGGGGAGCCGGCTGCGCCTTCTACCTGGTTCGATGCGGAGGGCGATCGGTGGGTGAAGGATGATTCCGGCCTGCTTTCGGGCGGGATTGAATTAGGGCTCCTGGCGCATCCCATTGCGGACTTCCTTCCGGGAGCGCCAGAGAATCCCGTCTACGGCCTCATGACACTGCACTCGCGCGAGTCGACTCTGGGGCGTTTCGCTTCTTTTGAGGACTACCAAGCCGCCTGCGATGAGGTCGATGACGCGCTGGAAGCGGCCGGGTACCTTGAACCCGTGGGCCGCCGCCTGCTCCACGCCGTGGAGCGCGAGCTGTGGGAGCGCGCGGTGAACGGCGCACTGGCTCCGCTGAGTTCACCGCAGGGGCACTGATATAGCCTGAGTTGCTGGTGCGGGAAGGGCGGCGTCGCCCTTAATCCTGGACTTGCATAGCACCGGTTTCTTCCAGGTAAGTCTCCCACTGCGGCGAGGCCGGAATGCGCCGGACCTGCGCAGACGCCAACATAGCGAAGGCCGCGAGCGCGGTGGGAAGGGCGAAGGCACTCTGGGTGAGTTCCCAGCCCAGAGTGCCGATGCCCCAGCCCGCGAGCGCGGGCGCGAAAGCGGCCGCGCCGGAGGAGAAGAACTGGCTGACCGAACCCACGCGCCCCATGAGCTCGTTGGGCGTCATGAGAGTGACGAGGCCCAGGACCGCGGCGTTGACGGCGGGAATGATGAGACCCATGAAGGCGTACATCGCGCCGATCCACCCCAGGCTGGGCAGAAAGGGCACAAGGGCGACGACGCCGGCGCACAGGAGGAATCCGGTCACGATCAGCGCTCCGGAAGGCACGCGGGCAACAATTTTGGCTGCGACCATCGCCCCGGCAAGTGCCCCGCAGCCGAGCGCGGTCGCCAGCAGCCCGATGAGTGCGGGCGCGACTCCGCGGCTGGCAAGGCCGAGGGTCACGCTCATCATCATGCCGGCCCACCCCAAGTTGAGCAGGCAGGCGCAGATAAGGAGCACGCGCACCACGGTGCGATCCCACATCCAGCGCAGTGATTCGTTGAATTCCGCGAGCGCGCGGGAGAGGCGTCCGGAACGCTTCGACTTTGGCGAATCCCCGGCGCGGGCGGCGCTTTCAGCACGCTTGGAATCGCAAGAGCGCTCGGCACCGCCGGATTGAGTGGCGCTTTCTGAGCCCTCGCGGCGCCCGGGCCGGTAATCCCCACGCATGCGCAGCGTGGCCACCATACTCGCCAACTGCCCAATGATTTGCGCGAGGGCAGGAACGTAGAGGTGGATAGCGAGCAGTGCCCCGCCTGCCGGGCCGGTGGCCAGGGTAATAGCGGCGTCGCGCCCCTGATTTGCAGCCACGGCGTTGGGCAGCAAGCGCCCGGGTACCACCTGTTTGAGCATGGAATTAGAGGCCGGGGAAAGCAGCGAATTGCGCAAGCGGTCCAGGAAGGCGAGTGCGGCGAGGTTCGCCACGTTCGCCGTGCCGGTGAGGAGCAGCGCTACCAGCGCCACCTGCGCGAGCACGCCCAGTCCGGAGGAAACCAGACGCAGGGTGCGCCGGTTGTGGCGGTCGGCCAGGACTCCCCCGGGAAGGATGCCCAGCAGGGTGCCCGCCCCTTGGAAAAAGCCTACGGTTCCGGCGTGGACCGGGGAGCCGGTGACGGCCAGGCAGACCAGCGGGAAGGCGAACATAGCGATGCCGGCGCCCAGGTCTTGGAGGAGGTCGCCGGCAAACCAGGCTCGGTATTCGCGCGAAGCCCAGATGGTGGCCGGTTCACGCTCCGAACCGGCCACCTGATTTTTGGTGGTCACCTGATCCGTTACTGTGACTGGCTCGTGTGCCGCGCTTGACATGCTTTCTCCTTGCCTATTTTGGCCATTTCCCTGGCTTTCACCTCCCACTATAATTGCGCAACATATATTGCGCAACAGTTGTTGCGAATATGGGAGAACCGAGCACTCCAGCTACAATGAACCCATGGCTTCATCTGACGGCACCCCCGAATCGAGTAGCACCGCACCGGGGACCACCACAACAGAAACGGCAGCTCGCCTCAACCGCGAACAGCTGCGGGCGCTTTCCCACCCGGTTCGTTTAAGTTTACTTCACACCCTGAGCCGCCTAGGCCACGCGCGCGCCGCCGACCTGGCCGAAGAACTGGACCTACCCGCCAATTCCATGAGCTACCACCTGCGGATTCTGGCTCGTGGCGGCTTGATTCGCGAGGATCCCACCCAGGCGCGCGATAAACGGGATCGGGTGTGGACGCTCACGTCCCCGCGCATGGCCACCGATTCCAGCCTGCCTAATCCGGAGTATTCCAAAAGCGTTACCGCGGCCGGCACCGCGATTCTAGAGTGGGCCACTTCGCTGTGGCTCGCGGCGATGACCGCCCGCACCGATCACCCGGAGGAACGGCCACTGTTCACCAGCTTGCACCCGGCGGAAGTTCTGCTCACCCGCGAGCAGGCTGCCGAACTTTCCAAGAAAATGTACGAGCTCGTGGAGGAATACCGGGTGGATAACGAGGCGGCCGTGGCGAACGGTCAAGAAGGCGCCAGCACGGGTGACGATACGAAAGATGCCACAGATGATGCCACGCCTTTCGTCACCCTCCAGGCGATTATCCCGCGCAGCCCTGGGCACAGCGCCCACGCACGTACCCACTAGCAAAGGAGCGCAATGAGGCATTCCGCGTTATCGTATTCAGTTTCCGGGGCCCCCATCGAGGGCACCATCGTGGCTTTTCACGGGGTGACCGATTGTGCGGCCTCGCTGCACAGCCTCGCCGCGCACTACGGGCGGGACTACCGGGTGGTGCTCTGTGACCTGCTCGGCCACGGGCTTTCGGCGCGTTTCGCCAAGGATGACCTGGCCGATCCTTTCGCCGCCCTCGTGGCCACCGCGGCGGATGTGGTGGTGCGGGCCGCGGCCGGCACGCCCTCGCGCCAGGTCCTCCTCATGGGCCATTCCCTGGGAGGCGCGGTTGCCGCACATATCGCCGCCGCGCATCCCGCACTCATCGCCGGGCTGGTGCTCGAGGACCCGGCTCTCCTCACCCCCGAGCAGGTCCAGACCTACCGCGAAGCCGCGGAAAGCCTGGGCAAAACCCAGGAACGGGTGCGCGAATACCTGCCCGAAGCCATCGCTTCGCTCCGCGAGTCCTACACCACCTGGACGCCCTCCGAATACGCGGGCTGGGCGCAGGGTAAGACAGAGGTGGACCTCGATTTTATTGCCACCGGCGTGGTGGGCCACCCCGGGCGCGAGGTGCTCAGCCAGCTGCACATGCCCACCCTCCTCGTGACCGGTGACGCCGACGACGTACTCTTCGGTGCCACCGGGATCGAAGCCCTGACCGAGCACCGCAACCCGCAACTGCGCGGGCTGCTTATCCCGCACTCCACCCATACGGTCCGCCGCGATCAGGAAAACGCGTTCTACGCCGCGGTAGATCTCTTCCTGGCCGAGTGCGCGAAAACGCAGGCGCGCCCGCAGCCCTACATCGATCCGCAGCTCACGCCGCTGCTGGCGGGCGTGCCCGAGCAGACCACCTGGGATACCCCGGCCATGCGCGCGGAAGGCGAGGCGCTGCTGGGCGCGGAACCGGAGCTCCCCGCGGGCATTCGCCGTGAGATCGTGGAGGAAAACGGCTTAGAGCTGCGTATTTTCCATCCCGACAGCACGACGACGCCGCAGCCCCGCGTGGCCCTATCCCTGCACGGCGGCGGTTACGTGGCGGGCCGGGCCCGCTACGATGACGCCCGTAATGCTGAGATCGCTCAAATGAGCGGGGCAACCGTGGTGGTCCCCGATTATCTACTGGCTCCCGAGCATCCGTTCCCGGCGGCGGTAGATGATTGCCGCGCGGCGCTGAAGTTTATTGCGCGGGCTTTCCCGGATGCGCCCGTGCTGATCTTCGGCGATTCAGCCGGGGCCGGCCTGGCCGATCAGGTGCTGCGCTTTGCGCCGCCAGAGGAACTGGCGGGATTGTGCGGCGTCGTCGCCCTAGAACCGTGCGTAAGCCCGCGCCTCGACACGCTTTCCTACCGGACCTATCGCGACGGGCCGGTGTGGACGCGGGAGGCGGCGGCCGCGGCGTGGAGCGCGTACGTCGGCGATTCCGGGTACCGCGCCGAGCCTATTTCCGCAGGTAGCGGGCCTTATGCGGGCTTGCCCATGTTCCTGGTGGTCAATCCGGTGGATCCACTGCGCGACGAGGGCCTGGACTGGGCGCGCGATCTTATGGATGCCGGCGCGGCCGTGGAGCTGCATATGTATCCGGGGACCTTCCACGGCATGCTCAGCGCTCCGGGTACGGATGTGTGGGCACAAGTCCGGACTCGAATGAGTGAATTTATCGCGGCCGCTTTCGCGAAACCGCGTCCCACCTCGCAACTTTCCACCCACGAACTTTCCACCTCCACAAAAGAAAGGCAGAACAATGAGTAAGGCGACTTCTTCGCGGCTCCTTCAGGTAGCCATCGCCGCTGCGCTCGGAGGTTTCCTCTTCGGCTTCGACGTCGCCGTTATTAATGGTGCTATCGGGTCGGTATCAGGGAACGTGACCGGGTTCGACCTCAGCTCCCTCATGACGGGAGTGGTGGTCTCGGTGGTGAATCTGGGCGCAGCCATCGGCGCCTGGTTCGCCGGGCAATTCTCCAATAAATACGGGCGTATCCGAGTCATGGTCACGGCCGCGATCTTGCTGTCCATTTCGGCACTGATGTCCGGGCTGTCTTTCGGTGCCTGGCAGCTGGTGGGCTGGCGTTTGCTCGGCGGGTTGGGCGTGGGTGTGAGCGCCGTCGTCGCCCCCGCGTACATCGCCGAGATCGCACCCGCGGATAAACGCGGGCGGCTGGGCACCCTGCAACAGCTGGCCATCGGCATCGGTATTTTCGGGGCTTTTATTTCTAATTTCATCCTGGTGAAAATTTCCGGTTCGGCAGACGATATTTTGTGGTTCGGGCTGGAGACCTGGCGCTGGATGTTCATGAGCGAGCTGGTGCCGGCGGTTATTTACGGGGTGCTGGCGCTGCGGCTGCCCGAATCGCCGCGCTACCTGGTTTCCGTGGGGCGTGAGGCGGAAGCCGTTAAGATTCTGACTTCTACCGGAGCGGACGCGAATCCGGCCGAACGCGTGGAGGAAATCAAACGAAGCCTGCGCGGGCATCAGCCGCGGTTGCGAGATTTGCGCCACCCGAAGTACTTCCTACACCCGGTGGTGTGGGTGGCCCTCGCCTTCGCTTTCCTCATCCAGATGGCCGGCATTAATAACATTTTGCTGTACGCCACCCAGCTGTGGGAGACGGTGGGCTACACCGGCAACCTGGCAGTATTTATCCCGGTCGTTACCTCAATGATCGGCATCGGCATGACCGTGGTGGGCATGCTTTTGATTGACCGGGTGGGGCGCCGGCCGCTGCTGCTCTGGGGCGCGATTGGCATGTTCATTACAATGATCACCTCCGGTATTGCGTTCATGCAGGGCACGGTGGATGCCGACGGCGCGCTCCAGCTTCCCGGAGCGTGGGCGGCGATTGCGCTGGTGAGCGTGCACCTCGTTTACATTATTTTCTGCGGTACCTGGGGCGTGGTGCTGTGGGTCTTCCTCGGGGAGATTTTCCCGAACCTCATCCGCACCGCGGGCCTCGGTTTGGCGACGGCGGGCAACTGGATTGGCGGCACCCTGGTGACGCTGCTGTTCCCGGTATTCGCCCAATCTCTGGGGCTAGCCGGTACGTACTTCTCCTACGCGGTAGTGGGTGCGCTGCTCATCTGGCTGGTGGTGCGTTACATCCCGGAGACGAAGGGTCGCGAACTCGAGGAGATGGAATTTAGTACGCGGTAGGTAGGCTGCCGCGGCTGTACTGCGACGCCTTCCAGGCATTGGATCATTCGGGCGGCGCAATATTCGTGCGGCAGAAAATCCAGGCGGCGGCGATGGTGAATCCCCGAGGTTCGCTATCGCCGCCGTTAGTTTTCCTCGGGCGAAGCGGGGACTGGCGTGCGTCGAGCGAGCGCTTGCACCACGTCTTCGAGAGCCACTTCAAGAAGTTTCGGGTCGCGTTCTTCCAGTACCGCGTTAAGATAAGCCGCAATATCTTCCCAGGTTTGCAGGTAGTCACTGGCATCCCATCTGGTGATTTTTACCGCCATGGTCGCTCCTGAATGTTTTCTGCCGCAATCCTCTTTGCTTGTTCCAATATTGAGGTGGTTCCGGTTACCCACCAAGCATATTTCGAGAACAGAGGAGCTGTACATCCTCCGCCGCAAAAGTAAAATAGATACATGGCCACCACCGTCGCATCAGGTTCAGCACAGGTCCCGTCACTGGCACAGCTTCGGGCTGCCAATGATACGATTCGCGAACTGATAAAGGCACATCAAGGAACCGGCCGCTTCTGGGTTTTCGGTTCGGTAGCCCGCGGCGAGGCAAACAGTGAATCGGATTACGACCTCCTGGTGGAGTTCCTGCCCGACGCCAGCTATTTTGACCTCGTAGCATTAGAAATGAAGCTAAGCGAGCTACTTGAAACCCCAGTCGACGTCATGTCGAGTCGCTCGGAGGGCTACGTTGCCGATTACGCACGTGCCGAAGCGATAACGACGCAAGTCTCCAATACAGAAGGAGCGGAAGATGTCTAAGAAACTTGTTCAGCACAGTTCTGCTCAGTTTTTAGTTTTCACTACGTCCAACGTAGCTAACAGCGTTGAAGTAAGGTACGAAGAGGGCACCATCTGGCTTACGCAGAAGCTGATGGCACAACTATTCGACGTGGATGTACGAACCGTCAGCGAACACTTGCGAAATATTTTCCAATCGGGCGAGCTATCGGATTCGGCAGTTATCCGGAAATTCCGGATAACTGCCGCTGATGGAAAAAACTACCTCACGCAGCACTACAACCTGGACGCAATTATCTCAGTTGGATACCGAGTCAATTCAATACGCGCCACCCAGTTCCGGCAGTGGGCTACCGCTATCTTGCGCGATTTCACTTTACGTGGCTACATAATTGACCGAGAGCGTATGGAGTCCGGCGATATCCTTGGTGAGGATTACTTCGAGCAGCTTCTCCAAGAAGTACGCGAAATCCGGTTGTCAGAGAGACGCTTCTATCAGAAGATAACCGATATATATTCGACCGCGGTTGACTACAATGCCACAGCACCTACGACCCGAGCTTTCTTTGCCACTGTGCAAAACAAGCTTCATTACGCCGTGCACGGGCACACCGCCGCGGAACTCATTGCCGAACGAGCAGATGCTAAGAAACCGCATATGGGGCTGACGTCGTGGAAGAACTCCCCTGATGGGAAAATCCTTGCTGGTGACGTGACCATCGGCAAAAACTATCTCAACAAGAATGAGCTTGATGACTTGGGCCGACTGGTAGAAGCGTATTTAAACCTTGCCGAGTCACGCGCCCGTCGTCGCATCGCCACCACCATGGACGACTGGGCGCAGTTCCTCGATCAGGTTCTCACCCTCGACAGTCGTGAACTGCTGAACAACGCAGGAAAAATATCAAAAAGAGTTGCCGATGAGCATGCGCTAGAAGAGTTCTCCAAATTTCGGGTCATGCAGGACCTCACCTATGAATCAGATTTCGATAGGTTCGCTCTGCAAGCAGACCGAGTCAACGAGGAACACAGCGAGGCTTAGATAATTGGCTCAAGCTAAGGCAGGCTGCTGCCGATAATTCGTTTCCAACGGCAGCTTGCCCACCTCAGATAGAAGCAAATCACGAAAAGTCCCTTATTGTGGGCCTTTAGTATCTGCCATTCTCTCGCTACCCCCGCACCGCTTCCGCGGCGAGCTCGAGGTTGCGGATATATCCTTCCGCGGTCCACGCCGAGCGCCCGATAAAGAGGCCACCCACGCCCGGAATTCCCAGGATGTCCTGGTTGTTCTCGTGATTGACGGAACCACCGTAAAGAATGGCCTCCACGCGCTCCCCGTAACGCTCCGCGAGCGCCGCGAAAGTGCGGACCAGGTCCTCGCGCCGCGGCGGACGGCCGTGTTCCCCAATGGCCCAGATCGGCTCGTAGGCGAGGAGAACCCGAGAAGTGTCCTCCACCCCCTCCAGGGCCGCGTCGATCTGCGCGGTGATGAAGGGAAGGGTCTCCCCCGCCTCGAATACCTCGGCTGGCTCGCCGAAGCACACCAGCGGAATAACCCCGTGGCGCAGCGCGGCTTTGACCTTGAGATTCACGGTCCGGTCCGTTTCCCCGAAGTATTCGCGCCGTTCGGAGTGCCCCATTTCTATGATGGTGGCCCCGACGTCCATCGCCTGCGGGATCGACACTTCACCAGTCCACGCCCCGGCATCCTCCCAGGCCGCGTTCTGCGCCCCCACCAGGATCCCGGTTCCCTCCAGCTCACTCGCCGCCACGTCGATAGCGGTAAACGAAGGAATAATAAAAGGCTGAATATTACCAAGGCCGGCAACATCCACACCGGCAAGGGTACGGGCGTAGTCCCGCGCAAAAGCGCGAGTGCCGTTCATTTTCCAGCTGGTTCCAACCCAGAGCATTATTCCTCCAGCGAGCCGTCGTAGGCACAAATCGCATCCACATTGGCCTTGGAATGCGAGCTCGGATCGAATTCATAATTGAAGAATTCCTTCGCCAGCCGCCGCGCGAGCTCCGCGCCAATCACCCGCTGCCCCAGGCACAGCACCTGCGCATTATTGGAGAGCACCAGGCGTTCCACCGAGAAGGAATCGTGCGCGGTCGACGCGCGAATCCCCTTGACCTTATTGGCGGACATCGCCACGCCCATCCCGGTCCCGCAGATGAAAATACCGCGGTCCGCTTCGCCGCGCGCGATCATTTCCGCGCCCGCGGTGGCGAGATTGGGATACAGCGCGGATTCCCCTTCATGCAAGCCCAGGTCGATCACTTCGTCGATGCGGTCATCTTTGTCCAGGTCAGCCTTGATGAGGTCCTTGTATCCGTACCCGGCCGAATCGCCGAGCACCACCACACGAAATCCCATATCTACTCCTTTGTTTTCTTTTCTCGACATGTATACGGGTTGGTACGTTCTTGCGAAGCCGCGCGACAGTGAAGTGGCGGGCGCCCGCTGCTATTCCACCACACGAACCGCGCAAAAAGCCATATTTTGGTGTATTTTCACCGTTTTATTCCACCTTCTTGCGCGGTTCGTGCAGATTAGTCTCAGAGCGCCTCCGCTGCGGCGGCCATGAGCAGGGCGAAGGACACCGCGCCCGGATCCGGGTGCCCGAGTGACGCGTCGCCGTGGGTCTTGGCCCGCCCCTTGCGTGCGGCCAGTTCCGCGGTGGCTTCGGCGGCCTGGCGGGCTACTTCCGCCGCGCGGGTCCAGGCTTCCTTGAGGCCCGCACCCCCGGCGAGCTCCTTTTCCAGCGCATCGGCAAAAGGTTCGGTTGCGTCCACCATCGTTTTATCTCCGACGACGGCGCCACCGTTCCGCGCCACATTCCGCGCCGCATCGACCACGGCTGCGCCTAATGTTTCGGCCGAAACCGCCGCGCCATCGTCAAGATGGGTAGCGGCCTGGCAGATGGCGTCTCCCCAGAGCGCGCCCGAGGTTCCGCCCGCGCCTTCGGACCATGCCTTACCGGCTGCGTCCACCAAACTCGCAGCCCCGGCCTTGGCACCGAGGGCCCGGCGCACCGCATCGCGCGCGGCCACCGAGCCGAGGGTCATGCCCTGGCCGTGGTCACCGTCTCCGGCGATGGAATCCAGCTTGCCCAGATCCGCTTCCGCCGCGATAGCGGCATCTGCGAAAGCGGTGAAAACGGTAGCGATGCGTTCCGCCTGCGCTGCCGATTCGGGCGCGCCGGCGCTGAGTTCCACCGCGTGCTCTTCCGCAACAGGCCGTTCGCGGCACTGCTGGTTCTCCACATTTCCGGTACGGAAAGCGGGAGTATCCGCACCGGCCAGCCAGAACTTCTCTAGCTCCTCATCGAGGAAAGCAACCGTGAGGGAAACCCCGGCCATATCGAGCGAGGTCACCTGTTCACCCACCACCGGTGCCACGATCTCCAGGCCGCGTTCGGCCAGGAGGGTGGAAACGGCGTCGTAGAGCACGAACATTTCTTCGTACTTCACTCCGCCCAGTCCGTTGACGATCACGGTCACGCGCCCGTTGTAGCCGCCCTCGCGGCGTTCGGGTTCTTCGGCAAGAACACCGTCTACCAGCAGGGCCGCCAGTTCATCCGCGGTGGCGTGTTCGTGTTCGGAAATCCCGGGTTCGCCGTGGATCCCGAGCCCGAGGGCGAATTTCCCGTCCGGCACAGTGAAGAGCGGTTCCTCTGCGCCTGGGAGGGTGCAGCCGGTGAAAGCCACCCCGAGGGTGCGGGTGGAATCATTGGCGTGCCAGCCAATGCGTTCGGCTTCGTCCAGGTTGTACCCGGCAGCAATCGCCCCGCCGGTTACTTTCACAACGAAGAGGTCGCCCGCGATACCCCGGCGTTCGCGATGTTTGTCCGGGGTGCCCGATGCGACGTCGTCAGAAATCTGTACTTCGCGCACATCCAGGCCGTCCGCGCGCATGATGCTAGCGGCTTTCCCGAAGTGGAGGACATCCCCGGCGTAATTGCCGTACATGAGGAGAACCCCGCCGCCGTTGTGCGCCGCTTGAGAAACGGATGTCACCTGGGATTGTGAAGGTGAGGAGAAAATATTGCCGCACACGCTGCCGTGCGCCATGCCCGGGCCGACCCAGCCGGGAAAAGCCGGGTAGTGCCCCGAACCGCCCCCGATCACCAGGGCTACTTCGCCTTCCGGTGACGTGGTAGAGCGGACAACTCCGCCGTGCACTGCTTCGACATAGCGCTCATTCGCCGCAATAAATCCTGTCAGAGCTTCCGCAGGAAAATGCTTGGGATCGTTGTAGATAAACGTCATTGTTACTCCGTCGATAAATATGGTTGGCGCTTTCGTGTTCAAAACACGCGTGCATGCCATGCGACCCCCGGATATACCCTGGCCGCGAGCGAGTAGGAGGCCCTGCGATGTCACCGCTTACGCAGTTCAGCCACAGGGCCTCCTGCCAGAATCATCAGGGCGTACTTATCGGCACATCGAGATAAGTGCTGCCTGAAAATTGTTACTTGTCGCCATAAACGCGTAGTGCCGAGCGGAGCACCTCACGGATGTACCGCATATTTTCGGCCCCTACTCCGAGCCAATCAGATCCGTAATGTTCAACCATGAAGGGCCCCGTGAAGCCCAGTTGCAGCGCACGACGAATCATCTTGCGGTAGTCAATAGTTCCGTACTTGAGGGGAACCGGTGCGGACATGTAGGAGCCGGTCTCCGGATCTTCATCGCGGATGTAGTTCTTGATATGCCAGTAATTGGCGTATGGAAGAACCTTCTCGTGCATGTCCTCATACTTTTCCATGGGACGATGCAGGCGAATGAGATTCCCGAGGTCCGGATTGATACCGACGGCCGGGTGGTTGACATCTTTACAGAAGGAAACAGCGTCATCGGGGGTTCCCACGTAAGTGTCTTCATACATTTCGAGGCTGACTTCCATGCCAACCCGCTGGGCGTGATCACCGAGGTCGCGAATACGTTCGATTGCTAGATCACGAAGCGCCGGATCGTCTACGTGCCCTTCCGCAAGCCAGAACCACAGGGCTTTCTTTTGCGGTTCAGTTAGTGCCTGCTGGAATCCCACGTTAATAATCGTGGCGCCGAGGGCTGCTGCCCGATCAATCGTCGCGTGGACCATCGCAAGGTTCTCTTCGCCTTTTTCAGTATCCACAACTGACGCGCGGCCGATGGACACTGCGGGACAACGAAGCCCTGTTTCATCAAGGAGCTTCTGGAAGACCTCGAATTTCTCATCGCTGATCTTCCCGAGGTTAATCCAATCGTCCATCGGATCGAACCACTCAAAGCCGAGTTCAGCTACCTGGAGAAGCTGGTCGCGCCAGACATCAGGCGACGCTTCCATAATTGGGGTGCCATCCTCCGCGAACGAACCAAAGTTCATCTTCGCTGCAATTGGCCATCCTTCTGCGGTGTACATTGTTTCTCCTTAACCAGTTTTCGCTATTAGTGCATATGCTTTCCGCCATCAACATTGATGACGTCACCGTTGACGAACGATGCTTCTTCCGAAAGAAGGAAATTGGTAACGGCTGCGACTTCCTCGGGTTGGCCCACTCGGCCGAGTGGAATATTCGACGACATCGCATCCTTACGCTCGGGAGTCAGCTTCCCGCCCATAATGTCCGTATCAATCGGTCCCGGAGCGATGACATTGCAGGTAATTCCGAAGGGCCCAAATTCGCGAGCGCCGCCGCGGGTGAGACCAATAATTCCCGCCTTGGCGGCCGCGTAAGCAGACTTCGAGAAGGTCCCACCGCCGTCGTATGCAGTAATGGAAGAGAAGTTCACGATTCGCCCGGTGCCCGACTTCTTCATGAGCTCAGCGCCGTACTTCATCATGAGCATGGTGCCGGTGATATTGACGCGCTGGGTGCGGTTGAATTGCTCCAGAGTGAATTCCCCAAAGGGAGTCGGATCCGCGATTCCTGCGGGATTCGCTTCCGCGATAAGCGGCGGGAATTCCTTCTCAACCACCTCGAAGAGGGCCTTCACCGAGGCTTCATCCGAAATATCGGTAACGATGCCCTTAACCTTCAGATTGGGGAATTCCTTCTGGAGTTCTTCGCCGAATGCGACAACGTCTTCCATAATGTCCGTGACGACAAGGTTGACGCCGTCTTGAGCCATGCGGCGGGCGATACGCCGACCAATGCCGGCCGATGCACCGCATCCGGAAACTACCGCGGTATATTCCTTCGGGAAAGGAACGTTTTTTGCCTGTGCCATTGTTATATCTCCTTTGATCTAGTTGTTTTCATGGCGGTTGAGGCTTTGCGCAACACGCTGCGCCTCAAGTTCTTCATCGCTCACCGGGAAGAGTTTCAGGCCGAGGATGAGTACGACGCCGATAAAGCCGGCGCATGCAAGGACCAGCAGCCCTGCGGTTTCATTGGGCTGTGCAGCGCTCCCCCATACGTGCTGGGATGCCCATACGCGCAGATTGGGTGCGAGCCAGCCGCCTAGATTTCCTAAAGCATTGATCAGGCCGGTAGCGCCGGCGAGCGCAGCACCCGAGAGATAGCGGGTAGGTAACTGCCAGAAAATTGGCTGCGCGGAGACGAAGCCGATAGCTGCGATAGACAAACCGATAAGCGCCGGGATTGCGTTGTGGATATTGAAAGCCGATATCGCGATTCCCAATCCGGAGAAGAGCAACATGGCTCCGGTAAAGAAGTCGTATTTCTGAGTACGGTCGGCCATCTTCGGGATGATGAGCACGCCGATGAGGGCGATTGCCCAGGGGATAGCGGTGACCAGGGATGCCTTAAAACCAACGCTTTGCCCCGTGAACGTAACAACTTGCTGGGGAAGGAAGAAGGTCAGTCCGTATACAGATGCCTGGATGCACAGGTAAATGAGGCAGAAGTAGAGGATGCGCGGATTCACCAGGGCTTGCGTCCACTTGATGTTTTCGGCCTTCTCCTTGGAAGCTTCTTCCAATTCGATTTGCCGCGACAGAGCATCGCGCTCTTCGGGTGTCAGCCATTTCGCGTGTACGGGACGGTCAGTGAGGAGGAAGGGAACGAAGCAGCCGAAAATAACAGCAAGGCCACCTTCGACGACGAACATCCAGTGATGCCCGTCCATCCCGAAAATTCCGTGCATTTCAAGCAAAGAGCCCGAGAGTGGATTGCCTATCATATTCGCGAGCGGCAAGCCCATATAGAAGAGCCCCATAATCCAACCGCGTTTCGCGGCTGGGAACCAATACGTCATATAGAGAATGGCACCCGGGAAGAATCCTGCTTCCGTAACACCGAGGAGGAAACGAAGCACGTAGAAGCTTGTCACACCGTTGACGAATGCGAAGCCCATTGCCACAAGGCCCCAGGTCAACATAATGCGGGTCATCCACCAGCGTGCCCCCACCTTGTGCATGATGAGGTTCGACGGTACTTCGAAAACCGCGTACCCAATGAAGAAGAGGGTTGCCCCGAAGGCGTACGCGGTTGCGGAAATCCCGTGGTCGACTTCCCAAGCCTTTTGGGCCCATCCAAGATTTGTTCTATCAATAAAGGCGATGACGTACATCGCCAGCAATACAGGAACAAGACGTTTCGCAGCTTTTGCTACTGCTGATTTCACTAGTGTGGGATCCGGTAAAGCATGTTGAGTACCGGCCCCTTGAGGTATTGCGGTCACTCTTGACCTCCGATCAGTTCTCGCCTATGAGATGTCATCCGAGACTTTCGCGACTGCCTTGTCGACGCTGAGCTCGTACCCGATATCCTATAGGATCTATCCCATAGTGTCTAGAGGGTCACAAAAGGACAAAGGCCCTAACTTTTACAGAGGGATTCACTCTCGTGAATATGCGGGGAAGATTCCCCGTAACAATCCGCAGCACGTAGCGGAAAAGTGAAGAGTTACTTCAAGCGCTCAAGCAGATTACGGAGATGCGTTTCCATAGCCGCAACCGCACCTTCCACAGTTCCGTCACGGAACTGGATATAAATAGCTTCGTGTTCCGCGCAGGCAACCGGGGCATCCGTTCCCGATTCTCTTATCGTCTGCTGCATCCGGTGCACCCCAAAGGAGAGATTGCGTACCGCATTAGCCAAATAAGGATTTCCGCAGTGCTCCAGGATGACGTCGTGGAAGCTCCAATCGGCGACGAAATAATCGTAGAGATTCGCTACGTCAAGATCTTCGCGGGGAACCCCTTCAATTTTCTTCGCCCAGTGGCGGTGCGAGTCCAGTGCCTTTTCAAGTTCCGGAAGAACAACCTCACGATCCTTGAAGGCGTGTTTTACTGCCTCGACCTCAAGCAAGAAACGCAACTCAACCTGGGCGCGCAGCTGATCCGAGGTGAGGGGCGCAGCAACGCGGTACCCTTTTCGCGCCTCGCGTTCAACGAGTCCGGTGCTTTCAAGAGTTACAAGAGCCTCGCGTAGCGGGGTTTGTGAAACACCTAGCTCGCGAGAAAGCCCATCGATACTTAGACTTTCACCGGGTTCGTACACACCACCCATAAGCCGCTCAAGCAGGGCAACATAGACATCATCACGCAACGACCCGCGTTTATTCAGAGGTAACGTAGTTCGAGGCACTCAGGTAACGATCTCCGGCTAGTAAACTAAACAGACCCTGCTATTTTATCCGGATATACGCATTTCGGTCTGGACCTATGTCCAAGATCGCTTTTATCACGCCCCCACAATCGCGCGAATTTCCTCCACGCGCGCCTCCAGATCCGCGAGCGGCGTGCGGTAGGTCAGTGCGCTGACCGAGATCGCCCCGTCCGGCACCGCCGTCGAGGAGAAGAAGTACGGAACAGCCAGGCAGTTAATACCGGTCTCGTTTTCCTGGCGGTCCACCGCGTAACCCTGCTCCTTAATGCGCAGCAACTCGCGGTAGAGCTCTTCCGGGTCGGTCACCGTATGCTCGGTGCGGGCCGGGAAGCCCACCCGCCGCTCCAGCTCGCGCACGTCTTCAAGATCGCGCACCCTATACGCAAACAACAGTTTCCCCACCGCGGTGGAGTGGATCGGATTTTCTCCGCCGATCCGCGATGTCAGTTTCACGGGCCCCAGGATGGGATCCTTTTTCGCCCGGTAGATAACGCGATCTGCTTCCAGAGTCGCGTAGTGGGCAGTCTCCCCGAAGCGTTCCACCAACCGCTCCAGAATGGGGCCAACCCGCTCATCATTACTCCACGCCTCGAGATTACGTAACGCTAGGCGCACATAATTGCCTCCAAGGACGTACGTCCCGTCAGCACGCTGATCGGCCAATCCGGCCCGCCGCAAAGCCGCCAAACCCCGATGAACAGTAGGTTTTGGGGAGTCTACCGCCCGCGCAAGCTCCTCGAGCGAGGCTCCGCGCACCCGCTCCCCCAAAGCCACCAAAATGGCGAGAACTCGGTCAGAACCCACCAGTTTTTTGCTTTGCTCACCCATATCGCCCCTATCGGCTAGACTCGTATTTGTTCCACTTATCGAATTGCATTCCATTTATTGGAACTGCCCAGTGTGGGGCACGCCGCGGAAAGCGACGGCACTTCGGCTTGGAACACCACGCAATCCGGCATCGTCGCTTGTGTAGATTTGAGAGGTCATCATGACACCCCTTCTTGCTATGCCGCTAGGAACATTACCAGCGGTCTTCCCCATGGAGGCGGAAACCGACTCCGCTCACCCGGGCGTTCTCGTGGCCGCGGCCCTCCTGGGTATCGCCACAATCGTTGTTCTCATCACCGTCTGCAAGGTCCACCCCTTCCTTTCCCTCATGTTCGGATCGGTGGTCATGGCCCTTGTGGCCGGTGTTCCTCTCCTTGACGTTTTCGATTCCTTCACCAAGGGCCTGGGCAGCACCGTCGGCTCCGTTGGCGTTCTCATCGTTCTTGGCTCCATGATTGGCGCACTCCTCATCAAATCCGGGGGTGCGGATACCATCGTTGATTCGATTATCGGGCGCACCAGCACCTCGAAGCTCCCCTGGGCTATGGCACTGATTGCGTTCATTATTGGAATCCCGCTCTTCTTCGAGGTCGGCGTGGTTCTGCTTATTCCGGTCGTCCTCATGGTCGCCCGTAAGTCCCATGTTAACGTGTTGCTCATTGGCGTGCCGGCCCTCGCAGGCCTCGTCTGCCTGCACGGCTTCGTTCCCCCGCACCCCGGCCCGCTTATCGCCATTGATGCGCTGGGCGCGAACCTCGGCCTCACCTTGGGCATCGGCCTCATTATCGCCATCCCGGCCGTTATTATCGGCGGCCCGCTGGTGGCGCCCATGATGGCCCGTGCTATCCCCGATCTGCAACCGAAGGAACTCATCTCCACCGATGAACCGGTCCCGGCCGAACACCGCCCCGGCTTCTTCGCGTCCATCATGATCGTGCTGCTGCCGGTTATCCTCATGATGCTGCGCTCCGTGGTCGAAATGACCGGCCTGAACGTTCCCGTTCTCACCACGGCGCTGCTCTTCCTGGGCGAACCTGTTGTCGCGCTGCTGTCCTCCGTGATTTACGGCGCCTTTGCCCTGGGGATGCGCGGCGGGCGCGGCCTGCAAGGCGTCTCCGATATTATCGGCTCCTCGCTCCCGCCCATCGCCGGCATTCTCCTCATCGTGGGTGCCGGTGGCGGTTTCAAGCAGACACTCGTCGATTCGGGTATCGCGGATGTGATCGGCAACTGGCTTTCCGGTCTGCCACTCTCCCCGCTCCTGGCAGCCTGGCTCGTGGCGGTCTTCATCCGCCTGGCTACCGGCTCCGCCACCGTCGCCACGATTACCGCGGCCGGCCTGGTGGCACACCTGGCCGAAGGCATGGAACCCATATCTCTGGCCCTCATGGTCCTCGCCATTGGCGCCGGCTCCCTCTTCATGTCCCATGTGAATGACGCGGGCTTCTGGCTGGTCAAGGAATACTTCGGCATGACGGTCGGCCAAACCTTCAAGACCTGGTCCGCTCTCACCACGATTATTTCGATTGTCGGAATTGTCATGGTTGAGATCATTCACCTCTTCGTCTAGAAAAGGAGCTCCCCACCATGGAAAACCCGCAATTCATTTGCCCCACGGTCACGGCTTTCGATACCAATCTCAATATCGACGCCGCAACCAACCGGCAGCTGTGGGACCGGCTCATCACCGGCGGAGTTGACGGCATCCTTGTTGCCGGCTCCATCGGAGAGTTCTTCGCCCTTACCTGCGAACAGAAGCTTGAGCTGGTCAAGCTTGCCGCGCAGCACATTAATGGCCGGGTGGAACTGCTGGCCGGTACCGGGATGAACTCCCTCCCGGAAACCATCGCGCTCTCGCGTGATGCACTGGAAGCGGGAGCGGACGTCGTCGCCCTTATTACCCCGTACTACTTCACCCTGGGTGCGGAAGCGCTCTTTGATTATTACGCGGCCTGCGCGCAGGCGATTGACGGGAAGATTCTGCTCTACAATTTCCCGGCTCGAACCGGGAATGATATTGGCCCGGAGTTGCTGCGGCGCCTGGTGGATGAGTTCCCGAATATCGTCGGCATTAAGGACACCGTCACGGAGCTGTCCCATACCCGCGCGCTGATTCAGGCGGTGCGCCCACGGCATCCAGATTTCCGCTTCCTGGCCGGTTTCGATGAGAATTTCTACTACACGCTGCTCAGCGGCGGAAACGGGGCTATTTCCGGGCTGGCGAATGTGTACCCGGAGGTCACCTCCGCCTGGGTACGCGCGGCGCGCGAAGGCAATGCGGCCACACTGGAGCGCATGCAGGAGCTCATGAACCACCTGGCGAATATTTACACTATCGCCCCGGTTTTCGTGCCCGTCATCAAGGAAGCGATCCACCAGCGCGGCGTCGCCCTATCCACGGCGTGCCGTGCCACCCCAACCGGATTGACCGCGGCGGAAAAGGATGCGGTTACGGCCCTGCTTGCCCGCGCCGATGAGCTGATCGCCGCGGCTGAGCTCCCGGCCACGGGGAGTTCCGCTCTTCCGTCCAGCACCCTCCCGTCCACCGACCGCTAGCAATACAGCAGAGGAGACAACTATGCGCCTCGAAGATATTTACGAGGAACAGCCACCAGAATTTTACGAAACTCGCACGCACGCGGAAGGGCCCAGCGGCAAGCTCCCGCTCACGGAAGATTTCTTGCGCAATGCGCCCTCGGGATACATTTTCTCGATGACGCAGGGTCGCGGCATGGGTTGGGAAGCCGAGGACCTCGCCAATGACGACATCATGATGATCTCCACCCTCGGCGGCCTGCGCGATGCGGACGGTAATCCCACGGCCCTCGGCCTGCACACCGGGCATTTCGAGCTCGGCATGCTGCTGGACGAAGCGGCCAAGGAATTCAAGCGGCTCGACCATATTCCGTACGCGACTTTTGTGTCCGATCCGTGCGATGGGCGCTCCCAGGGCACCACCGGAATGTTTGACTCGCTTCCGTATCGGAACGACGCCGCAATGGTCTTCCGCCGCCAGATCAGATCGCTCCCCACCCGCACCGCGGTACTGGGCGTTGCCTCGTGTGACAAGGGCCTGCCGGCCCTCATGATGGCCCTCGTTTCCCAGCATGACACCCCGACCATCCTGGTTCCGGGCGGCGCCACCCTCAAGGCCTATGACCATGAGGATCTGGGGACGGTTCAGACCGTGGGTATTCGCTTTGCCGCCGGGGAAATGACCCTGGAAGAAGCCATGATCGAAGGCTGCCGGGCCTGCGCTTCGGGCGGGGGCGGCTGCCAGTTCCTCGGCACTGCGGCCACCTCGCAGGTGGTGGGTGAAGCCCTCGGACTGGCCCTCCCGCATTCTGCGCTGTGCCCCTCGGGTGAGGATATTTGGAAGAACCTGGGTACTGCCTCGGCTCGGGCCCTCCTGGGCCTGAAGCGGGAAGGTATCACCACGAAGGACGTTATCACCGATAAGTCCATCGAAAATGCCATGGTGCTGCACGCGGCCTTCGGCGGCTCCACCAACCTGCTGCTCCACCTCACGGCCATCGCCTATGAGGCGGGCTGCAAGGTACCGACGGTTGATGATTGGGAGCGCATTAACAAGAAGGTCCCGCGCCTGGTTTCCGTGATGCCGATTGGCCCGGTGCATTTCCCCACCGGGGTTGCGTACCTGGCCGGCGGCGTGCCGGAAGCCATGCTGCACCTGCGCGATCTGGGGCTGCTCCACCTGGATGCCCTGACCGTGACCGGGCAAACCGTGGGCGCGAACCTCGAGTGGTGGGAGACGTCCGACCGCCGCGCCCGCGTGCAGGAACGCCTGCTGCGCGTCAATAAGATCCCCAAGGATGATGTGATTATGGATCCGGAGAAGGCCCACCGTAACGGCCTGACCTCCACCGTCACGTTCCCGAAGGGCAATATCGCACCGGAAGGCTCGGTGGTGAAATCCACGGCCATTGACCCGAGCGTAGTGGGCGAGGATGGGGTATTCCGCCAGACCGGGCCGGCCCGCATTTTCGTGCATGAGAAGGACGCCATGGCCGCGCTCAAGGACGGCAAGATCCACGCCGGCGATGTCATGGTGATCGCGGGTATCGGACCTTCGGGTACCGGAATGGAGGAAACCTATCAGCTCACCTCCGCCCTGAAGAAGCTCCCCTACGGCAAGCATGTTTCCCTCATTACCGACGCGCGTTTCTCCGGGGTGTCTACCGGGGCTTGCTTCGGGCACGTGGGGCCGGAAGCCCTGGCGGGCGGCCCCATCGGGAAGCTCCAGGAAGGCGATCTCATCGAGATCGTGGTGGATACCGTCAACCTGGAGGGCTCGCTCAACTTCGTGGGCCGGCCCGGGGAGGAGGTCAGCTGGGAGGAAGGCGCCACTATTCTTGCCGAGCGGCCCTCGAACCCGGATCTTGCTCCGGACGAGGATCTTCCCGATGACACGCGCCTGTGGGCTGCGCTCCAGGATGCTTCCGGCGGAATTTGGCGCGGTTGCGTGTACGACGTCGACCGGATCGTCGAAACCCTACAGGCAGGGCGCGCCGCGCTCAAGGAAGCCGGGGTGGCCTGGGCGCAATAAACCGGGGCCAACTCCTCAATCGGAGCTAAATCTCCATAATCCGTCAGCGCCGAGCTGACACACCGCGGGCGGCTTGATCGCACTCATCAAGCCGCCCGCATTTTTATGAGCGTGTTTCGGGCGCCCTTTAGCTTGCTACTCAGCACGCTTCACGCGGCTTGCTCAGCGCCCCTCCCTTACCTCCGCGATCCGGTTGCACAGCGCGGCCACGGCATCCTCATCATTGGAGCCGATCTCGTAGGCGGAAATGTCCTTGACGGCAGCCACCGAATTGGACGGGCAGATCGCCACGCCCACTTCGCGCAGCCAGGGCAGGTCATTGGCGGAATCGCCGATGCCGGCGGTGCGCGCCACCGGAACGCCCAGCCCCTCCAGGATGGTGCGCAGCGCCACCCATTTATCGGTGGCCGGGCTGGTCACTTCGATGGTGCCGTCATAGGAGCGCGCCGCGTTGGGGAACTCCGCCGCGAGGTCGGCGCGGATGCGTTCGTATTCGGCGTCGTTCGCGAACAGCGCGGCCTTGAGGCGGTCCTCGCGCGGCAGCGCCTCCAGGTCCGCCACGATGGGCTGCTCGCCTTCGTTGCGCTCGGCCAGCACCCGCACCGCTTCGCCGTCTTCCTTCGCGAAAAGATGGTCGCGCCCGAAAATGACCAGCTGGAGTTCGTGCGTGCGGCAAAAGTCGAGGATGCGCGCGTAGAGGGCGTCGTCCATGGGTTCGTACGACGCCGCGCCTGCCGCGCCATGCGCGTATTCCCGCACGGATGCCACCGCCATCGCGCCGCTCGCCGCGATGAGCGGGCCGTCAATATTGGCACGCTCGTAAATCCCGATGGTAGCCGGGTATACCCGGCCGGTCGCCACAATAATCGCGACGCCGGTGGCGTGCAGCCGGGCCAGCGCCGCAATCGTGGCATCGGAAACGTGTTTGTCATTGCGCGCCAGGGTGCCGTCCAAATCGAGGGCCAGCGCGTCAATGGTGAGAAGGTCTGCGGGAAGCTCAGCTTCCAGGTCCACATGAATAGCCATATCTCCACGGTACGCTACTCGCGCGCCCTCCGGGAGGGGCTGCGCCGCCCGCGGCCCGCACATCGGGCGGCTGGCCTGCTCGAACGCACCCGCGACCCGCACCCCGCGCGGGCCACGCCCCGCCCCCGGCGCAGTTACCGGTGGCTAATCGTTTCCTTCCCGTCCTTCCCGTGGATTTCCACCAGCTGCGCGGTGGCCGACTGGCCATCCGCAGCGATCTCCGTAATATCAATCGTCAGGGCCAGCTCACCCCAGGCCGGATCCGGGCTGGCCGGCTTGGGAGTCTCACCAGGGCGAGTCACCACCGCCGGGTCCACGGTTTGCAGCCCCAGCTCCTGCGGCGAATAGCTTTCCAGCCCCGCAATGGTCACCCGAGCTCCCCCGCATTGCGGCGGGTAGCTCTCCAGGAACACATCGCACATGGTGGCCACACCACCCGACATAATGACCCCACCACGCACCTTCACTTCCCCGGTGCCGTGCGCGATAGCCGCGGTTGGCCCCGACTCGGTATCCCCGGGCCCGCCCGGGAGGGGCGTGGCCGAGGGCGGCGTCGTCGTATCACCACTGCATCCGCCCAGGCCCGCGGCACCGCAGAACGCAGCCACCAATCCCGCGGCAACAGCCACCATTTTCCTGCTCTGCATATTCCGCCTTTCGTTTCTGGGCCAGCGCTTACTGGTAGCTCACGAAGGCCGGGGTTGGCTCCACCTGGATGTAGGTTTCCTCCGGCGTGAGCATCGGTTTGTCCTCATCGTAGAAGTTCTTCCAGCCCCATGCCACACCCTCGGGGGCGTAGCTGTGCAGGGTGCGCCAGGTGTCCTGCTTGGCGGCCTGGCTGCCCTGGCCGTCGGCGTGAATGACCAGCGCAACTTCGGCACGGGACTGGTCAAGCTGATCAACGTCGCGCAGCATCTGCACCTGGAACTGGTGCAGGATCACAACTTTCTGCGGCAGCTGATGCGCGCGCACAAAATCGGCGAGCCACCGCACCGTCTCGTTCACCTCGGCGATTTCCACGTGGCCGATGCGCTCGAGCGGGAAATCATCGGGGCCGAGCCGCCATTCCGGATCCAGCGCGATCCCCACATTCGGGTAGCGCAGCAGCTTCTCATAGCGTTTGACCTGCTCAGGGAAGCTGGAGCGCCCGGGCTGGAAATCGAGCACCACGTACTGGCCGTGGCGCGCGGCCGCCTCAATATAGGGCACGAAAATATCCGGATCCCATTCGTGCGAATAATTGCCGTCATCGCCGGGCTGCCCGGCCGCCACCGTCACGATGAGCTCCATCGCGGGGATCACCGTATCCTCCGTGAGCGCGCGGTACGGTTCGGCGTGCTCCGCGGCCCGCGCGGCGGTTTCCTCCACGCCCTGCTCGCCGAGCACCCCGAGCGCGGCCGTCACCGGCGAACCGTAGAGCGCCACATACCGTTTGCCCTCCAGCACCAGCTGCCCGCCGCCGGGTAGTTCCGTCCCGGTGCGCGCCGCGGCCAACTGCCACGAAAGATCCGGAAGGTCGACGCCGAAGCTGGCCACCGCCGCCGCACTTCCCACGAGCGCCTGGATAGTTGCACTGCTTGCGCGCGGATCCGGATGTGATTCGACGACGGCGCCACCTGCCGCGCGCACCGTGGCCAGAGTGGCGGGATTCGCGCCATCAGTGATGGCGGGGAATGGCGCGGTGGTGGTGGCCGGCAGGTAGTCGAAATCCGCCGGCACGGGGTTGGTTGATTGATCGGATTCTTCACCCTGCGCGGGCGGGTACTCGTCAGCTTCGCCGCTCAACCAGGCCGGCTTCGCGGTGCCCACCAGGAGGGTATGCTGCACGCCGAGCCGCTCAAATTCCGCGGCGAGGGCACCCCCCGCAGCCGGCGCTTCGGGCTGCTGATCCGCTTCGGGCGCACCCTGCGCTTCGAGCGCCGCCTGCCCTTCCGCATTCTCCACCAGGAAAACCGGTACGGCCAGCGATTCGGCAAGCTCGCCGGCCTGCTCCACGGAGCCCGGGCCGCTCAGCACCGCGACGTGGGCGCTGGCAAAAAGCGCGGCGGAGGCGGCGATGGCACCTTCCGCGTCCGTGGCGGGGAGCACCAGGTCCGCTTGCGGGGCGCGATGCACGGCAATGGGGCCGCGCTCGGCGGCGCTCGGCGTGCCGCTACATGAACTGAGGCTGAGAGCGAGCACAAGAGCCAGCACGGTGAGCAGGCCGAACGAGGCCAGGTGCGGGCGGTGGGCGGTGCGCGAACATGTGAATGGCGTGGTGGCGGTGCTGGGTCGGCGATGACGATGCGGCACAAAACTTCCTTCCTTTGGCGCCTTTCCAGGGTAGCGATAATGCGCCGCCCGCGCATCCCCGCCTACCCCGAAAGCGGCTCCTCGCCCACCTCCGCTCGGTAGTCGGCGAGGAGCGCTGCCGCGAAGGCGGCGTCGTCGGAATTAATGGAACGGAGCACGCGGGCCGGAACCCCGCCGACGACGCTCCCCGGCGGGACGTCGCGCAGCACCACGGCGCCGGCGCCCACCACGGAATTTTCGCCGATGGTCACGCCGCCGGCGATGGAGGCGCCCATGCCGATCCAGACGTTATTTTCGATGGTGATGGGGCGGCCGTATTCGAGGCGCGTGGCGCGCAGAGCTGGGTCGATGGGATGCGAGGCGCAGGAGATGGTCACGTGCGGGGCGATGAGCACCCCGGCGCCGATGCGCACCGGGCACAGATCCAGAATCACCGCGCCGGTATTAATAAAGGAGCCCTCCCCCAGGCTGATATTCACGCCGTAATCGCAGGTGAACGGGCGGACGATTTGCGCGCCGGCCCCGAAACCGCCGAGGAGTTCGCGCAGGATGTGGACCGCGCGCGGGCTACCCCAGGCGGCGTCGGCGTTGAATTCTTCCAGCAGCGCGATGGCGCGTTCGCGCACCCGCGCCTGGGTGGGGCCCCAGCGGTAGAGCCGGCCTTCCACCATGCGCCGCCATTGCACGTCTGTTTCTTCGCCCGGAAGCGGGCAGCGGGAGCGTTCGGGCAGCTCAGCGACGTGCGGGCGGGCAATATGGCGCGGGTTGCGGGGAGTTTCGGGCATTTTTCTTCCTTAATTTGATGCGCGGTGGTAGCGACGGTGCGCGGTGGCAGCGACGGTCGAAAAGTAGTACGACGACGCCCGTGCGGGGCGAGTAGTGACCTACCCGCCCCGCACGACCCCGGAGGAGTGCAATTCCGGAGATTATTTCTTGCGGTTAGCCACCATATCGAAAGCGACGGCAAGAATAACCACGAGGCCCTTAATGGACTGCTGCCAGGCGGAATCGACGTTGAGAATCGACAGACCCATATTGAGCACGCCCATAATAAAAGCACCGATAATAGCCCCGGAAAGCCGGCCGCGACCACCGGTCACCGCCACCCCGCCGATGAAGGCCGCGGCGATGGCATCCAGTTCGTAGCCGTTTCCGGCCGTGGCCACGGCCGCACCCGCGCGCGACGTCGTCACAATGCCCGCGAGCGCGGACAGCACGCCCATATTGACGAAGACGAGGAAGTCCACCCGCTTGGTATTGACACCGGAGAGCTTCGCGGCTTCCAGGTTGCCGCCCACGGCGTAGACGTGCCGGCCGAAAACGGTGCGGTTCATGACGAAGGCGTAGATCATCACGAGCACGCCGATAATGACGAGCACAATCGGGGTGCCGCCGGCCGAAAGCGAGAGCACGTAGGCCACCGCCATAATGCCGACCGCGAGGATGAGGTTACGGATCCAGAAGCTCGCCGCGGATTCGAGCGGGGCTCCCCCGCGGGCGCGGGCCCGGCGCTTGCGCAGCGCGCTGACCAGCATGCCCGCCACGGCCAGCAGGCCGATAAGGAGGGTAAGCACATCGCAATCACGCAGGAAACTCGGGGTAAAGAAGCCGAGCCAATTCGGTAGCGAGCCGTTCGCGATGGAAACGAAGCCGCCGGGCAGGCCGGAAATGGTGCGTTCCACCAGTACAATGGCCAGGCCGCGGAAGATGAGCATGCCGCCCAGCGTCACGATGAAGGCGGGGATGCCCACATAGGCAACCCAGAAGCCCTGCCAGCAGCCGATAAGCGCGCCGATAAGAAGCCCGGCCACCACCGCGACCGGCCAGGACCAGCCCATGGAATCCATCATGAGTGCCACAACGCCGCCCACGAAAGCCACCACCGAACCGACCGAGAGGTCGATATGCCGGGCAATAATGACGATCGTCATGCCGATGGTCAAAATAAGCACGTAGGCGTTCTGCTGGATCAGGGAAGCCACGTTATTCGGGGCGAGGAGCAGGCCCTTGGTAAGGACCTGGAACAGCAGAATAATAATGACGAGAGCCAGCAAAATGCCGTACTGGCGCAGGTTAATCCCGCCCAGTTTCGCGCTGCCCCGGTTGGCGGTGGCCGGATCCTCGGATTTCTTCGGCGCGCGCACCGCGGGAACAGCGCGTGTCGCGGCGGTTGCGGTTTCGGTGCCGGTTGCGGTTTCGGTGCCGGCGGCCCTTGCGCCGCCCGCACCGGCCGCGCCCGTGGTTACCTCAGGTTTCTCGCTCATGCTACCTGTCCTTCCTTGCGTTCACCGGCCATGTAGCTCATGAGCTTTTCCTGGCTCGCGTCTTCGCGCGCGAAGCAGCCCGTGACTTTTCCGGCGTTGAGTGTGTAAATGCGGTCGCAGATTCCCAGCAATTCGGGAAGCTCGGAGGAAATCACCAGAACACCCTTGCCCTGGTCCGCTAGTTCGTTAATGATTTGGTAGATTTCGTATTTCGCGCCGACGTCGATGCCGCGCGTCGGTTCGTCCAAAATGAGGAGCTCCGGATCGGTGTACATCCACTTGGAGAGCACTACCTTCTGCTGGTTTCCCCCCGAAAGCGAGGAGACCAGCGCCCGGTTCGAGGAGGTTTTAATCCGCATCGACTTCCGGTAGCCATCCACCACCCGGGTTTCTTCGTGCTCGTCGATCACCCCGCCGCGCACGAGTTTGCGCAGCGCAGCGGAGGTGACATTAAGTTGCACATCCTGGATGAGGTTGAGCCCCAGACTCTTGCGATCTTCGGGAACGTAGGCAATACCTGCCTTAATGGCCTTGCCCACCGTGGAAGTATCAACCTCCTGGCCGTGCATGCGCACCGTCCCGGAGATCTTTGTTCCGTAGGAATGCCCGAAGAGGCTCATGGCCAGCTCGGTACGCCCGGCACCCATAAGCCCGGCGATACCCACAATTTCCCCGGCCCGCACGTTAATCGCGGCGTCGTCCACCACTTTCCGCCCGGTATCGAGGGGATGGTAGGCGGTCCAGCCTTCCACCTCCAGGAGCATCTCCCCCGCGTTCGGGGTGTGCTCCGGGTAGCGGTTGGTGAGCTCGCGGCCCACCATATGGCGAATAATTTCCGCTTCGCTAATGGCTCCCTCGCCCTTCATGGGCCAGGTTCCTACCGCGTGACCGTCGCGAATAATGGTGACATTATCGGCGATCTCCGCGATCTCGTTGAGCTTATGGGAAATAATGATCTGGGAAACACCCTGCGCCTGGAGCTGGCGCATGAGGTTGAGTAGGTGTTCAGAATCATCATCATTGAGGGCCGCTGTGGGCTCGTCAAGAATGAGGAGCTTGACGTTCTTGGATAGCGCCTTCGCGATTTCCACCAGCTGCTGTTTGCCCACGCCCAGGTCCACCACTTCCGTGGTGGGGTCGACGTCGAGGCCCACTTTGGCCAGCAGGATCGCCGCGCGATCATTCGTCTTATTCCAGTCGATGGCCCCGAAGCGGGTAATTTCGGAACCGAGGAAAATATTTTCCGCCACCGAGAGGAAGGGCGAAAGCGCCAGCTCCTGGTGGATAATCACGATTCCGGACCGCTCCGAATCCTTAATGGTGGAGAACTTGACCGGTTCGTGATCGTAAATAATCTCGCCTTCGTAGGTACCGTGCGGCCACACGCCGGAGAGCACCTTCATGAGGGTGGATTTCCCGGCGCCGTTCTCCCCGCAAATCGCGTGGATTTCCCCGCGTTTGACATTGAGGGTCACGTCGTCGAGAGCGCGCACGCCGGAAAAGTCCTTGACGATTCCGCGCATCTCCAAAATATTTTCGTCTGAATACATGGCGTCCTCCTACTCGAGGCCGATCTCGGCAGCCGAGTAGTATCCGGAATCCACCAGCTTTTCGCGCGCGTTCTCCGCGTTAATAACCACCGGTTCGAGCAGGTAGGTAGGCACAACCATCATGCCGTTCTCATAGGTTTCGGTGTCATTGACGGTCACCTCTTCGCCCTTGACGATCTGGTCCACCATGAGGGCGGCCTGGTCGGCGAGCTTGCGGGTATCCTTCCACACGGTCATGGACTGGCGGCCCTTGACGATATTCGTAACATTGGCCTGATCCGCGTCCTGCCCGGTGAGGACCGGCCAGGTGTCCTGGGTGTAGCCGTCCGCGTCGAGGGCCTGGGTGATACCCAGAGCCAGCGCATCATTGGGGGCGAGCACCGCATCCACGCGAGTGCCGCCGCGGTAGAAGGAGTTGAGGCGCGTTTCCATTTCCGCCTGCGCGGTGGGAGCCATCCACGCCTGGATACCGATGGACTGCCAATCTGCTACATTCGCGGGGGCCTTACCGGAGGGCACCACCAGCTGGCCCTTATCGAGGTAGGGCTTGAGCTGATCCCAGGCGCCTTCGAAGAAGTAACGCGCGTTATTATCGTCCGGCGAACCGGAGAAAGGCTCGAAATTGAAGGGACCCTTGCCCTGGTCGAGGCCAAGTTCCTTGACGATATATTCGCCCTGCATCTGCCCCACGCGGTAATTATCGAAAGTCACGTAGTAGGAGACCGCGTCGGTATCGCGAATAAGGCGGTCATAGGCAATGATCTTGATACCGGCTTGCTTGGCCTGGGCGAGCACCGGCGCGAGGGCCGAACCGTCAATCGACGCCACAATAATGACCGCCGGGCCTTCGTTAATCATATTTTGGATTTGGGAGATCTGCTGTTCCACCTTGTTATCGGCGTACTGCATCGAGGTTTTATATCCCATATCCTGCAATTGCTTTTGCAGGTAGTCACCGTCACGCGACCAGCGTTCCAGGGACTTGGAGGGCATGGAAATGCCGATGGTGCCACCACCGCTGCGACCGTAGTACTCATCGCTTCGCGTGGCGGAGCACCCGGCTGCGGTGGCGAGCACGAGGAACATCCCCGTGATCATCGCGGCTATTTTCTTCAGGGAAATCTTCACCGGAGCCTCCTTGCTCTGTGTGAGAAGTGTTGGGGAACGACGGCGCAGCTCGCGCTATCGTCAATTCGTACGCGCCTGTATATATGTCCGCGGTGGATTCAGGCGCGGGCGGCGTGCAAGCCCGGCAGGCATGGCACGCCGGAGTAGGCGTGGGCAATCTGCGCGGTGAGCCCGGTATGCGGTGGGGGCGAGCTGCGAATCGCACCTCACCCCCACCAACCGGGGCACAGTGATAGCCGGGAGGTGGGCTTATATGTGGCCGCCCACCTCCCTGCGGTTCTTAGCCAATAAGGTGGCGCATGGCCTGCTGGTAGAGCTCAACGTAGTGGTATTCGCGCGCGGCCAGAGCTGCGACGTCGAACTTCTCCGCCCGTACATCATCCAGGCTCTCACCTTCGGCCACGGTCGGTTCGGCCAGTTCGGGAACCGAGGCAGCTTCCATGATTTCCTGGGTGCGCGGGTCGGCACGGAAGGCCTTCGCCTTCTCCGCGAGCATGAGGTACATTTCCATATTCGCGGCCGCGGATTCCCATACGCCTTCGAGGCCTTCGGTACGCGAGGGCTTGTAATCGAAGTGGATGGGGCCTTCGTAGCGCGGGCCGCCATTGGAGAAGCCGTTGACCAGCAGATCCACCGTGAAGAAGGCGGAGGCCAGATCGCCGTGACCGAAGCACTTGTCCTGGTCGTAGCGGGGGCCGGCCTGGCCGTTGAGGTCGATATGGAAGAGCTTGCCGGCGTTGAGGGCCTGGGCCAGCCCGTGGGTGTAGTTGAGGCCGGCCATCTGCTCGTGCCCGGTTTCCGGGTTGAGGCCGACGATATCGCCATTATCCAGCTCGGCAATAATGCCGAGGGCGTGGCCGATGGTGGGCAGGAAAATATCACCGCGCGGTTCATTCGGCTTGGGCTCCAGGCCGATCTTGAGATCGTAGCCCTTCTCCTTAATGTATCCGGCTACCGTATCCAGGCCTTCCTTGTAACGTTCGAACGCGGCGTTGAGATCCTTGGAGGAATCGTATTCGGTGCCTTCGCGCCCGCCCCACATCACGAAGGTGGTGGCGCCGACTTCCGCGGCCAGATCCACGTTACGCAGGATCTTCTGGAGGCCGAAGCGCCGGATCGAGCGGTCGTTATTGGTGAAGCCGCCGTCCTTGAAGATGGGATGGGAGAAGGTGTTGGTGGTGACCATTTCGATGGTCAGGCCGTTGGCATCGGCTGCTTCCTTGACCTTGCCCACCCGCTCGGCACGCTCAGCATCGCTGGCGTCGAAAGCGAAAACGTCATTGTCATGGAAGGTGATGCCCCAGGCACCCAGCTCGGCGAGCTTTTCCGTGTAGACCCACGGGTCCAGGGCCGGGCGGGAATCCCCACCGAAGGGATCGGTTCCGGTCCACCCCACGGTCCACAGACCGAAGGAGAACTTATCTTCTTTTGTAGGCTTTCTCATCGTATGCACTCCTTTATGCTGATGAACAACTACTTTGTTCACTTCCAAAACTAATTCGGGAAGCGCGCGGTGTCAATAGCTATAAGGTAAATCTCACCCGGAGAGCTTTCCGGCACGTTTTACCGGCGGGTTAGTTTTAGGCACAAACAAAGTGGGGTGCGCTGGCGTGAGCCGGTGTGCGGGCCGTTACAGGCCGTTGCGAGCCGTTGCGGGCCAGCCCCTAGGTAAGTTCCGGCTCCAGCCAGGAGTTGGGATCGCCGAGGAAAATCTCAAAATGCTGGAGGCATATCCCGATGGCCGCGGCGGTATTCCCGTGCTCATCGACGAGCAATTCAATATCCTTCCAGCGCGAAGCCAGCACCCGATATTTGAGTTCGGAGCGCAGGATCATCTCCAAGCGAGGGTAGAGGAGGGCGAAGTTTCCACCGAAAACCACCGTGTCGAGATCAAGGAGATTGAGGGCGTTCGCGAGGGCCGATCCGAGGGATACCGCAGCCAGATCAACAGCATCTCTCACACCAGCATACCCGGCGTCGAACCTTTCTATCAGTTCACCCACGCCCACTTCCCGCTCCAATCCGGCGTTCCGCAAGAGTGCGTCTTGACCCACATACTGCTCCAAGCACCCGTTGGAGCCGCAGCCGCAGCGCGGCCCCGAGCGTTCCACGCACATATGCCCGAATTCCCCGGCCCAGCCGTGCGTTCCTTCGAAGACTTCACCCCCGGCCACCACCGCGGCGCCGATGCCGACCTCACCGGACACGTAAATGAAATCGCGGGTGGCCGAGAGTGCCCCGGGGCGCTGGTAGAGCACCCCGTACGCGGCCGCATCAGCCTCGTTCACGACGATCACCCGGCCAAGATCCGCGATGGTAGCGTGCAGCTGGCTCACCATATCAACATCCGCCCAGCCCAAGTTCGGGGCGGTCACCACGATCCCGCGGCCGCGATCCACCAAACCGGGAACGCATAGTCCCGTGCCCAGCACCGTGGTGCCACGCGGGCGGGCCCACCGCCCCAGCATCTCACTGAGCGTCTCGCACACCAGCTGGGGGGATGCCTGGCGAGAATCACGCTGATCCACCGCGGTGAAAAGAATATTGCCGGCCAGATCCATGACCACCACGGAAAGGTAGGCCAGATTCACTTCCATCCCGATCATGACCATGGTCTGCCCCTTGGCGACCAGGGGATTGGCGGGCCGGCCCACGTGCGGGCGCACCGGGGGTAGCTCCTCGATGAGCTTGACCTCCAGGAGGTAATCGACCAGGCGAGACACGGTGGCACGGGTGAGGCCGGTGCGGGTAGCAAGCTGGGCGCGCGAGGGCGGTTCCGGACTATCCAAAACGGATGCCAACACCGTTTTGGTATTTTCCACCCTCAAGCTCTGCGGTGTTTTCCCGGTTTTGGTCACGCTCCCGACCTCTCTGCCTGCTGGACTTCTGCTTGATTTCCGCTTGCCGAACCTCTGCCTGCTGGGCCACTGCCTGCCCGAGCTCTGCCCGCTGGGTCTTTACCTGCCCGCCCCTCGCGCATCTCATTTATCATAATGGAGGCGCGCCGCTGGATGCGGGCCAGAGCATAGCGCAGACCCTTGACACTCTCCCACCCCCACATTAGTTTTATTTAAGAACAAATACACGGAGTGGTGTACGCCGGGCGAGTTATCCGGCGCTATCTCACCCTTTTCCTCCGTGCCAGCCCGCGGCGTGACACCGCTGTCACGCCACCCACTACTAGGAGAGAATATGCCACTCGTCGCCGGAGTCGATAGCTCCACCCAGTCCACCAAAGTCCTCATTATTGATACCGAGACCGCGCAGATCGTGCGGCAGGGCAAAGCCCCTCACCCGGCTGGAACCGAAGTGGATCCGCAGGCCTGGCTTGATGCGCTGCGCGCTGCAATTGCCGCGGCTGGCGGGCTCGATGATATTTCCGGTATCGCCGTGGGCGGCCAGCAGCACGGCCTGGTGGCCCTCGATGCCGCCGGGGAGGTTATTCGCCCCGCGCTGCTCTGGAACGACACCAAGTCCGCCCCCGCCGCGCGGGCCCTCACGGAAGAATTCGGGCGGGAGTTTTGGGCGCAGGCAACCGGCTCGGTTCCGGTTGCCTCCCTCACCGTCACCAAACTGCGCTACCTGGCTGATGCCGAGCCGGAGAACGCCGCGCGGATTCACGCGATCTGTCTGCCCCACGATTGGCTCACCTGGAAGCTTTCCGGCTCCACCGATCTGCGCGATCTGGCCACCGACCGCTCGGACGCTTCGGGCACGGGATACGTGGATTGCACTACCGACGCCTACCGCTACGATATCCTCGCCGCGGCGCTACGCATCCCCGAATCGGCCGCGCGGGAGATTATTCTGCCGCGCATTGCCGCGCCTTTCGAGGCGGTGGGGAATCTTGACGCACAGTGGCTGAGCAGCGGGACCGCCGCGCGCACGATCGCCATCGGCCCGGGTGCCGGGGACAATGCCGGCGCCGCCCTCGGTTTGGGATTGCGCGGCGGGCAGGCTTCGCTTTCCATCGGAACCTCCGGGGTGATCGCCACGGTCTCCGACCATCCGGTTCAGGATGCCAGCTCGGGGGTCACCGGTTTTTCCGATGCGAACGGCCAGTGGCTCCCGCTCGCCTGCACCCTCAACGGCTCCCTCATCCAGGATTATTTCCGCAGCATCCTGGATGTTTCTTTCGACGAGCTCGGCGAGCTGGCCGAATCCGCGGCTCCGGGCGCGGGTGGAATCACCCTGATCCCTTATTTCCTGGGCGAGCGCACCCCGAATCTTCCCGGTGCCCGCGCACATCTGGGCGGTTTGACGGCCGCGAATTTCACCCGCGCGAATCTAGCCCGCGCCGCCTACGAAGGCCTGGCCTGCCTCATGCGCGGGGCCCTCGAAGCGCTGCGGGCCGGGGGCATCACCATTGATAACGCCATGCTTATTGGCGGGGGTGCCCAATCGCGGGTGCTGGTCCAGATCCTCGCGGATGTGCTGGAGATTCCCCTCGCCCTGCCCGAACCCGGTGAATACGTGGCCAAGGGGGCGGCCTACCAGGCGGCGCGGGTGGCGGGCCTGGACTGCCCGGCCGATGCCTGGGCTCCGCGGATCACCGCCCGCTTCACACCGCGCCCCGGCAACCCGGCCTGGCCCGCTTACCAGGCCTTGGCGCGTACCCTGGAGAACGTGGGAAGCTAAAGGAGGCGCCCGCAGCTGCGGCGTCGTCGTACCCGGGACTACAAGGAAGAAGAACCATGATCGTCACCACTGAACGCGAGTGCGCGGGCCGGACCGTTACGCTGCGCGCGGCCACCCGCGGCGCCACCCTGCTCAGCTATCGCCTGGGCGATACCGAGGTTATCGACGGCTACCGCAACCCCGCTGAGCTGCGCGAACTCAACGGTTTCCGCAGCGCCGTGCTGGTGCCGTGGTCCAACCGCATCCGCGCGGGGCGCTACCCGGCCGCGCTCTATCATGGCGACGACGCCGCCGTGCGTGCTCACCTCCACGCCGAGGTTCCAGTAAACGGCGTTCACAGCGTGCCGGAACCGCTTCCCGATACGGAACCGGGCCTGCACGGCCTCGTCACTACCCAGGAATTCGAGGTCATTCGAGCAGGCGACGGCGTTCTTGAGTTCGCCACCCGCGTGGATGCGAACAGTGTTTACCCCTTCGAGCTTGCCGTAAACATTGTTTACAGCATTGGGGAGGATGGCTCCTTGCACGTGCACTTACGCGCCGAGAACCTCAGCGAGGTAGCCGCGCCGGTCACGCTTGGCTGGCATCCGTATTTCCGGCTCGCCGGCCCGCTGGCGGAGGCGCGCCTGAGCCTGGATTGCCGCGCGCGTATCGCCACCGATGCCGCGCTTATTCCGTACGACGGCGCCGGCGCTTTCGCGCCGTGCGAGCCGCTCGCGGACTCCCCCATCGACCCGGCTACGGATTGGGCCTACGCCCGGCTCGCCGATAGCGCCGGGCCGGACGCGGGTGCGGTCGGGGCTGGCGCCGGTTCGGCCGGTAGCGCGGACGGTGCTGCGGACGGAAGTGCTGACGCACGTAGTGGCGCCGGGACGGGCTGGAATGTGGCGCGCTTGCACACCGGAAATCGCGAGGTTGCTCTGTGGGCGCGCCTGGGTGACTGGCCGTCGAAGAATTTCCATATTTTTGCTGGCTCCGGGCTGGCGCGCGACGCTGGTCAAGCGGTGGCCATGGAGCCGTGCCAGGCACTCCCCAATGCCTTCAACCGGGCCGAGGGCCGCGAAATGCTGCTGGAACCGGGCGCTCGCCGAGAGCTCGAAGCGTGGGTTGTGGTGACGGAGGTTGCTGGCGCGTAGGTGGCAACGCTACGCAGGGGAGCCGAACCGGGGAATCGTTCAGGCGTGGCTTGCGTAGGTGTCGCGGTGTGCGTGGCGCAAAGCTGTGGACGACGCGCCGCTGCGAGCCTTCCTGTGGATAGGCGCTAGGCGGGGGCGACGCGGCTGTTAACGTGGCGCCATGAACGTACTTATAACCGGGCGCCGCGCCGGAATTCTTGCCATCCTCTGTTTCCTTCTCAGTGCATGTGGAGCCGGGGCGGGTGCGCCTCCCCCGGCGCTCTCGTCTGGCGGTGCTTCTAGCCCACCGGCCGCTAGCTCCGCTTCCTCTACCGGGAGCTCCGGTTCCGCTGCCAGCGGGTCAGCAGGTGCTGCCGGCAGCTCTGACTCTGCCGCGCCCGCCGGTTCTCCCTCTGCTCCACCTACCTGGCCGGTGCAGATTCCGGTTCCTGCCCCGCCCGCTCAGATGGCCGAAGATTCCGTGGAGGGAGCCATCGCGGCCGGGCAGTATCTTTTCACCCTCCTCGATTACGCCACGATCACCGGTGATATCGCGCCTCTCACACCGCTGGCCGGAGAGCAATGTGATTGGTGCCAACACCAGGTCGCGAAACGTGAAGAAACGGATTTCCGGCCCCGGCAGGCAACTGTTTTTAGTTTTAGTGATGCGCGGGGGCGGTGGAATGATCCGATAGCGGCCTATACCGTGCAGTTTTCCGTCTCCCACCCGCCTAATCCGGTGGTGAACCGCAAGGGTGCCGAAAAGACAGATCGGGCCGAAGAATTCTTCGTGACCATGCGAATTTTCCGCTCGGGTGATAACTGGGTCGTGGATGCGGTGGGCATGAACGATGACATTTTGGACGGAGGCGTGTGATGAGCCGGTACAGCAGCCCCAGATTTAAGCCGCGCTGGTTCCTGAGGGGCCTCATCATAGGCATGGCCGCGGTGGTATTTCTTGGTTCGTGCACGGTAAGCGCACCAGCCCTTGCCCGCGAATACGAGGACGGTGAGGAACGGATCTATACCGCTCGCACCGATGCCGGCGGAGTGACCGTGGAAGCTCAGGGTAGTTACACCCGGCGTCTGCCCGGTGGGGCGGGCGGTACGCCATCCGGCTCGGGTGGCGCGGATAGCTCAGGCGCGGGAAGCGCTGCCGGCGCGGATTCTGGATATTCCGGCTCCGGGTTCGAAGGCGGCGCCGCTACAGCACGTGGCTCAGGTGCCGGTACAGCCACCGGGCCCTACGGGCTGCCGTGGTCTCGGCGCGCGCTCATCGCCGCGGTTCGGGATACTTCCCTACCGGGGCATGTGCGCGGGGCGGCCGGGATTCTCAGTTGGATACTGGCAAACGGCGCTCCTCCGGCTGACCCGCAAACCGGCGATGCTCCCACCGCCGCGCAGTTGGAGACGATCATTCACACGGAGAGTATCCGGATTGCGGCGGCGAATGCTGAGGCGTGGATGGAACCGGCGCGCGGCTGGGTTGCGATCAACTACCCGGTCCGCTTGCATTATTCCGCGCCGGCCCAGCGCCACACGGTGACCTTGCTCGGCGCGGAGGTGGTTATTGATCTGGTTCCGGTGCGGGCCACCTGGGAGGTGCCCGGCGCAGAAATCACGAGCGGTGCGGGGAGCACGCCCGGCGGTCTGCCACCTAGCCACCACACATCCGGCCGCCCTGCACAGACCGTCCCGGCTCGCCAGCCCTTTACGGAAGTTGTCTACCGCCAGGCTAATGAGGAGGTGAGTGCCACGCTGGTCGTGGAGTGGGAGGCTCGGTACAGCATTGCTGGGCAGAGCCGCACAGTGCCGGAGCTACTCACTACCCGCTCCGAAACCACCCCGGTGATAACGCGAGAGCTCGAAGCCCACCTGATCGGTTAGCTTCGAGCTCTCGGTATCGATATCAGCTACTCCTAGCCCGCGGCCCTATCCGGCCGCTTAGCCAGCGGCCCTAGTTCGCCGCGGCCAAGCCACCTCCGGCAGTCGGAGCGCCAGCCCCGGCAACCGGCCCGCCGCTGGGGCGGGTATTCACGCCGGAGGCCAGGCCCTCCATCTGTGCCGGTTCGTGCGCTTCGATCACGCCGTCCGGTAGCGGCTGGTCGGGCGACTGACCGGTGAAGGTGAAGGACATCGGAATATTGTCCTTATCCACATCCACCACGATGATGTCACCCTTGGAGAATTCGCCGTAGAGCAGCTTCTCGGAAAGCACATCTTCCACATCGCGCTGGATAGCGCGGCGCAGCGGGCGTGCCCCGAGCACCGGGTCGTACCCGCGGTCAGCCAGGAGTTCCTTCGCGTCCTTCGTCAGGGCGATGGAGAGGTTCTGATCCCGCAGGCGCTTATCCAGCTTGCCGATCATGAGATCCACGATCTGCAAAATCTCCGGGCGGCCCAACTGCGGGAAGACGATAATGTCATCCACGCGGTTGAGGAATTCGGGCCGGAAGTTGTTCTTGAGTTCTTCCGCCACCTTCGTCTTCATGCGCTCGTAGGAGGAAGTGGTATCGGCGTCGAACTGGAAACCGGTTTGCACGCCCTTCGCAATATCCTTCGTGCCCAAATTGGTGGTCATGATGATGATGGTGTTCTTGAAGTCCACCACCCGGCCTTGCGCGTCCGTGAGGCGCCCTTCTTCCAGGATCTGGAGGAGGGAATTGAAGAGGTCCGCGTGGGCCTTCTCAATTTCGTCGAAGAGCACCACGGAGAAGGGCTTGCGCCGTACCTTCTCGGTGAGCTGGCCGCCTTCTTCATAGCCCACGTATCCCGGAGGGGCACCGAAGAGCCGCGAAACGGTGTGCTTTTCCGAATACTCGGACATATCCAAGGTGATGAGCGCGGATTCATCCCCGAACAGGAATTCCGCGAGCGCCTTGGCGAGCTCGGTTTTACCCACACCGGTAGGCCCGGCGAAAATGAAGGAACCACCCGGGCGGTTGGGATCTTTCAAGCCCGCGCGGGTACGACGAATCGCCTGGGAGAGCGCGGTCACGGCTTCATGCTGGCCGATCACCCGCTTGTGCAGCTCATCTTCCATGCGCAGCAGCTTTGCGGATTCCGCTTCGGTGAGCTTGAAGACCGGGATGCCGGTGGACATGGAGAGCACTTCGGTGATGAGATCTTCATCCACCACCGAAACGACGTCCATATCCCCGTCCTTCCAGGCTTGCTCGCGGGCATCGCGTTCTTCGCCGAGCTTTTGCTCTTCGTCACGCAGGCCGGCAGCCTTCTCGAAGTCCTGGGCATCAATAGCCGCTTCCTTAGCGCGGCGCGTGGAGGCGATCTTATCGTCCAGTTCGCGCAGTTCCGGCGGCGCGGTCATCTTGCGGATGGCCAGGCGGGCCCCCGCTTCGTCGATGAGGTCAATGGCCTTATCGGGAAGGAAGCGGTCATTAATATAACGATCTGCCAGGGTGGCGGCTGCCTCCAGGGCGTCGTCGGTAATAGTCACGCGATGGTAGGACTCGTACCGGTCCCGCAAGCCCCGCAAAATATCAATCGTTTGTTCCACGGTGGGTTGTTCCACCTGGATGGGCTGGAAACGCCGTTCCAGCGCGGCATCCTTTTCAATGTACTTACGGTATTCATCGAGGGTGGTTGCCCCAATGACCTGGAGTTCCCCGCGGGCCAGCATCGGCTTGAGCAGCGAGGCAGCATCCAGGGCACCTTCCGCGGCGCCCGCGCCCACCAGGGTGTGGATTTCGTCGATGAAAAGAATGATATCCCCGCGGGTATTGACTTCCTTGAGGATTTTCTTCATGCGTTCCTCGAAGTCACCGCGGTAGCGCGAGCCGGCCACCAGAGAACCCATATCGAGGGAATACAACTGCTTATCCTTGAGGGTTTCCGGAACGTTACCGGCGGCAATGGACTGGGCCAGGCCCTCCACCACCGCGGTTTTACCCACGCCGGGTTCGCCAATCAACACCGGGTTGTTCTTGGTGCGCCGGGAGAGCACCTGCATGACCCGCTCGGTTTCGGTATGCCGGCCGATCACGGGGTCAAGTTTGTGGTCACGCGCGGCGGCGGTGAGGTTGCGCCCGTATTGATCGAGGACCGTAGAGCCGGCCTTGGTGCCTTCGCGCGGGCCGCCACCCACCCCCACGGCTTCCTTGCCTTGGAAACCGGAAATGAGCTGGCTGACCTGGTTGCGCACGGTGGACATATCCGCGCCGAGCTTGATGAGGACCTGGGCGGCCACGCCATCCGCTTCACGGGTGAGCCCGAGGAGGAGATGTTCGGTCCCGATATAGGAGTGGCCCATTTGCAGCCCCTCGCGCATCGCGAACTCGATGACCTTCTTGGCGCGCGGCGTGAAGGGAATATGACCCGAGGGCGGCTCCTGGCCTTCGCCGATAATGTCGATGACCTGCGTCCGCACGGACTCAAGCGTCACCCCCAGGGCTTCCAACGCCTTCGCGGCCACCCCTTCGCCCTCGCGAATGAGGCCGAGCAAGATATGTTCGGTCCCCAGGTAGTTGTGCTTGAGGTTCCGTGCTTCTTCCTGCGCGAGCACGATGACCCGCCGAGCGCGGTCGGTGAACCTTTCGAACATAACTCTCCTTGCACTTGCAATCTTCTAAAAGAGTAACGGCCCTCAGCCCGGGAGCCGTCCCCTGTTCGCCAGTGGCATGAGTGTGTGGCTCACATTTTGCTGAGGGAAAAAGCCGAATTCGCGCGGAAAGTGCTGTTATCGATAAGATTTCTGAGCTTATTTCACTATCGCCGGGCCTTTGGACCCACGCCCGCAACGTATTGCCGCGAGGTAGCGCGCTACTTTAGGCGCCCGCGGATTCCACCTCAACGAGGAGCGTGAAGGGGCCGTCATTGACGAGTTCCACATCCATCATGGCCCCGAATTGCCCGGTAGCAACCTCCAGCCCGTACGTTTCCCGCAATTCGCGCACGACCGCTTCGTAGAGCGGATCGGCAACCTCCCCGGGCGCGGCCTTGGACCACGAGGGCTTGCGGCCCTTGCGCACATCCGCGTACAGGGTGAATTGCGAAACGAGCAGCACGGGCGCCTGGGCTTCTTCTGCGCTGCGCCGGCTATTCGGATCATCGGTGCCGTCCGCGGCACGCAGCACTTTCAGCTGCGCGATTTTCCGCGCGACTTTCTCCACTTCCGCCGCGCCATCCCCGTGGGTCACGCCCAGGAGCACGCACAGCCCCGTGCCGATCTGCGAAATCACGGCGCCGTCCACCGTGACGGACGCGCGCTTAACGCGCTGAATAACTGCTCGCATTCTTCCTCCTTCGTGGTGTTATTGGTACGACGACGCAGCTAGGCCCTGCGCCTACCCAGCTTTACCAGGACCCACCCCCGCGCCCGCGCGAGCCGCGCCGCGGGCCCATCCGCTGTTCTTCGGGACCCAGGTAGTAGAGCGCCCCGTAGGCCGCCCCGAGCATGAGGAAAGGCTGGAAAGGTAGGCGAATGGGTGTGAAAAGCACAATCCCGGTGACCAGGGCGCAGCCGAGCAGCACCCCGCTCCAGAACTTTTTATCCTTGCGGGCATAGCGAAAATCCGCATCCGGCCGGCGCAGGCAGGCCACCAGCGCCCACACCATAAACGCGAGAATCGCCAGCTGGATCACAAAAAATATCCCGTTGCAGATATCCGTGACGAGCCGCAAGGTTGTTAGGTTCATGATTCTCCGTCCTCGTGCTAAACGTGGTGCTCGCCCTCATTCTAATCACGGCCTACGACACTTTTTTCGCCGCTTTCACGAATGGTCACCGCCACGGGCGCGTGCGCAGGTAGAGGAATAGGTTCGACGCCGCAGCGGAATTCCCCGACCCGCACCGCCCCCAGCGCCGTTGGTTCCCTGACCAGCGCGAGGGCGAGCGGCCCTTCTTCCCAATGCCGCGCCGCGGAGGTCACACAGCCCACAACCGCCCCATCGGGCTGATTCGTTTCCGTTTCGACCGCCGCATTCCCGCTCGCTCCACCACTCGCCACATCGGATCGCTCCGCGAGTACCTGCGTGCCCTCCTCGGGCAGGTCGGCCGCGTCCGGACCTTCTAAATACAGGCACGTCAGGCTCCGCCCCGCTTCCCCGAGCTGGCGGATACCGCATTCCCCGGATTCGCGGGTACCCACTAGGCCAGATCCGTATATATCAGCCAAGCTCGCCCCCGCGCGCGCCGCCCGGAAGAGATCCGGGCGGCGCGCGGCGACCCGGTAGGCGACCCAGGCGAATAAACCTACCGGACTCATGCCGGCGGCCTGCCCGGCCCGGGCCAGCACCTCAATGTCCTCGACCAGGAGAATCACCGTATCGCTGCCCGGCCACCAGTCTTCCCAGAAAGTGGCGGATAGCCCAGGCTGGCCGTGCATGGCCGCACGGAGGCGCGCGGCTCCTTGCGTCGTCGTACCTATGGCTATGTAGTTGGCTGGGCACATACCACAATCGGGCCCGCCCGGCGGGCTCAGGAAAATATCCGCGCCACTGCCCGGGCAACGTAGTAGGGCGCTGAGAATCCGGCCCTCGGCGTCGCATTCCAGCACTTCGCGTGCATGCTCAACATCCGGGCATGCCCTAGCGGCACCGCGCAGCACCTGCCAGTGGGAAAGGTCCACGAAGCCGCGCCCGGCTTCCAGCTCGCGCTGTTCCACATTGGGATTGGTGTAGAAAGCGGCCACTCCGGCTGCCTCCCCCTCCCCGGGAACCGCGCCGGGCCAGCGCAGCAGCGGGCTGGGTATCACGATTCTGGCTGAGCTTCGGGCGTTGCGGACTTCGGCTCCGCTTCCGGGCAATCGCTCAGACGCTGGAGGCGGCCGGCCATGTAGCTGCGCATATCCGCCCCGAAAGCCGCCATATCGTAGGCGTAGAAAAGCTCGGATTCCACGTAGCCGCCCATGATTTGGCCGCCGGTGTAGCTCGCGGCGGTGGGGGTGGCGGCGATGGCGTCCGCGACGATCTGGAATTGCGGGCCCTTAATAAAACCGGCCCAGGTCATGGCGTGCCCGGCGGAGGTGGCGATCATGCCTTCCAGTACGAAACGGCCCTCTGTGCCCTGGAGGTTATTCGGGGAAACGCGCAGGTAACCCTCAAAACTCGACCACAGCTGGCCTTTGGTGAGGGCCGCGTACATCCGCCCGCCTGGCACCTCGCGATCCACCGCCCCGGCCGGCTCTTGGGAAAGCCAGGTTGCTGAACGCAAACGCAGGTAGGGGCCGTGGTCATCATTATCGATGCGCAATTCGTGGAGGTAGCCGGCCGCGTCCACGCCCTCGTATTCGAGGAGGCCAGCGCCGCGCCAGGTATCAACGAGCCAGGCCATCGGATAGGTTTCCGGGCTGAGATTTTCAGGGATTGCAAAGACCATATGCTCAGGTTACCCGCCACAGCCCATAGCTAGTGTCATTTTCCCACGTCGGAGCAAAAAAGTCTTCATTTTTCACGCTTGGCCCGAAAGCGCGACGAAAAGTTTCCGATTGGCCGCGCTCTTGTTATTCTGAAGCCACGGTGCCGGACCTTGAAAGCCCCGGGCTCCAACTAGCGCCGCTACGAGCGGCATTCGCGCCGTCAGGCGCTCTCAGGTCCGGCACGGGTTAATAGACAAAAAGTGGGTCTAATGACGGCGTGTCGTTAGCTCCCGATCCGGCCTTTACGGATGTTCAGACC
>NZ_JBOZBG010000013.1:0-62599 GCF_051264595.1 Actinotignum urematis | reverse complement strand
TCGTCGTACCTCCCGTTTTGGTACGACGACGCAGCGCCGTTCCATCATTGCACCACGCAAGCACGCACACAAAAGGGGTAAATAGACAGAAATGGTTGCTAATACTCCGACTTTCCTTTGCTATATCAACGAAAAGTCGGCCTTATTGAGGTCGAGCACCTCAATAAGCTTACTTCCTTGACATGCGTTACGTGACATGCCTTGACGGAAAATTCGTTCCGTCCGGGCTGCCACCCGCCACAGCCACGGGGCGGGCAGAGGTATCAGAGTGCGCATTCTGGGCCGTGTAGGCGCCATAGTGCGCGTTAGAGACACGAAATCTGGTGCAGACGGTGCTCTCCCTCGCACTTTGTCTGCGCACCCGGTTCGTACGGATCCGAACCGGATCCAAGCCAACGACACACCGTCATTAGCAACTATTTTTGTCTATTAACCCCACAAAAGGGCCGCATCCCTTTCGGGACGCGGCCCTTGGCGTCATCCGTAGCGTTTAGAAAGCCGGGGTGTTGAGCCCCAAGCGCCGGAAGTGCTCCCGCGCTTCTTCCACGGCTTGTGGTGACGGCGGTACGACGTCTTCCAGTTGGTAGTCATAGCCAAGTGAATGCCACTTGTCTCGCCCCATCTGGTGGAACGGTAGAACTTCAACGCGGCTCACCGCGTTCTTCCACCGTGCAACGATCTTCGCAACGTTCTCCACGTTCTCCGGATCGTCTGTCAGCCCGGGCACGAGTACGAAACGTACCCAGATTTCCTTGCCCGCGGCAGCCAATCGATCACCAAAATCAATGGTCGGTTGCAGTTCGCGGCCGGTCGTGCGCTTATATACTTCCTCGGATCCCGATTTCACGTCGAGCAACACCATGTCGATGTAATTCATCATTTCGTCGTCGACGTTACGGCCGAGATAACCGGAGGTATCGATACACGTATGGATTCCCATTTCTTTGGCGCCGCGAAGCACGGTCTTGAGGAAGGCGGGTTGCATTAAGCATTCGCCACCCGAGATCGTGATTCCGCCACCCGTCGACTTGAACATGCGACGGTAGCGCTTCCAGCGCCGCAGCAATTCATCGGAATCCACCGGCTGACCGTCCTTCATGATGAAGGTGTCAGGGTTATGACAGTACAGGCACCGCAGGGGGCACCCTGCCATGAAGACTGTCATTCGGGTCCCGGGCCCGTCCACCGCGGTCACAAGTTCCCACGAGTGGACGGAACCGAGGGTTCCCTCGCGCATCTTGCGAAGCCGTTCTTTACGCTCGATGTCGTCAAGGACATCGATGCCTCCCAGACCGGCCCCCTGCAACCGACCGGTCGGCGCTTCGAAATCTTGAAGGCCGACCGGTGCTAGTCGCAACTCAGCAGACAATGGTTATGCCGAGTGATGGAAGGTACGCGACAGAACGTCGAGCTGCTGTTCGCGGGTCAGCTTCACGAAGTTCACGGCGTAGCCGGAAACGCGAACGGTCAGGTTCGGGTACTTCTCGGGGTGATCAATCGCGTCCTCGAGGGTGGAGCGATCCAGCACGTTGATATTGGCGTGGTACAGACCCTGCACCCCACCGTTATCTTCGCGAGCAGCCTTCATCGACTCGAGACGCTCTTCGTAGGTCTTAGCCATTTTTTACCTTCTTTTCTTTGTTGGGGGTTGAATCTTAGAGTTTTAGTCTTCTTCAGCCATGAAGCCGGCATCCATAATTCCGACCAGGTTCTTGACCTGCTCATCCTTATTGCGGCCGAGGCCAGCCGGCGTAATGGTATTCGTCAAGGAAATACCATCGAGGGCATCCTTGTAATCCAGCTTACCAACGGACATCATGGAGGCCACCATACCGTGGGTATCCATGCCGTTCTCCGGGTTCGCGCCCGGGGAGAACGGGGTGCCAGCCTTGTGGCCGGACGGGAAGGAACCCGTGGCCTTGCCGTACACCACGTTGGAGGTAATGGTCAGCACCGACTGGGTCGGGATGGCATCGCGGTACATCGGGATCGCCTTGATCTTCGCCATGATGGTGTGAACCACGGTTGCCGCGATGTCATCAGCGCGGTCATCATCATTACCGTAGATCGGGAAGGTGCCTTCCGTCTTGTAATCGACAACGAGGCCGGTTTCGTCGCGAACCGGGTAGACCTTCGCGTACTTGATCGCGGAAAGCGAGTCCGCCACGATGGACAGGCCGGCAATACCGCAACCCATGGTGCGGATGATCTCCGAATCGTGGAGAGCCATCTCCACCGCTTCGTAAGCGTAGCGATCATGGCAGTAGTGGATGATGTTGAGAGCTTCAACGTAGGTGCCGACCACCCAGTCGAGCATCTCTTCGTACTTCTGCCAGACTTCGTCGAAGTCGAGCGGGCCGTCGCCTTCGAGCGGGGTGAACAGACCCGGTTCAGTCACCTGCTTGCCGGTCATTTCATCGCGGCCGCCGTTAATGGCGTAGAGCAGGGCCTTAGCGGCGTTCACGCGAGCCCCGAAGAACTGCATCTGCTTGCCCACCCGCATCGGGGAAACGCAGCACGCGATGGCGGCGTCGTCGCCCCACTGGTTACGAATCTGTTCGTCAGATTCGTACTGGATGGACGAGGTTTCGATGGAAATGGCCGCGCAGAATTCCTTGTACCCTTCCGGAAGTGCCGGATCCCAGAAAATGGTGATATTCGGTTCCGGAGCCGGACCCAGGTTACGCAGGGTCTGAAGCAGGCGGAAGGAAGTCTTGGTGACGAGGGTACGCCCGTCATCACCGAAGCCGGCATCCGACCAGGTGGCCCAGTAGGGATCACCGGAGAAGATCTGATCGTAATCGATGGTGCGCAGGAAGCGGACGATACGCAGCTTCATGACGAGGTTGTCAATCATTTCCTGCGCGTCGGTTTCCGTAATGGTTCCGGCGGCCAGATCGCGCTCGAAGTAGATATCGAGGAAGGCGGAGAGGCGGCCGATGGACATGGCCGCGCCGTCCTGGCTCTTCACGGAAGCGAGGTAGCCGAAGTACAGCCACTGCACGGCTTCACGCGAGTTCTTCGCCGGGCCGGAAATATCGAAGCCGTAGATTTCACCGAGGGTCTTGAGCTTCTTCAGAGCCTTGATCTGCTCGGCGTGTTCCTCACGGAAACGAGCCCAGTGCTCGGAGAAGGGCTGATCGGCCACGGAATCCTTCATGGCCTGCTTCTCTTCGATGAGCTTATCCACACCGTAGAGGGCCACGCGGCGGTAGTCACCAATAATGCGGCCACGGCCGTAGGCATCCGGAAGACCGGTAATAATATGCGAGGAACGGGCCGCGCGAATACGCGGGGTGTAAATATCGAAGACCGCGTCATTGTGGGTCTTGCGGTAGCGGGTGAAGATCTTCTTGATCTCCGGGTTGACTTCCTTGCCCGCTTCCTTGATGGCGGTTTCCACCATGCGCCAGCCGCCATTGGGCATCATCGCGCGCTTGAGCGGAACATCCGTCTGCAGGCCGACGACGACGTCGTCATCTTCGGAAATGTAGCCGGCGGGGAAAGCGTCAATATCGGCCGGGGTGTCGGTGTCGACGTCGTACACGCGACGGCGGCGCTCCTCGGAGAGGTAATTTTCCTCAAGAGACTCCCACAGCCGGGTGGTCTTCTCCGTCGGGCCGGCCAGGAACGAAGCATCCCCTTCGTAGGGGGTGTAGTTCTTCTGGATGAAGTCACGAACGTCAATAGCTTCATTCCAGGTGCCGGACGTGAAACCCGCCCAGGCTTCCTCTGTTGGGGTATCGGTAGCAGTGCGCTCCATGTGCGTCTAACTCTCCTTGTGTCGTGTCAGTACCCGTTATTATCCAAGCATAAAGCAATTTACAAGCGGAACAGATGTTCCGTAAGAAATTGCCGCACGCTTGCGTCCGCACCGTATCCACACCTTCGCGTGAATCGCTACGGCACCGAGGTAACAAGTCCTGATTCTTTTACCTGTTGTCCGTATCAATCGGTCAGGCACAAGCGACTCTCGATTGTATTGTCCGGCACGGGCGGCGGGCGTATATCACTCGCTGTCCGCGCCTACATTTATCCTAACGCGCTTGCGCGAAAAAACATTCCCAGACACGTGAGATGAGCGGCGCACATTCCCGCGACGCCCCCGGCGGGCGCGCCGACACGCGACTTCACGTCGTTCCCCCTCTCACATGTGTGAGGAATCACTTTTTAACTGCGAGCGTTACTCCCATTCAATTGTTGCCGGCGGCTTGGAGGTGACGTCCAGAACCACGCGATTAACTTCCGCAACGGAGTTCGTAATGCGGTTGGAAATATGGGCGAGCACATCGTAGGGAACCCGAGCCCAATCGGCCGTCATCGCGTCCTCGGAAGAAACCGGGCGCAGCACGATGGGATGCCCGTAGGTGCGGTGGTCACCCTGCACGCCCACGGAATGCACTTCAGCCAGCAGCACCACCGGGCACTGCCAAATTTCGGCGTCCAGCCCGGCCGCGGTGAGTTCTTCACGGGCAATAGCATCGGCTTCGCGCAGGATACGCAGGTTATCTTCGGTGACTTCACCGATCACGCGGATCGCCAGGCCCGGCCCCGGGAAGGGCTGGCGGGCCACGATTTTCTCCGGCACGCCCAGTTCGCGCCCGATAGCACGCACCTCATCCTTGAAGAGGCTGCGCAGGGGTTCGATGAGCTCGAAATTCATATCTTCGGGCAGGCCGCCTACATTGTGGTGGCTCTTAATATTGGAGGCGCCTTCTCCCCCGCCGGATTCCACCACGTCCGGGTAGAGCGTACCCTGCACGAGGAATTTCACATCTTCCCCGCCGCCGAGCTTATCGACCAGCTGGCGCTGCGCGCTTTCGAAGGAGCGGATAAATTCGCGCCCGATAATCTTGCGCTTCGTTTCCGGATCGCGCACGCCGGCCAGCGCGGAAAGGAAACGCTGGGATTCATCAATGGTGAAGATGCGAATGCCGGTGCTTTCCGCGTAATCGCGTTCCACCTGCTCACGTTCGCCGGCGCGCAGCAGCCCGTGATCAATAAAGAAGCAGGTGAGCTGGTCACCAATAGCTTTGTGCACAAGCGCCGCGGCAACGGAGGAATCCACCCCGCCCGAGAGCGCGCAGATCACCTGCGCGGAGCCGACCCGTTCGCGAATCTGAGCCACTTGCTCATCAATAATGGAGGACGGAGTCCAGTTCGGGCTGATTCCCGCGCCTTCGTAGAGGAAGTTTTCCAGGGCGGCCTGGCCACGCTGGGAATGGAGCACTTCCGGGTGCCATTGCACGCCGAAGAGCCGGCGCTTGCGGTCTTCAAAAGCGGCCACCGGGGTTTCATCGGTGGCGGCGGTGACGGTGAAGCCTTCCGGGGCTTCGCTCACGGCATCCCCGTGGCTCATCCACACGATTTGCTTATCTTCCAGACCGGCGAAAAGGCAGGAATCGCCGGCGGTGCGGGCTTCGGTGCGCCCGTATTCGCGGGTTCCAGTGCGCCCCACGCGCCCGCCCAGGGCCTGGGCCATGGCTTGGAAGCCGTAGCAGATACCGAGGATAGGCACCCCGGCCTCAAAAATGTCCTTATCGATTGCGGGCGCGCCTTCCGCGTACACGGATGCCGGGCCGCCGGAAAGAATAATGGCCGCGGGCTTTTTCGCCAGCATATCCGCGGCGGACATGGTGTGCGGAACAATTTCTGAATAAACGTGTGCTTCACGAACGCGCCGCGCAATGAGCTGAGCGTACTGCGCACCAAAATCGACAACAAGAACCGGGGAATTATCGCTGGTATTCACGCTGTTCATTCTAGTGATTAAAACGCGCCGGCGCCTACTGGGAGCCGGCCCGCGCCCGGAAGGTTTCTAGGACCTTCGTCACCGGATAGGAACGACGACGCCCACCCGCCCGCGTGGACCTGAGCTGGGCATGCACATCAGCTCGCAAGATGTGAGATTATTTGAAGGGATATCCCGGCGTGGATACGCCTATTTTTTCAAGGGTCCTCACGGGCCGGAAGGATAAGAAAGTGACCTACAGCGTATATTTCACCGCGGTAGAAGGCAATGCGGGCACCCAGGCGGTGGCCAGCGCCTACGTTGATGTACTCACCTCCACTTACAAGAACGTCGGGGTGTTCCGGGCGTTCACCAACGGAAATATCGAAAATGACTCCGCCTTCCTTCAGCTGCTCGACCAGGTTGGCCGCGGCGAGGATCGCGATATTGCTTGGGGTTCGAGCCGGCAGGCCTACGTGGCTGATGAAGACGAGGCCATGACCCAGCTGGTGAACCGCTACACCGATTACGCCCAGAATTTCGATGCGGTGCTCATCCTGGGCATTCTGGATGGGGATCCCATTAATCCCGGGATGCTTTCGCGTACCGGCCGCACCATCGCCAACCTGGGAACCACCGGCATTGTTGCCGTATCGGCAGCGCAGCGCAGCGCCGCGCAGGTGGAAGTTGTTGCCCAGCTTTCCGCGAAGGAAATCACGGATCGGTACGGCACCCTGAGCGCCCTCATTGTTATTGACGCTGATGAGAGCGTCCCCGCCACCATGCGTGACCTGGGCATTCCTACTATTTATCTACCCGATGGCGAGGCGCGTTCCTTCACCGATAAGGATCGGGCCACCCTCATTGCCGCGATGGAAGAAGAATCCTCGGTTATTACCCCGCTGTCCTTCCAGGCTTCCCTGGCGGCCCGGGCCCGCAAGGCAAAGAAGCGCATTGTCATGCCGGAAGCCGAAGATGATCGCATTCTGCTGGCCACCTCCCAGATTCTTGCCCGCGATATCGCGGATATTACCCTGGTTGGGGAAAAAGATGAGGTCCTCGCTCGCGCCGCTGAGCTCGGGGTGGATGTCTCCGGTGCGGAAATTATTTCGATTGATGATCCGGAGCGCGTGCGCCGCTACGCGGAGAAGTTCGCCGAGTTGCGCGCTAAGAAGGGCGTGACGTACGAGCAGGCCGTGGAAAAGATGAAGGATCCTTCCTACTACGGCACCATGATGGTCTACATGGGCGATGCTGACGGCATGGTTTCGGGTGCGAACCACACCACCGCGAATACCATTGTTCCCTCCTTCCAGACCATCAAGATGAAGCCCGGCACGAAGACGGTTTCCGGTGCCTTCCTCATGCTCATGGATGATCGCGTCTACGTGTACGCCGATTGCGCGGTCAATACCAATCCCACCCCGGAAGAGCTGGCCGGTATCGCCATTGATTCGGCCCGCACCGCCCAGCAATTCGGTATTGAGCCGCGCGTGGCCATGCTTTCCTACTCTTCGGGTACCTCCGGGAAGGGCCCGGATGTGGATGCGGTGCGCGAAGCCACGGAGCTCGCGAAGAGCCTGGCACCCGAGGGCGTGCTCATTGACGGCCCGCTCCAGTATGACGCTTCGGTGGATGCCGCGGCCGCGAAGAAGAAGCTGCCGGATTCCCCGGTGGCCGGCCGCGCCACGGTTTTCGTTTTCCCGAACTTGAATGCCGGCAATATCGGCTACAAGGCTGTGCAGCGTTCTTCGGGCGCGGTGGCCGTGGGCCCGGTGCTCCAGGGCCTGAATAAACCGGTGAATGATCTTTCCCGCGGCGCGCTCGTGGAGGATATCGTCAATACCGTGGCGATTACCGCGATCCAGGCGCAGGAATAACCAGCAGCAACCGGAAATAACCTGCAATTCGCAGGAATCCGCAGGCATGAGCCGGAACAACCCGTATCCGGCATTACACTGAAGTTATAGGGGTGGGCCTCCACCCGGTCACAGACACAAGGAGATCATTTTGTCCGTTCTCGTAATTAATTCCGGCTCCTCCTCGATCAAGTACAAGGTCGTGGACCCCGAATCGGGTGAGGAACTCGCCTCGGGCCTCGTGGAGCAGATCGGTCTGCCCTCCGGCCACGTCAAGCACGAACACGGCGAGGACGTGCGCGAATGGGAAGGCCCCATTCCCAACCACGAAGTCGGTATGGAGAAGGTGCTCGAGTTCTTCGACGCCGCCGGCCCGTCCCTGCATGATGGCTCCATTCGCGCCGTCGGGCATCGCGTGGTCCAGGGTGGTAAGTACTTCGATGGCCCGGCTCTTATTACCGATGCGGTGCGCCAGAAGATCGAAGAGCTCCAGCCGCTCGGCCCGCTGCACAACCCGCCGGCCCTGGAGGGCATCAAGGTGGCGCAGCGCCTGCTGCCAAATGTCCCGCACGTGGCTGTTTTCGATACTGCGTTCTTCCAGAGCCTTCCGGAAGAGGCAGCGCGTTACGGCCTCAACCGCGAGATTGCCGATAAGTATGAGATCCGCCGTTACGGCGCGCACGGTACCTCGCACCAGTATGTTTCTGGCGAGGTAGCGAAGATCCTGGGCCGCGATGATCTCAAGCAGATCGTGCTGCATATCGGTAACGGCGCCTCGGTATCCGCGGTGGATTCGGGCCGCGCGGTGGAGACCTCCATGGGCCTGACCCCGCTGGAGGGCCTCGTTATGGGTGGGCGCACCGGCGATATTGATCCGGCTGCCGTCTTCCACCTGGCTCGCCAGGCGAAGATGTCCATTGATGAGATCGATAAGCTCTTCAACCGCCAGTCCGGTATGGCCGGTCTGACCGGCTCTTCCGATCTGCGCGATGTGCACGCCATGGTGGAGAAGGGTGATGAGAACGCGAAGGAAGCGGTGGATATTTACGTTCATCGCATCGTCAAGTACATCGGCTCCTACACCGCGATTCTTGGCGGCCTGGATGCCCTGACCTTCACCGCCGGTGTGGGTGAGAATGACGATATCATCCGCAAGGAAGTCCTGGACCGCCTGGCTCCCTTCGGTGTCAAGTACGACGCCGAGAAGAACGCCACGCGCTCGAAGAACGCGCGGGAGATCTCCACGGAGGATTCCACGGTGCATGTGCTCGTGGTTCCCACCAATGAGGAGCTAGCTATCGCCCAGCAGGCTATGACGCTCGTCTAAGCACGGCGCCCGTTATTTTCGGGTACGACGACGCAGTTGGGGGGAGTAACCGTTCCGGTTACTCCCCCCCACTTATTTGGCTGTGTGGCAATTTAGGAGTGATTGCTAGCCGAGGCTGGCACCCATATCCGGGGCTGAGGTTGGCGCCCATTCCGGAGCCGGGGCCATTAATTCGCTACCGGTTTTCGGGGGCCGAGGCTGCGACTCGCTTCCGGATGAGGGTAATGAGCTCGGGAAGCACCGTGTAGAGGTCTCCGACGATTCCGTAATCGCAGAATTCGAACATTTCCGCTTCGGGATCATTATTGATCACCACGATGACTCCGGAATCCGTGACTCCCGCGGTGTGATGCGGCTGGCCGGAAATACCGATGGCGATATACAAATCCGGGGCGATAACCGTGCCCGAGAGCCCCACGTAGGAATCACGCGGGAGCCAGGCATCCCCTTCGGCCAGCGGGCGGGTTGCGCCTTCCGCGGCATCAAGCACCTCGGCAAGTTCGTGGAAAAGCCGCAGGTCTTCCTTGGCGGCGAAACCGCGGCCGGCACCGACCACCCGGGTGGCGGTGGCCAAGCGCCGCTCGGACACATCTTCCGATTCGGCTGCCGTGATCCGCGCCGGCGCTATCGCGCCGGCCGGAGCCGCCACCTCAGATACCGGGGTGCTGCCAGCACCCGCCGCATCACCAAAGCCCGAAGCAACACCAGCACCCGCTGCAGCACCAGCACAAGCCGCCGTACCGGGCAGCGAACCGATCACGCCCACGAAGGTCACTCCCGCGCGCGCGTAGGTTTCCAGGGAGATAGCCCCGAAACGCCCACTGACCACGTGCTCGGCGCTGACTTCGCGCACATCGGTGAGGATGGGCCAGCCGCGCCGGCCGGCGATCTCCCCGCCCAGCGCGCGTTCGCTCGGCTCATTAGGAACCAGCACAATATCCCCGGGCTGGGCATCCACGAGCTCCGTGAGCGCCGCGCTCAGGGCCTCGGCCGGCACATCGCTCGGGTGCGTAATAATCTGCACGCTGGTGGCATCCGGGAACGCGGGCAGCTGCACGCTGTCCCCAGCTTCACCCTCGGGAACGAGGGCGATCACATGGACCGCGTCGTAGCGGCGCAGGGCCGGAAGGAAAGGCGAAATAGCAGCGCCGGAGCTAATAATCCACACCGCCTGCTCGGGAACCGAACCGGTGGCGGAAGAAGCTTCCGCGCCCGAAGTACCAGCGGCGTGAGGGGTGGCGTCGTCGCCAGAAATGCCCGTGGAACCGGCGTTCGGCAGTAAACCACGCCGGTCCAAAATGCCGACGAGTTCAGCCACGGCGCCGGGGCCGTCGAGGATTTGGTGGAGGCGGCGCTGGACGGGCGGAACCGCGCGCGCGATGGGGTCGAGGGTGCGCCCTTCCATATCGCCGAGGTCGGCGGCGGTGAGGAGCTGGGCGGGTTTCTTGGCGGCGTCGAGGATATCTTTCATGGCCGGGACTTTGACGGCGGCGGCGTCGGACGTGACCGCGATGACGACCGGGCCGGCCACGCGCACCTCGCGCCGCTGCCCGCCGGTGTGCTGGGTGAGGAGGAGGTCCTCCCCTTCGGTGCGAATGGCGGAAACATCCTGGAAAGAGGGCCAGCCCAGCGCCCCGGCGATCACGCCGGAGACCATTTTCGAGCCTTCGTCGGTGGAACCCGGGCCGGTGATAAGCGCGGTGATGGTGCCGTCGCGCTGCACCACCCGCGCCAGAGCTTCGCCCACCGCGGTGGAATTCCAGCTGGTGGTGGCATCATCACTCACCACGAGCAGGCGATCCGGGCCTTTGGACAGCGCGTTTTTGCGCAGCGCCGGGGTGCCGATGGAGTCGGGGCCCAGGGTGATGCCCACAACCTCGGTGCCCAGGGAGTCGCCGAGTTCCCGCGCTGCCCGCATGGCAACGGCGTCGTCGTCGCTAATGGAGAGGCGCGCGCCGCTCCAATCCACCACACCGGAATCCAGCACGTGCGCTGAACGTGGATCGCCGGCAATTTTGTAGGCAACCGCAATGGTCATAAGTGTCCCCTGACGTAGGCGTTAGGCTTGCACATAATCTTAGCTCTCTCGCGGCGCGGTGGGCTGCGCATCCTCATCGGGCAGGCGCGAGCCGAGCGCTTCGGAGAGCACCTGCGGGGCGGCGGCGCTGCGGCCGGCGAAGAAGAGCGCCACGATAATCATGGCCAGGCCGGTCCAGAGGTTGAGGTTGATGCCCGCGGCTTTGGCCAGGTCCTCCTCGGTCACGAAGAAGAGGCCGTAGCCGGCCAGCATCGTGCCGAAAACCCCGAACATGATGGCGATCCAGGTGCGCAGGTCGAAAAGCGAGAGCCGCCCGAGGCGCGCCTCGGGGAGGTGCGGCGCGGGCGCCGGCGCCGAAGCAGACTCGCCGCTAGCCGCACCCGCATGGCCCGATTGCACGGGCGCCGAAGCTGGCGCGGCGCTCCGCCGCGCTGCGTCGTCGTTCATAGACTCGTATCCCTTCATTTACAGCACCACATTGAGGACCGTGCACACCGCGAGCACCGCGATACCCAACGGCACCGGTTCTTCCCACCAGTGGAGTTTTTCGCCGGTCAGGGCGCGTTCACGGGCTTCGGCCACCCGGGCTTCGTGCAGTTTCGGGGCCGGCCGGGCGCCCTTAATATCCATCTTGACGCGCCCCCACACCAGGCCGTCGAGTTCCTCGATGGGCTTGGGGCGCGTGACCTTCGTAACGAGCACCGACACAATGAAATCAGCAATAAAAGCGACACCCGAAGCCGTGAAGGAAGCCGCCTGGGAAGAATTGAAGTCCAGTAGCCCGTTCGCGTAGCCCAACTGGATAAACCCGGCTCCGGCCGCGCCGGCCACCAGGCCCCACAACCCGGCCTGCGGGCTCATGCGCGCCCAGAACATTCCCATAATGAAGGTGGCGAAAAGCGGGGCGTTGAAAATGGACTGCAACATCTGGGTGTAGTCCTGAATATTGGAGAATTCCGCCGCGATAAAGGCCGCCCCGATGGCGATAAGCACCCCGATAATCGTCAGGCGCCGCCCGATTTTAATGTAGTAGGTGTCCTTGCGGCCCGGGCGCACGTACGTTTCCCAAATATCGTAGGTCACCACGGTATTGAAAGAGGAAACATTCGCCGCCATCCCGGCCATAAAGGCCGCGATCAGCCCGGCTAGCGCCATGCCCAGCAGGCCGTGCGGGAGCACCTCCCCCATAAGCGCCGGGAAGGCTTCGTTATGCGTGATTTCGCCCGTGTGCAGCTGCGGGATAAGAACCGCGGCGATCAGCCCGGGCACAATAATAATGAGCGGCAAGAACATCTTCGGGATCGCCGCAAGAATCGGGGTCAGGCGCGCGGACCGCATATCTTTAGCGGACAGCGCACGCTGCACCTCGGTGAAATTCGTGGTCCAGTACCCGAAGGAATTCACGAAGCCCATCCCCAGCAGCAGCGCGATCCAATTCCCGTACGGGTTCGTGGTGTTCCCGAGTCCGGTTCCGCCCCACACATCCAGGCCGTTCGGGCCGAGCACCTGGGTTTCGTTGAGGGCGCTGACCAGCCCGGCCGGCCCGCCCACCCGCGCCAGCCCGGCGATGGTGAGCGGGGTCAGCACCGCAACGATGAGGAGGAATTGCAGCACCTCGTTGTACATGGTGGCGGTGAGCCCGCCCATGACCGTATACACCAGCACCACGCCAGCCGCGATAATAATCGAGGCCCACAGCGGCACCCCGATGAGCACATTAATGAGGAGCGCCAGGGCGAAAAGATTGATGCCGGCCACCAGGATGGTTGCCACCGAGAAAATCACCGATTGGTAGAGGTGGGTGGGCCGGTCGAAACGCAAACGCAGGTATTCGGGAACCGAACGCACCCGCGAGCCGTAATAGAAGGGCATCATAATGAGCCCGAGGAAAATCATGGCCGGCACCGCGCCGATCCAGTAGTAATGCACCGTGGGCAGGCCGTATTGGGAGCCGGAGGCCGCCATCCCGATGAGTTCTACCGCCCCGATATTCGCGGAGAGGAAAGCCAGCGCGCAGATCCACGCCGGCAGCGAACGCCCGGAGAGGAAAAAATCCTCCGAGGTAGTGACTTTGCGCCGGGTGACCACGCCGATGACGAGGACCAGCACCAGGTAGAGCACCACGAAGCTGTAGTCGAAAGCGCTCGCGTCGAGCCGCAAATCCATGTTTTAGCCCTCAATTTCGGCCAGGGATACCACTCGGTGCTCGCGTTGCGATAACCGGACGGCTTCCGCGATGCGCAGGGAGGCGACGGCGTCGTCCACCGTGGCGGGAATCTCCCCGCGGCCCGCAACCACCTCCAAAAACGCCTCGATTTCACGTTCGTAGCAGGCGGCGAAACGGGCGATGAAATCCACCCAGGCGGACTCCTCCGGATAGGAAACCCCATCCTCGAGGGAGCGCACGGGCAGTTTGCTATCGAAGCCGACCGCGAGGGTCTGCTCGGTGCCGTGCAGCTCCATGCGTACGTCGTAGCCGTGGCCGTTGAAACGCGAGGATTGCGCGGTGGCGAGCACATCGCCTTCCAGGCGCAGCACCGCCGCTGTTTCGCACACATCTCCGAAATCACGGAAATCGGCCAGGCCCAGATCGGTGCCGAACGCCATGACCTCGGTGACTTCGCGCCCGGTGACCCAGCGCAGCATATCGAAATCGTGGATGAGGCAGTCGATGTAAATACCGCCCGAGGCCGCCAGGAATTCGCGGGCAGCCGGGGCCTGATCCATGGTTCCCATGCTCAGGCGGCGCAGCTGGCCCAGGCTTTTTTCGCGCACCGCCGCGCGGGCCCGGGTGTAGGCGGTATCGAAGCGCCGCTGGAAGCCAACCTGGATGCGGGCTCCATGCTTGCGGGCGGCCTCGCGCACTTTCAGGGTCGAAGCCAGCGAGGTGGATACCGGCTTCTCGGTGAACATGGGAATGCCCAGCTCCATGCCGCGCAGCAGCTGTTCGGCGTGCACATCCGTGGGGCTGGTGAGAACGAGGGCGTCCAGGGTGGTGTCCGTGAGGGTGGCTTCCACGCTGGCTTCACTGATGCGGGCGCGAGTTGCAGCCTCACCTTCCAGTTCGGAAACGACGGCGGCACTGCGCTCAGGTTTCGGTTCGGCAATAACAAGTTCATCAACACGGTGGGCGAGAATGCGCGCGTGCATCAACCCGGCGCGGCCCGCTCCCAGTAAACCAATTTTCAACAGGGATTCCTTCCAAACGTGTCATTAGCCTAGATCAATTCCCCCGAGCCGTGCGAGATGTGAGTCACACCTCATAGCACTTGCAGCAGAGTCAGTTCTGTGGTTCATTAGTTATGTAACTAACCAAGGAGGGAAGGCGTGATGGAGTTCAGTTCAGCGGTGCCGATCTATGTGCAGCTGGCCGAGGATCTGCGTCGTCGTATTCTCTCCGGCGAACTCGGGCCCGGAGAAAAGGTCATGTCTACCACCGAATACGCCGCCACCTACCGCATTAATCCCGCCACCGCGAACAAAGCTTTTTCCCTCCTCGTGGAGGAAGGAATCCTGGAAAAGCGCCGCGGGATCGGCATGTTCGTGACCGCGGGCGCACAGGCAGCCCTGCGCGAACGCGGGCGCGCCACCTACCTGAGTGACACCCTCGCCCCGGCACTCGCCGCGGGCCGGGCGCTCGGGCTCAGCCGCGCGGAAATATCCGCACTCGTCTCGACCTATTGGGAGGAGAACCAATGATTAGCATCGAGAACCTGAGTTTCAGCTACCGGCGCGGGGCTCGCGCCCTCGATGATCTCAGCGTGGAGATCGGCCACGACACCATCACCGGCCTTTTCGGCCGCAACGGCTCGGGCAAATCCACGCTCGGGATGCTCATCGCCGGGCTCCTCCCGATTCGGCGCACCCGCGGGCGCGCCGCGGGAAGCATTTTTATTGACGGGCATCCGGTGGATGAAAACCCGGAGGTCATGCCGGGGGTGGCCTATATTCCGGCCCGCGTGGAGGTGATTTCCGGTTCGCCGCTCGCCATGACGATGGATTTGTGGCGCATGGCCCGCCCCACCTGGGATGAGGATTTCGCCCGGGAGCTCTTCGAGCTTTTCGAGCTGGATCCCACCCGCGTAATTGACGGGCTGTCCGTAGGCCAGCGCTCCACATTTTCCGCGATTCTGGGCCTGGCATCGCGCTGCCCCATCACCATTTTCGATGAGGTGCACCTGGGGATGGACGCGGTGATGCGCGAGCTGTTCTACCGGGTTTTGCTCAGCGATTTCGCCGAGCATCCCCGCACCATCATCCTCTCCTCCCACCTGCTCGAGGAGGTGGAGAACCTGGTGGATACCGTGGTGTTCCTGCACCGCGGGAAACTGCTGGAAGCCGGGGACGCCGATGAGGTTCGCGCGCGCCATTCCACGGATAGCCTCGCGTCCCTCACCGATGTTTTAGTTACGACGACGCTCTCCCCCGCCCAGCGCGCCCGTCTGGCACAACCGCTGGGCGCGCAGGCGCCCCGGGCCGGAAGCGCGTTAGCCCGTGCGGCGGCTGCCACCGGGGAAGCTACCCAGGAAGCCACCGCGGAAGCATCCACCCGCACTCAGATTGGAGTCGATCATGATTAAGCTGTATCGCTGCATCAATTCTGCTATTGATCTCACAGCCCGGCGGGTGATTGGATACCGCGGTCTCTTCTCCTATTTCTACCGGAGCTTCTGGTTGCTCACGGTGTGCGCGCTGGTCGTCATGAGCGCCTTGGCCTTGGCTACCAATAATCTCCCGCATATGGCCATTGAAGGAATTGATCATGGCTTCCTTAACTGGATCGTGCTTGCCTGGGTCTGCCTGGGAGTGGGAATGGTTCTGGTAGCTATGCTCTCCACGATTGCCATGCGAGCTCACCTACAAGCAGGGACCACGCGGCGGCAATTCTTCAACGCCCTGGCCCGGGCTGCCATGCGGATGAGCGCTGAATACCTGGTGGTCACCGCAGTACTCCTCCTTATCACGCTGGCCTTTATACCCAGTTCGAATGGCTCCAGGCTTCTCGATGGTGCTACGAACGGTAACGCGATGGAATCGGGCAGCGTGTGGTTCACACTCATTCCCATGTGGCCCGGCCTTCTCGCATTTTTCTTCACTACCGTGCTCCTCACCACCTTCTTCCTGCGCTGGTCGCTGAGCACAGTGCTGCGGGCCGCTGCCGTGGTCATCGCCTTCTTCGCCGGACTCTCCCTGGTGGGCTACCTCCTTGGTATCACCGGGCTGGCCGGATTTATCTACCGGCTCTGGATTCCCCATTGGGAAAGCTTCTACGCCTGGGCCGCCCGCACCGGCACGGATTTCGCGCATTGGGTTGGGCGAGTCGGAGATTCCACCGGTCTCTCGGAATTCTTCACCGCTAATAGGGCCTTTATGGCGATGATTGGTTTCATTCTGATTTTCGGCACCTGCGCGGTGATCGCCTGGGCACTGGCGCGGCGGTCCACCGGGCGCTTGCATCTGCTGCGGCTCTAACTGGGAGCGGGACCGTGCTGCGGGGCGCGCGGTGGCGCGCCCCGCAGCGCCGTCGTCGTTCCTACCTAGGAGCAGCGCGCACGCGCGCCGTAGACTATGCACATGATTATTGGCGTTCCCACAGAATTGAAGAATAACGAATACCGGGTCGCGCTCACCCCGGCCGGTGCGCGCGAACTGGCCGCGGCCGGGCATACCGTCCTGGTGCAGGCCGGGGCCGGGGCAGCCTCCGGATGCGCCGACGCCGCCTACGCCGCCGCCGGGGCCCGTATCTGCCCGGACGCGGCCGAGGTGTGGGGCGCCGATGCGGTTCTCAAAGTCAAGGAACCCGAAGCGGAAGAATACGGGTATTTGCGCGAGGACCTGGTGCTTTTCACCTATTTGCACCTGGCTTCCCAGCCGAAACTGGCCCGCGCGCTCCTGGATGCCGGCACTACCGCCATCGCCTATGAAACCGTGCGGGAACGGAAAGCGCTGCCGCTGCTCGCGCCCATGAGCCGGGTGGCCGGGAAACTCGCCCCCATCGTGGGCTCGCATTACCTCCTCGACGCGCAGGGCGGGGCCGGGATTCTCATTGGCGGAGTGGCCGGGACCCGCAAAGGCAAAGTCACCGTGATCGGCGCGGGCATTGCCGGGGAATCCGCCGCGGTGATGGCCGCCGGCATGGGCGCGAACGTGACGATTCTGGATATTAATATTGAGCGGCTCGCCCAGCTGGAAATGCGCCACGCCGGGATGCTCACCACCCTCGCCTCCACCGCGCAGACCATCGAGGAGCAGGTGGCGGATGCCGATTTGGTGATCGGCACGGTGCTGGTGCCGGGTTCGTCCACCCCCAAGCTGGTGACCTCCGCGATGGTGGAGGGTATGCGCCCGGGCAGCGTGCTTGTTGATATTGCTATTGACCAGGGCGGATGCTTCGAGGATTCCCATCCCACCACCCACGATGAGCCCACGTTCACCGTGGACGGCAAGATTTTCTATTGCGTGGCGAATATGCCCGGTGCGGTTCCGCGCACCTCCACGGAAGCTTTGACGACGGCGACACTCCCCTACGTGGTGCGCCTGGCCGCCCAGGGGTGGCGCGCGGCCGCCAGTGCGGATCGGGGTTTCGCTAGCGGCGTGAATATTAGCGGCGGGAAAATTACCCACCGCGGGGTTTTTGATTCGCTGAGCGGGGCGCTGGGGCTGCCCGAATCTGAGTTTGACGATTCCTACGTGTCGAAGGCAATGGCAGACTAGACCCATGAGCGATTTCTCCTCGATCTACAGTCACGGTTACGTGCGCGTGGCCGCCTGCTCCCCGGAAGTGGTGGTGGCCGATCCGCAGCGCAACGCCCAGGCCATTATTGCGGCCGCCCGGGTGGTGAGCGCGCGGGGTGCGGTGCTGGCCGTGTTCCCGGAGCTGAGCCTCACCGGGTATTCCGCGGAGGATCTGTTCCTCCAGGATGCGCTGCTGCGCGCCACCCTGGAAGCCCTGGAAACCGTGCGGGCGGCCAGCGCGGAATTCGACGCGGCCCTCATTGTGGGGGCGCCGCTGCACTGGCGCAACCGCCTCTATAATTGCGCGGTTGTGCTCCACCACGGGAATGTGCTGGGCGTGGTGCCCAAGTCCTATATCCCCAACTACCGGGAGTTTTACGAAAAGCGGCATTTCGCTTCCGGGGCGGGGCTGCGCAATGCGGATATCGAGCTGCCCGGGGTGCGCACGGATGCGCCGTGGAGCACCGGGCTTAGCGAGGAGCAGCGGGCCGAATTCGCCCACACCGAAGAAGCCTGGGCCTATACCCTGGGGCGGGATACCGTTCCCTTCGGGCCGGATCTGATTTTCTCCGCTAGTGATATTCCCGGTTTTGATTTCCACGTGGAGATCTGTGAGGACATGTGGGTTCCTATCCCGCCCTCGGCGCGCGCGGCCCTGGCCGGGGCGCAGGTGCTCGTCAATCTATCCGGTTCCCCGGTTACGGTGGGCCGTGAAGATGACCGCGATCTGCTGATCCGCGGGGCTTCGGCGCGCTGCGCGGCGGCCTATATCTACGCGGCGAATGGCGAATGGGAATCCTCCACGGATCTGGCCTGGGATGGCCAAACCGTCATTTACGAATGCGGGGAGAAAATCGCGGCCGGGCAGCGTTTTTCGGCCGGCCACAGCGCCACCCTGGGTGATATTGACTTGGATCGTATCCGCCAGGAACGCCAGCGCAACGGCTCCTTTAATGACAATGCGCTCACCCAGGGCACCGAGCGCGATGCGTATACCAACCCGGGCACGGATTCTTTCCGCACCATTCATTTCACCGCCGGCATTCCGGATATGAGCGCGCTTGGTACCGCGGAGCAGCGCCTGCACCGCGAAGTGGTGCGATTCCCCTTCATGGGCGGCAGCGAACGCAATCCGGATCGCGATTGCTTCGAAGCTTTCTCCATCCAGGTGTACGCGCTCATTACCCGGCTGCGGGCCACCGGCTCCGCCAAGGTGATTATCGGGGTATCCGGCGGGCTCGATTCCACGCACGCCCTGCTGGTGGCCTGCCGGGCCATGGATCTTCTGGAGCGCCCGCGCACGGATATCCTTGCCTATACTCTGCCCGGTTTCGCCACCTCCCAGCACACCAAGAACAATGCCTATGCGCTATGCGAAGCCCTGGGTGTTCCGCTGGAGGAGATTGATATTCGCCCGGCGGCCCGGCAAATGCTGGCCGATATGGGCCATCCCTTCGCGGCTGGCGAGCCAGTTTATGATCTCACTTTTGAGAATGTGCAGGCCGGGCTGCGCACTGATTACCTGTTCCGGCTGGCCGGTTTCCACGGCGGTATTGTGCTGGGCACCGGGGATCTTTCGGAGCTTGCCCTCGGGTGGTGCACCTTCGGGGTGGGTGACCATATGAGTCACTACAACGTGAATGCCGGGATGCCGAAAACCTTTATGCAGCATGTGCTGCGGTGGATGGCTCGCCAGGACTTCCTAGCCGGCGCGGCGGCGCAATCTCTTATCGATATTCTCCATACGGAGATTTCCCCGGAGCTGGTTCCCGCGGATGCCGGCGGGGCCTTGCAATCCACCCAGGAAAAAATCGGCCCCTACGAACTCCAGGATTTCACCCTGTACTTCGCCTTGCGCTACGGCTTCCTGCCCTCGAAAATTGCTTTCCTGGCCCGGGAAGCCTGGGGGGATGCTTCCCGCGGCTTCTGGCCGGAAGGCATTGAGGGGGATGCCCGCCACGCCTATAGCCTGGCGGAGATCAAGACGTGGATGGAGCTGTTCTACCGCCGGTTCTTCTCCCAGCAATTCAAACGTTCCACTCTCCCCAACGGCCCGAAGATCCTTTCGGGTGGCTCGCTTTCCCCGCGCGGGGATTGGCGTATGCCTTCCGATGCCACCAGCCGGGTGTGGCTGGCCGATCTGGAGAATATCCCCGATATCCCCACGGAGGACGCATGATTTCCCTGCAAGAAAATGTGACCGAGGATTTCCTGGCGGCCTGCCAGCGCCTCATCCCCCAGCTCTCCTCAAGCAGCGCGCCGCTTTCGCGCGGTGCTGCGGAGGAATTGCTCGCCCAGCCCGGGGTGTACCAATTGGTGTACCGGGTGGAGGAAGGTGCCCCGATCCTCGGGATGCTCACCCTCGTCACCTTCCAGATTCCCACCGGCACGCGGGCCTGGATTGAAGACGTAGTGGTCGACGACGCCGCCCGCGGCCACGGCGCCGGCCAGCAACTCGTGGAAGCCGCCCTGGCGCACGCTGCCCAGCTCGGCGTGAAATCGGTGGATTTGACTTCGCGGCCCAGCCGGGAAGCCGCCAACCGGCTCTACCGGCGCTGCGGTTTCGAAGCGCGTGATACCAACGTGTATCGGTATCACGCGCAGTAAAGGCGGAGCACAGGCGCGCGCGGCCGCGTGGTGAGTAGCGCCATTGCTGCGAGAAGCGCGCCTAGCGCCGGGTGACCACCAGCTGGGCGCGCTGGAATTCCTTGCAATCTGAGTAGCCATTAGCGGCCATGGCGTGGCGCAGTGCCCCCATAATATTGGTATGCCCGCGGGCGCTCGAGGTGGGCCCCACCAGGATTTCTTCCAGCGTGCCGGCGGTTCCCACATAGACACGTTCCCCGCGCGGGAGGCGCGGGTGGCGGGCTTCCGGACCCCAGTGCCAGCCGCGCCCGGGTGCTTCGCTGGCCCGCGCCAGGATAGTTCCGAGCATCACGCCGTCCGCCCCGCAGGCCAGGGCTTTAATGAGATCCCCGGAGCTGCCCACCGAGCCGTCCGCGATCACATGGACGTAGCGCCCGCCCGATTCATCGAGGTAGTCCCGGCGGGCGGCCGCGATATCGGCTATCGTCGTCGCCATCGGGGCAGCGATCCCCACGGTACGTAACGTCGCAGAAGCGGCCCCTCCCCCGTAACCGGCCAGCACCCCGGCCGCGCCGGTACGCATGAGGTGCAGCGCGCTCTGGTAGGTGACCGCGCCACCCACCAGCACCGGAATATCAAGATCGTAAATAAGGCCGCGCAGGTTGAGCGGTTCGCGGGTGGTGGACACATGCTCGGCGCTCACCGTGGTGCCGCGGATGACCAGGAGGTCCAGGCCGGCATCGGCGGCAGGCGGCACAATTTCTTTGGCGTGGCCCGGCGAACAGGCCCCGGCTACGGTGATCCCGGCGGCCCGCAGTTGCGCCACCCGGTAGCGCACCAAGCCGGTATCGATGGAGCGCTCGGCGTAGATCTGCTGGAGGCGCGCGGTAGCGGATTCGGGCGGCAGCGCGGCAATTTCTTCGTACAGCGGGGTGGGATCCTCGTAGCGGGTCCACAGGCCCTCAAGGTCCGCCACGCCCAATCCCCCGGCCCGCCCCAGGCGGATCATCATATCCGGGGAAGCCACCGAATCCATGGGGGCGCTGAGCACCGGAATATCGAGGTGGTAGGCGTCCAGCTGCCAGGCAGTGGAGACTTCGCGAACGTCCCGGGTGCGCCGGGTGGGCACGATGGCGACGTCGTCCAGGGTATAGGTCATCCGCGCGCGTTTGCCGCGCCCAATCTCGATTTCGCTCACGCCCTCCACTTTACCGGCAAAGAAAGGCGAGCGGCCGGGCCGCGGTGCACATCCGCGCGGTTAAGACAGCGAAGCGCGGGGCCGCAGCCCCGATTCACCCGGCTCCTGCGTTGCACTCCACCGCATCACGCGCTTACCGCGTTACACTCCTACCGCATCACGCACTTACCGCGTTACGCCGCTACCGCGTTTCCGCACCCAGCGCGCGGGCGAGGAAACGCGGCGCGAACGTCTTTTCGTAGGTGCCCACAAATTCTTCCACCTGCCCGTTGAGCCAGCGCTTGAAAGCGAGAATATTGGCATCGGCCGCGTCCTCGGAAAAGTCCCCGGAAATCCCGAACGTATTGTAGGTATCCAGGCCCTCATCGCAGGCGTATTTGAACATGGCGCGCTCAACCGGATAATCCCGCGCGTAGGCGGATAGCGTTTTATCCATCCCGCCGAGCAGCAAAATCAGTTCGGAACCGACCCGGAATCCGAGCGCCGCGTTGAAGGGAATCTCCGCGTCGCCGCGCTCGGCCAGAGTTTCGCGTGCCATCTCTTCCTGGCCGTCGAGCACCTCCAGGCGCTGGGCTGCCTGCTCAAGTTCGCGCTCCCGCGCTTTCGTTTCTTTACGCCCGCGTAGTACCTCGATCCGCTCGTGTACTTCCGCGCGTTCGGCCGCGATCTGGTCGAGGTAGCGGCGCGGGGACACATAGGCCACCGCGAGCAGCGCGCGTTCGGGACCCATGTCCGCCATGAGATCGCGGTAGAAACGCACCGCGGAAGCCGAAAGCGCGGGCATGCCGTCGGTGCGATCCCGGGTGCTCGCGTAGAGCTGCACGAATACATCGAAATCTTCGGGCCCGAGGAAACGGGTCTGCACCCCGTAGCGGTTTTCGTTATTGAAACGACGACGCAGCCCCTTGGCAAGAGTTGCTTTGGCTTCTTCGAAGTTCATCCCGGAGATCGTCTTGGTGTAAATCCAACGCAGCTGGATATCGGCGCGCTCCCCGAATTCATAAGGAAGGTGGCGCCAACCATCGCGTTCCAGGGCCTCGGACACCGCGCCGGCCACCGGATTGTCCTTGAGCGGCGTAATATCCGTGTACCAGCGCCGCGCCAGAATCGGGTTAATCCGGGCGGTGAGCAGGCGCGGCTGGGAAGCGAAATGCCGGTTGAGCCCGCTGAAGAAAGCGGAAACAACCTCGCTGCGGCTCCAATCCAGGGTGGGCCCGTAGGCGAGGGAAGCCCGGGCGAAGATCTTCTTCCAGGGCTGGTACATGACGAGGCCGGCCCCGCAAATCGCGCCGGCGGCATCACGCACGCCCACGTATTCCACCCGGTAGCCTTCGGCTGCCCGGACTCGCCCGTAGCTCACCGTTTGGGAAATGAAACACCGTTGCGTGGTCATGTAGTCGTTATAGTCATTCTCGGATAACACCGCGAACTGCATTGTGTTCCTTCCTGCCGGGCAGCTCAGAGCTGATTCGCCACCTGCCTATTAGAGTAACTTAAGCTGAAACAGCCCTGGAAATGCGGGGCGGAAAGCTTCCTCAGTTCGGTGCGAATAATCCGTCTTAGCTAAATGTCACCAATCCGGCTCGGAAGGCCAGGACGATGGCCGCCGAGCGGTCGCGAGCGCCCGTCTTGCGCAGTATTGCGTTGATGTGGCTTTTGAGAGTACCTTCCGAAATACAGAGTTGCCCCCGAATTTCTAGGTTAGTTAAACCGCTACCGATGAGGGTCAAGACTTCTAGTTCCCGTGCGGTCAAATTCTGTAATTCAGGTACCTCACCAGGTGACCGGCCCCTTTCGTGGAGGTAACCCTGTACTACGTGGTCCAGAACCTGGCGGTCGAGCACTCTGTTTCCCACCGATACCTGGCGGATTGTCGAGATAATCGTCTCGGATTCGCTATCTTTGAGAAGGTACCCGTCAGCGCCCAGGCTCAAGGCCTTTCGCAGATACAGGTCATCCTGATACATGGTCAGCATGACAATGCGCCCAGGGAAGCCATTCCGTTTCAGCTCCTTGAGTACGTCCAGTCCGTCCATCAGAGGCATGCGAATATCCAGCAGCAGAACGTCAATATCCGTCTCACGCACCATACGACAGGCTTCCACGCCGTCTCCGGCGCTGCCCACCACGCGAAAGTCCTCCTGCTGCTCGAGGAGAACCGCGAGGCTTTCCCGAAGTAGTCCCTGATCATCTGCAATCGCAATCCGAATCATCATGTGCTACCTCCTCATACATACCGGGTATTACCGTTCTCACTCGGGGTACATGCATAGTTTCCACCCGGCGCCCACTGGCCCGGCGCCCACGACATAGCCGCATTCGGCGGCGCGTTGCCGAAGGTGATCCAAGCCAATACCGGAGCCCATGATGGGCTGCCAGTCCGGTGCCGGTCCCTGATCTACTAGTTCGAGGCTCACGCCTGTGCCTTTTTCTTCAATCTGGAAGGTGACGGTGGTGGGTCCGGCATGGCGGGCGGTATTCGCTAGTCCTTCCCTGCAGGTTGCGATGAAGAGCTTGCGCAGTTGCGGATTTAGCCTTTGGATAGTTGCGAGTACTTCGGCAGTGCCCCTGAGTTCCATACCGTGCCGTTGCGCTGCCGCAAAAATTTGTTCTAGATCCGGCATCCCGGGAGGGCTAATATCGCGGCCCTGCAATCGGTCAAGAACAGTACGCATCTGAGCGATAGTTTGTTTATTAGAGTCCCGAATATCGCTCAACGCTGCCAGTGCTACCGGATCAGTCACTTCTTCGAGAGCCCGGGTGAGTCGCAAGTGCTGTAATCCCAAGCCGTCGGAAACTATATCGTGCAGCTCCGCGGCGAGGGCTAAGCGATCTCCCGATAGGATTTTTTCAGTTTCCGCCTGTGCTTGTAACTCACTATTGCGTTTTCTTTGCACAAGCCACTGCCAATACCACCACCCCAGCAGCGCCCCGCAGAGCGCAAATATCGCTAGACGCCACCAGATTTCGTATTTTTCCGGGACTGCCACAAAGACCATAAGTCCCAGAACAAGCAGTGGTAGCACCGCCCTGCCCAGCACTCCCCAGCGGTTTTCCTTCTTCTGCGCCGTGTGACCGGCGGTCACGCGAATGGACGCGGGACGCGATGGAGAGGTGGTAGCGCACATAGCGCATATGCTACCCGTGCAGCGCTCCCATTCCATCGGCCCGCGGGCTGATTTTTCCCTCGGAACCCAGGCTGAGCTAGGGCCGCGAGTATCGAACACGAGGCCGATGTGTTCCGCATGATGAGTCGCCAGCATAGAAGCATGACAACACTTCCCATAGAAACCAAGGATTTATCCAAAATTTATCGTGGTCAAAGTGCGCTCCATAATCTAACGCTGAGTTTCCCTCCCGGCCAGATCGTGGGTTTAGCTGGCCATAACGGTTGCGGAAAATCCACACTCATACGTCTCTTAGTTGGCCTGGAACCACCCACCCATGGACAAGCTCTCATCTTTGGGCATCCCTACCGACGACTGGACTACCCGCTTCGCTACGTGGGAACCCTCCTGGGTGGTTCGGGGGCAACTCGCTCGCGTACTGTGCGCCAGCATCTGGCATGGATCGCAGCGACCCATCACTTCGCGAGCCAGCGCATTGACGAGGTACTGCATACGGTTGGTTTGGATCACGTGGCCACTCGAAAAGCCGGAAAGCTCTCTCTGGGCATGAATCAACGTCTCGGTTTAGCGGCCGCGCTTCTCGGCGACCCTCCTGTGCTGCTACTAGACGAACCTTCCAATGGTCTTGACCCGCAAGGAATCGAGTTACTGGCGCAGCTGATTGTAATGTGGCGGCGTGAGGGAAAAACGGTTGTGCTCTCCAGTCATCTGTTGGATTTCCTTGCCGATACCTGTGATCGTCTGGTGGTCCTGGAACAGGGCAGCGTGGTGTACGACGGCGCAGCCACGTTGGCTCACGGCAACCTGCCATTCGGCCGATGGCCGTCCCACCCGAATACAACCGAAAAAGCTACCGGAGCCGCGAACCACGAAGGAGACACAGATGCTTAGGTCATTTTCGCGGTTAGTGCGCGCACAATGGGTACTCTGGTGGACCTCACGATCTGTCCGAATCGCATTTTTGGCATGTTTCCTGCCTGCAGCATTGTTCTTATTCGTACAGTACAGCGACGGGAAACTCTGGCACGCCGATTATTCTCTATTCTTGCAGGCGCTCCTTATGCTCTCCCTTGCCCCCATTATTTCCGGGGTGGGATCCATCTCCGAAAACTTGGTTCCCCTGGAGCCCCACCACGCTTCCACCCGAACTCTCATCGCGGTAGCGGTGCCACGTCGTTTCGCCTGGGCGGCTGCTCATCTACTGGTAGGTTTCTTCTTTGTCGTCATGTACCTCAGCCTTGCCCTGTTTGTCGGCTTTGGCGTGGGTGCCTTCCAGTGGAGCAGCTTCAATGTACAAGCGTTATGTGGTCTCCTCATCTACTGGAGTGTACTGTGCTGGTTAGCCTCCTTCCTCACCTCGGTATTCCAATCCGGGACGATCCCTCTTCTCTTCCTCCTGCTCAATCAGTCAGTTGTTCCACTGTCGTTCCTTTTATCTCGGGTAACGCCCCTCGCCCGTTGGAGTCCGGACCTGGCCGCTTACGGCCTGATTTTGCAGGGTGATATGCTCACCAATTCGGCTATGTCACCAGAACTTGCTGCGGATGTAGCCGCGCATTGGAGCACAAATATCTTCGTTCTGCTCGCGTGGATGATTGTCATTACACTCGGGTTTTTCTGGTCCGAACGCCGTAAGGCCGCGGCATGATTAGCTCTTTGCGTGCCCGCGATAGGGCGATCTGGCACCTGCGCGGTGCGCTCATTCAGGTGGCTTCGCAGGTACGAATCGGTGTCGTTCTCGGGCTGTGTGTCGTTGCCGGGAACATGATGACCGCCCTGCAACTACTCCCCCGCGCCGGCGAACTTCCCGCTGGTTGTGCAGGTTTATCTACCGCTATCGCGGTCAGCATTGTTTTTGCGCAGCCCATTGCGGCTGTCCTACCGTGCGTGTTGCTAAATTTCGATGATCAACCGCGTTACCGCGATATCACTACCTTGGTTCTCCCCGCCACACCACTGACCCTGCTCGCCCGAGCCATATGCAGTGGCGTGACTGTGTGTTTGTGGGGATTGGGTCAGGCCATTGGCGCCGTGGTGATGTACAGATTTCTGGCACCGCGCGGTATAGATGCCTCAACTCTAAGTGCCGCAGAGTATCGCGAGCTGTTGTTAGCCTCGCTACCTTCGGTAGGTGCGGTACTCGTGTATCTTGCCACCCTGTGCATATTCTGCGTGAGTATCTGCCTTATTTTCCGATCCCGATATTCCAGCGTGGCCGTTCTGCTCACGATTGTGGCGATTATCGCTCCTCTTGTCCAGACCCTCCTTCCCGAGGTAGGAAAGTACCTTCCCGGAATTGCCGGTATCAGTATCCTCAAGGGTGACGATTCCGGGAATATGCTTCCACCCGGAACCGGGCTTCTCGTACTGCTCTTCTCCAGCTTGCTGCTCATCGGTGTCGCCGCGTTGAAACATTGGATACCCTTACGCCGCGGACGTAGCCGCAGATAGAAACAGGTACGTTTTTGTGTCGTAGGGGCGGATTAGACTACGAAGCACCAGCACAGAAGCGCGGCGCGGGCCGCGGAAAGGATGGGAACCGTGTGGACCACGCTGCCGCTTATCGGCTTTGATACAGAAACAACCGGGGTGGATCCCCGGCGTGATCGCCTCGTCACTTGTTCGCTCGTGCGGGTGGATAGTGAGGGAACCTCGCGGCGGTATTGGCTGGCGGATCCCGGGGTGGATATTCCGGAAGCGGCCAGCCAGGTGCATGGCATTACTACGGAGCAGGCCCGCACGGAGGGCCGCCCCATCGCGGAAGTGCTCGGTGAGATCGCGGATATTTTGGGTGCGCAACTCGCGGCGGGCCAGCCGGTGGTGGCTTTTAATGCCTCTTATGATTTCACCCTGCTCGAAAGTGAGCTGGCCCGCCACGGGATGCCCACCCTCAGCCAGCGTTTGGGTGGTGAGATTTTCCCGGTTATTGATCCCTATCTATTGGATCGCGGGGTGGATCGCTACCGGAAGGGGAAGCGGCGCTTGGAAAACCTCGTTATGCACTACGGGGTATTCCAGGATGATTCTTTCCACAATGCGGAAGCCGATGTGGTGGCCACGCTGCGGGTACTCGGGGCCATGTTGGAGAGATTCCCCCAGCTGCGGGAAAAGGAACTGCGGGAAATCGTGGATATTCAGATCGCAGCAGAACGCGAATTCCAAGAGTTTTTGCGCAAAGTAGGCCGCTCGGATGGTCCCAAGGAAGGCTGGCCCGTTCCGCGCGCATAGTGCTCACTGGTCGCGTTGCTGGTCCGGCTGGGCGAACCCAGCCGGAGCCCGCATAGTCCAGCCGCTCATGATCGTGCTACGCGCATCAACTCGGCCACGCGGGAGCCGGGCTGCGGCGTCGTACTTTGCGGTACATACGAAAGGCCGGGAACGCACTCTTACGTTCCCGGCCCTCGCCACCACCCCGGCCCTACCGCTCACGGCAGCGAGCTAAAGGAGGTTATGAATAGGAATATTTAGGACTTGAGCCCGGAGTAATTCGGGGCTTCCACGGTCATTTCCACGTCGTGGGGATGCGATTCCTTGAGGCCGGCGCCGGTCATGCGGACCATGCGGCCCTTTTCCTTGAGCTCGGCGATGGTGGAGGCACCCGAGTAGAACATGGTCTGGCCCAGGCCGCCCACCAGTTCGTAGAGCACGGAGGCCAGCGGGCCGCGGAAGGGAATCTGGCCTTCGATGCCTTCCGGAATGAGCTTGGCATCGGAGGTGACATCGGCCTGGAAGTAGCGGTCCTTGGAGTAGGACTTCTTGCCGCGCGAGCTCATCGCGCCCAGGGAGCCCATTCCGCGGAAGTGCTTGTACTGCTTGCCGTTCACGAAAATGACTTCGCCGGGGGTTTCCACGCAGCCAGCCAGGAGTGAACCGAGCATCACGGTATCGGCACCGGCCACGATGGCCTTGCCGATATCACCGGACCAGTGCAGGCCGCCGTCCGCGATCAGCGGGATACCGGCCGGCTTGCAGGCGCGCGCCGCATCCACGATAGCGGTTACCTGCGGTACGCCAACGCCGGCCACCACGCGGGTGGTGCAGATGGACCCGGGGCCCACCCCGACCTTGACCGCGTCCACCCCGGCATCGATGAGTGCCTGGGCGCCGGAGCGGGTGGCGATATTGCCGCCAATGATTTCCACGCCGTCAAAACCGGAATCGGCACGCAGGCGGCGAATCATATCGAGGGCGAGCTTCGCTTCCCCGTTCGCGGAGTCAATCACGAGCACGTCCACACCGGCATCAGCAAGCATCCCGGCCCGCTCCCAGGAGTCGGTCAAGTACCCAACGCCCGCACCCACGAGGAGGCGGCCCTGGGAATCCTTGGAAGCATTGGGGTACTGCTGGGTTTTGACGAAATCCTTGACAGTGATAAGGCCGGTGAGGCGCCCATCTTCATCAATAAGGGGCAGTTTTTCGATTCGGTGGCTCTTGAGGAGTGCCCGGGCATCCGCGCGGGACACGCCCGTGGGCGCGGTCACCAGCGGCATGCGGGTCATAACATCCTCAACCCGGGTGGTGGCGTACTCATCTTCCGGAACGAAACGCAAATCACGGTTGGTAATAATGCCGAGCAGGTGCTTCTGCTCATCCACAACGGGAAGGCCAGAGACCCGATACTGCCCGCACAGGGCATCGAGCTGGGCGATCGTGGCATTCGGGGCGACGGTCACCGGGTCGGTGATCATACCGGATTCGGAACGTTTGACCTCGCGAACCTGCTGGGCCTGATCTTCCGGGGAGAGATTGCGGTGAATAATCCCAATACCGCCCTGGCGTGCCATCGCAACAGCCATATCGCGCTCCGTGACCGTATCCATGGCCGCGGAAGCCATGGGGGTTTTCAGCACAATATTGCGGGTCAGGTGGGAAGAGGTATCGACTTCGGAAGGAATAACATCAGTTGGTTGCGGAACAAGCAACACATCGTCATAGGTTAGAGCAAGAGGAGCAAAATCGTTCACGAAATCCATTTTCCCATGTTATCGCGCCAAGCTGATAACTCCAATGTGGCCGGCACGCGAAAATCAACACAGCTCGCGCGCGCATACCCAACCGGCAGGCACATATACACAAGCCCAGCTCACAGGCCCGTGATTAGCAAGTCACCCGTGCGCAACTAGCCCGCACGCCGCGCGGCTCACTCATGAGCACGGCAGCATGCGGGCTAGCGATGCACAACAGCACTACCGGCAAGAAATGCCCAGCAGCACCGCGGCGGAGTTCCTTAGCGAACCCTCCGCAGAATCCTTAGCGGACCCGGTGGACGGCCGGGGTATCGACGCCGTCGCCATTCCAGTCACCCAGGAGGTGCGTATCGGTGTGCTTCCCGAAGGAGTACACCGCGCTGGCCGGCCCGGAGCTCAAGGAGCCGGCAACGTAGTAGGCGTTACCGCGGACCACCACGATGGTGTCCTTCCCGTCCCCATCGGTATCACCGGCGAGGGCGATATCCGAAGCACGGCCGAAGGAGAAGGTGGCACCGGCAGCCCCGCCCAGGGAGTCCTGCACGAAGAAGGTATTGCCGCGCTGGACCGCTACTTCGTCACGGCCATCGCCGTTGAAATCGCCGGCCAGGTAGGTATCCCCGTGGCGCCCGAAGGTGAAGACGTGGTCCGCCGCGCCGCCGCGCAGGGAATCCACCGCGTAAATGGTGTTTCCGCGCACCACGGCCACGGTGTCCTTACCGTCCCCGTTCCAGTCGCCGACGAGCACCCGGTCACCGGCCTTCCCGAAAGCAAAGACCTCGGTGGCATTCCCGGCAAAGCCGTTGGTCAGGAGGAACTGGTTACCGCGCACGACGCCGAGGCTATCCACGCCGTCGCCATCCCAATCCCCGTAAATGAAGCTTTCGCCAGCGCGCCCGTAGCCGGCATCAATGCTGCCAGCACCCGAGTTCCAGGTATTGGTGGCGATGAAGCGGTTACCCGCCGGAGTGCCCGGCTTCGCGGGTTGTTCCGGGGTGGGGTTCGGGGTTCCGGGCTCCGTGGGTTCCGGTTTGCCCGGTTGCCCCGGTTCCGGCTTGCCCGGTTCCGTCGGCTCCGGCTTGCCCGGCTCCTCGCCCGCGCCCGGATCCGGCGTCACCGCGGCGGGAGCAACGGCCACCTGGAAGGACAGATCGGTGGGCCCGGCCACCACCCGCAGCACGGAATCCGCGGGGGCATCGGCAGGCACCGTAACCTTTACGGTGGCACGGCCGGTGTTATCCAGCGAGGGCGTCACGGTGGTATCCAGCGCGCCGCTGCCCACTTCCACCCCGTTGAGGTACACGGTGACTTTCTCACCCTTGGGCTCGGTGGAGGTGTGAGCCAGCGAGGAGAAGCTCAGCTCCGCGCTTTCCCCGGCCTTGAGAGCATCTTCCCCGGTGATACCCACCGAGGTCTGGTTATAACGCACCTGGTAGCCGGGGTTGGCCTTGAGGAAAGCGTTGAATACATCGTTATCGATCAGCCCGGTATCGGCGTAATTGCTACCCTCGCCGAGCACCGTGAAACCGTCACCACCGGCCAGGATGAACTGGTTGGAGGCCACGGTATAGACCTTCTGCCCCGCCCGATCCAGTTTCTCACCGTTGATGTACACGGCCTTGACGCGCTGGCCCGGGGTGGCATCCGCGGCGGCGTCGAAAACGTAATGCATATTGTAGGAAAGCCCGAGGCGCAGCATCGGCCGCGAGGCGCCTTCCTTGTCATTCCACTGCTGTTCGAGCATGGTGTAGATCTGCGCTTCGGTCAGGTCCACGGTGGCGTATGAATTCCCGAAAGGCTGCACGGTGTAGGACTCTTCCAGAGTGACGATGCCGTCCCCGTTGGGGTCCAGATCCGCGCGAATACCGCCCGGGTTAATAATCCCGAAATCGGCCTTCTTTTCCATGCCCTGGGAGTACTGGTAGAACGCTTCGGCGATCATATTGCCGGCCGAGGATTCGGTTCCGCGATTCGCCCCGGTATCGGTGCCGTTATTGGTGCCGCGATTCGCGATTCCCTTAATGGTCCCGATCTGCTGAGCACCCAGTTCCTTCGCCTTCGTTTCGGCAGCCTGGTACATCGCCTCAATATCGGCGGACTTGGGGGCCTGGGCATTCTTGTAGTCAATAGCAACGTTGGCGGCGGTAGCGCTCACGAGCTTCTTAGCTGCGGCGTCGTACACAAAAGTGTAACGGCCGTACGTGCGCCCGTATTCGCCCACTTCCAGAACCGGTGCGCCCGAAGGCGTGGTCACGCTATCCACGGTGAGGTGCGTATGACCTGCGACGACGGCGTCCACATCGCTTCCGAGCGTTGCCGCTACCGCATTATTGGCGTGCATGAGGGCGACGACGATATCCGCCTCGCCGTTGCTTTCGTCCCCATCCTTGAGCAGGGCAGCCTGCGCATCCACGGCCTTGACGGGATCCTTAATATCCAGGCCGGTAATCGCGGTGGGAGACACCAGGGTATTGAGCTCGTCGGTCACGCCGGAAACGAAAGCCACCCGTACCCCGCCCACGGTTTTTAAGGCGTAGGGGGTGATCTTTTCGGTATCGATCCCGCCCACGCTCGCCAGGGTCCACGGGAATTCGGAGGCCGGCACGATGCGGTTCTCGAAATCCTTGACGCCCTGGTCGAATTCGTGATTGCCCGCCCCGGAGAGGTCGAGCTGCATGGCGTTGAGAATATCGAGGGTGGGCTGGTCGTTCGCGATGGAGGATACGTAAGCCGAGCCGCCCACCAGATCCCCGTTCCCCACGAAAATGGTATTCGGATTGGCCTTGCGCAGCTCATCAATCTGGTAATCGAGGGCAGCCGCATTCTCGATATGGCCGTGGAAATCGGAGATCGCCGCGATATCGATAGTGACGTGGTCGGCTGGCGCGGCCTGGGCCGGCGTGGTGAGCACGCCCGCGCCCAGCACCGCAACCGCACCGAAAGCGGTCATGCGCCGCAGGGAAAATATGGTCATGGTGTTCCTTCATCCGAGGGAAATAGGACACCGTCACCATAGGAAGCCCGGGTAAACACCCGGCTAATTGAACGTGACTGGAAAGTGAGCGCGGGGTGGCGCGATTATTCGACTGTCACGGATTTAGCCAGGTTGCGCGGTTTATCAACGTCGTAGCCGCGCACCGCCGCCATCTCCGAAGCGAAAATCTGCAAGGGGATCACGGTGACGAGCGGCATCATGAGGGTGGGCGTGCCGCGGGGTGCCCAGAATACCGAGGTGGCGAAATCGCGAACGGCGTCGTCGCCCTCCTCCGCAACCACAATGGTGCGTGCCCCGCGCGAACGGACCTCTTGCAGATTCGACAGCGTTTTCGCGTGCAGCTCGGGGCGGCGCGGGGTCGGGACGATCACGAAAATTGGCAGGTTCTCGGTCACGAGCGCGATGGGACCGTGTTTGAGTTCCCCGGCGGCGAAACCTTCGGCGTGCACGTAGGCGATTTCTTTGAGTTTGAGGGCGCCTTCCAGGGCGATGGGGAAACCGACGTGCCGGCCGAGGAAAAGCACCGAGTTTTCGCCCTTGAGTTCGCGGGCCAGGGCGCGGATTTGCGGTTCTTGGGCGAGCATTTTTTCCATGCGCGCCGGCATTTTTTCGAGTTCGTCGAGGTAGCCGGTGATTTCGTCGCGGAATTTATTGCCGCGGATTTGAGCCAGGTAGAGCCCGAGCAGGTAGGACGCGGTGATCTGGGCCACGAAGGCCTTCGTGGAAGCCACCGCGATTTCGGGGCCGGCGTGGGTGTAGAGCACCGCGTCGGATTCGCGTGCGATGGTCGAGCCGTAGGTATTGACAATGGCGAGGACTTTCGAGCCCTGTTCACGCGCGTGGCGCACCGCCATAATCGTGTCCATCGTTTCCCCGGATTGCGAAATGGCGACGACGAGCGTCTTCTCCCCCACCACCGGGTCGCGGTAGCGGAATTCGGAGGCGAGTTCCACCTCCACCGGGATGCGGCACCAATGCTCGATGGCGTAACGCGCGACCTGCCCGGCGTAGGACGCGGTGCCGGCGGCGATCACGATAATTTTATCGATGGTGCGCAGCACCGCTTCGCTGATGCGCATTTCGTCGAGTTGGAGAGAGTCATTGACCACGCGCCCGCGCAGGGTATCGGCGACGGCGCGCGGCTGCTCGTGGATCTCTTTGTCCATAAAGGTGGCGTATCCGCCTTTGACAGCTGCCGAAGCGTCCCAATCCACCGTGAATTCCTTGCCCGCGCGCGGCGAACCGTCGAAGCCGAGGAGCCGCACGGTATCCGCGCTGATTTCCACCACGGTATCCTGCGGGACCTCCAGGGCGCGCTGGGTTTCGGAGATGAAAGCGGCCACGTCGCTACCCAGGTAGTTCTCCCCCTCACCCAGGCCTATGACCAGCGGGGAGTTCCGCCGGGCCGCCACCACGGTATCGGGGTGATCGCGGTCAATCGCGACGAGCGTGAAGGAGCCGTCGATAATATTCGCGGTGGCGAGCATGGCGCGGAAAAGGGCGGAGCCGGAGCCGGGCTCCGCGGTGGTGGCGGTGCTGGCTGCGGTGCCGGTGGCGGCGTCGTCGGAACCAGACTCCGCAACGCTCGCATCAACCGCATCAACCGCGGCGAGCTGCTGGGCGAGGATATGCGCCGCGATTTCCGAATCGGTATCGGAGATGGGCGTAATTCCCGCGGCCGCAAGGCCCTCCGCGAGTTCGCGGTAGTTTTCGATAATGCCGTTGTGGACGATAGCAACTCGGCCATCAAAAGAAACATGAGGGTGGGCATTGGTATCCGAGGGCGAACCGTGGGTGGCCCAACGAGTGTGACCGATGGCCACCTGCGCCGGCGGCAGCGGGGTGTCCTGCAGCGCCTGGCGCAGGTTATCGAGGCGCCCGGCGCGCTTGACCGCGCGCAAACCCTCCGGCCCGGCCACCGCCACCCCGGCCGAGTCATAGCCGCGGTATTCCAGGCGAGCTAGGCCTTCGAGCACCACCTGCAATCCGCGTTGCGTGGTGCCGGTCAAGGCGCCGGTGGTGGCTTCGGTCAGGGCGCTGGTGCCTGCCGTTTCAGCGCCGTTCGTTCTTCCCTGTTCTGCTCGCGAGCGCGGGCCCGCGTACCCAACAATTCCGCACATGGAAGTTAAAGTACTGCGCCGGCGGCTCCGAGAAAAGAGTCAACACCCGCACAGCGCGCACATTTGCGCAGGTCAGACAAATTTCGCTCACGGCGCCCGGGGTCTTTTCGAACGACGACGCAGCTACGTGCCGTCCCCGCCACCACACGACCCGAATGTATTTCACCTCACAAAAAGTTGTCAGACTTTAGGACCAAAAGGCACTTACTCCCGCCCGGCCACGCTCCTAATATGTTCAGAACAAGAACCGGTGATCTTGTATACGAGCACGGCAACCCCCGGCCTGGGTTGCAGCGGAAGCAATGTCGCGGAAGCTCCGTGCTCAGAACTGTCAAATTCATCGAAAGCGAATAGTGGTGAAACGTTTATACCGATTTATATCTGTTGCCGGTGCCTTACTCCTTACCTTGCCGGGCGGCGGTACCCTCATCGCCCACGCATCACAGGCAGCTACCCCCATTCATAAGTACACCTTCGATACGGATCTCGCGGATTCCGCGGGGCAACGCAATCCCGATCAGGCACAAGCGCCGCTGGTGAATGGCGTGTCCGGCACTGCCTTGCGAGTGGAGAATGGCCACGGCCTCAGCTTTTCCCAGCCGATATCGATTTCTGAGAAGGATCCGTGGTCGGTGAGCTATTGGGTGCGCTCGGATGCGGAACCCCGCGAACGTACCTCCGTGCTCATGGATAACAAGAAGGATTTTTCTTTTGATCTGAAATTAGCTGCGGGCCGCCAGGCTGGATTCCATGTTGGTAAGGGCCGCGGGGATGTGCTGACCTTCAAATACGATTTTGCCGGTGATACCTGGTATCACGTTGCGTGGACGCAATCGAAAACCGCTGGGATGACGATGTACGTCAATGGCCAGGCTGTTGATAAGAATTCCTGGACGAAAAATCATCGCGTGCTCATCCCCGCGGATGTTATTGGTGGAACTGGTTTCACCGGAGCCATTGACGAACTGGCCGTCTACAACTCTGAACTGAGCGCGGCTGAGGTGAAGGCTCTCTACGATAAGGAACGGCCGCAGGATTCCGCGCAAGGCAATCCGGACCAGGGAAAGCCGACTCCCGGCCAGCCCGGTCAGCCCGGCCAAGATGTCCCCGACAAGGGCGAACCCGGCAAAAACGAACCCGCCCAGCTCCAGCTCCCCCTGCGCAATACGATCCCGGAATACAAGCTCGATGATGCCGATATCAGCACGGTGATGCGCCAGCCGGGTGGGAATCGCCAGTATTTGGGGCAGCCCGATCTGGTGCAGACGAAAACCGGGCGGATGATTTCCGCGTTCCCGGCCGGGCACGGCAAGGGCCCGCTGGTCATGATGATCTCGGATGATCAGGGTAAAACGTGGACGGAAAAGACCGATACCCCGAAGTCGTGGACCGGTTCGCAGGAGACTCCTACCCTGTATTCCCTCATCCAGGAGGATGGCTCGGAGCGGCTCATGCTCATCACCGCTAATCCGGGGTGGGGTGTTGATAATGCCGGCCATCGTTACGGGTGGAATACCTCGTATTCGGATGACAATGGCGAAACGTGGAGCGAGTACACCAATTTCCATCCGGTGCGTCAGCATGATGGGAAGGATAATGCTGCGATTGTTGCTATGGCTTCCCTGGTGCAATTGCGCGACGGCACCGGCCAGCCAATCCAAAAATGGATGGGCGTCTATCACGATTACGATTTCGTCAATTACAAGACCTATCTCACTTTCGAGGACGGCGTGGAGAAGTGGTCTGATCCGGTTCCCTACCTGGCCGAACACCGCGATATTGAAAAGTCCCATCAAATGTGTGAGATCGGGATGTTCCGTTCTCCGGACGGCAAGCAGATTGTTGGTTTGGCGCGCAGCCAGTCCCACGCGCATCTGCCCACGATGATCGTGTCCAAGGATGAAGGCAAGACCTGGTCGAAACCGGTGGAGCTTCCCGGTTCCCTTGCCGGCGAGCGGCATAAGCCGGCCTATGATCCCGTCTCCGGCCGGGTGGTGGTTCCGATGCGGGAAATCCGCTATGACCTCAATGGCAATGGCCGCCACGATGGTGCCAGTGATTGGAAGGCCGGGAACTGGGTGGCCTGGGTCGGCACCTTCGATGATTTAATGCACCAGCGCCCCGGCCAGTATCGCATCCTGCTGGAGCGCGATTGGTCGAATAACCGTTACGGCGGGGATACCGGATATACGGGCATCACCGCGTTGCCCGATGGCACGTTCATCATGCACTCGTACGGCCACTGGGATAAGGACTTCTCACGTTCCTGGAAGGGAACGTCCGGGCGCGGGTACGATGTGCGCACCGATCTTGCGTATATCAAGCAAGCGAAATTTACCCTGGCCGGCCTTGAGCAATCGGCAGGTATTGCGCAGCAAGATCCGAAACCTACTCCTTCAGTAACGACGACGCCCACCGAGAAACCGGCCCCTTCGGCACAGCCCGTGCCCTCGGCCACTCCCACTCCCCCGGTGAAGCCGGGTAACACTGGCAATACGTTCTACCTATCCAATGATTGGGACTCCGCAGCAACCCAGCCGGCTTTCTCCTACGGGCGAGCCGCTGATCAGGTGTTGATCGGTGACTGGGATGGTGACGGTAAGGAAACCTTGGCAGTGCGCCGCGGTAACCAGATCTTCATTCAGAACAGCCTCACCGGAGGCGTGGCCGATGAAGTCATCTCGTTCGGGCGCACCGATGACACCATCGTGGTCGGCGACTGGGATGGCGACGGGAAGGACACCTTCGCGGTCCGCCGCGGCAACCAGGTATTCGTCCTCAACTCGATCCGTTCCGGCGATGCCGACCAGGCATTCAGCTTCGGCCGCGACGGCGATGTATTGCTCTCCGGCGATTTCGACGGGGATGGCAAGTCCAGCTTCGCGGTCCAACGGGGGAATGTGTTCTTCGTGAATAACACCCTCACGGGCGGCAAGGCGGAAACCTCCTTCTCCTACGGCAAGACCGGTGACCAAATCTTCGTTGGTGACTGGGACGGCGACGGTAAGGACACCTTCGCGGTCCGCCGCGGTAACCAGGTGTTTGTGGCGAACTCGCTCAAGAGCGGGAACGCCGATATCACCTTGCATTACGGCCGGTCTGGTGACCAGATGCTGGTTGGTGACTGGGACGGGGATGGTATTGATACCCCCATCGTCCGCCGCTAACACAGCACTGTTAGCAACCCGCTAACAACTAGCGCGCCTCGCGCGGGATGCCGGCCTATTGGCCAGCATCCCGCCCCGGGCAAGCGAAAGGGGAGGCCCCGGATTTTCCGGGAGCCTCCCCTTCCATCAAATTTAACTAGGAAACGAGACGATCAGCGATCAGTCCAAGTAGGCCCGAAAACCGCGATAAAAACACGAGAAAAACCTTCCGTAAGCAGCTACGGCGGTCAGGATTTCCCGTGAATAACCGACACAAATTCTCTATATTATCTGCGATAATATAGTTATGCAAAGAAGCAGTGTAAATAGCGTCGTAAACACCCCGTTCAACATCAGAAAAGGGGATAAAGATGTTGAATTCAAGGAAGACGGGAGCATTCTGATATCGACTCAGAATCTTCTAAAAAGAAAAAATCGAGAGCGACGGGGTTCGAATATAAACAACGAAATCCGGGCTGAACTGACGAGCATGGGCTGGGAAATGTTCCCACCAATCGAACTAGCGGACTACTACGGGGATGTGCAACTATCACCTAGGCCAAACGCCGCAAACAGGGATACATCTTCCATTCAGGGCAGTGTCCTATCCCTTCTAAAAGCCGACGAACCCGACGATCTTGACTACTTAACTTACGGCATGACTCCGAACGAGGCGTTAGATCGGATGCAAAATACAGGGCGAAGCAAAATGCCTTTGTTCTTCAGCGAATCCGATAAAGCTTCAATAATTGGCTCAGTAACGGTATCCGACCTGGCCCGCGGCATTACCGCTGGCCAAAGTAAGCTGGTTGAAATGGCGCAGACCCAGGTGCCTATCTTCCCAACAGAAAGAAAACTCTCCGACTGCATCCCTTCAATTCTTCAACATGGATTCATATACGGATCCGACACTAATGGACGAATCGTCCAAATATATACCCTTGCCGATCTGGCAAAACACCTTCACTCCACAACTGAAATGTTCCTACGAGTACAAGAAATAGAGAATCTAATTCGGAGAATTCTAGGTCAAGTTGATGAGGACATCCTCAGAAAAGCCGTATCCGAAACAAAAAGCCTCACCGACATTAAAAAGGCTGATGATAGCGGCCCCCTGTTCAACGACGAAGACATAAACTATGGGCAATCCAGTGAGTCTGAGCAATATATAGAAAGGTTAACGTTTGCCGGTTACATGAAGTGCTTTAGCTCTAAAGAGGTTTGGAAACAGTGCCTTTCGATAGATGGGCTGGACAAGGATCGTTGCCTAACGGCCCTAAACGATGCCCGATTAGCTCGGAACAAAGTCATGCACATTAGCAGCGATGAAATTATAGAAATGCTCACACCTTCATTTGAGTGTTTAGCCACCTGGCTCCGCAAAGCGGCACCTAAGAACCAGCCGAACTAATTATTCTACCGTTTTTCGAGTAGCGTCCGCATTTACCAGAAGGTAAAACCAAAGGGACAAACCCCAGTAGCACACTACTTGCGCAGACTCCACCGTTTCCACACAGGCACTGTCAGCCCGGACGCGCCGATCACTACCCGCGCAGAGGATCACTACTAGCCGAATACACGGTTTCGCCGGTGACGGAGTCGGTGATCAGGGTGGGAAAATCTCGATAATCGAGAGTAAGAGAAGCGTTGTAGCGCCGTGGCCCATCATGAACGATCTCAATGATGTCCATAGCTACTTGGAGAAACTCATCGTAGAGTGGATCCTCCGGTTCGATATCGAGTTCTCCTCCGTTCTCGCTCTCATATGCAGTGGCTAAGAGGCAGCGGTAACGTTCGCCTTCTTCGTAGTGAATATCGAGTAAATTATCCGGGCGGGCATCCGCGTAATGGATGAGCGTCCACACCTGGAATTCTTCCTCCGGATGCAAGTATTGGAATGCCATCTCACCGTCCGCTCTTTAACCTTGCCGTGAGGCTATGAAACTATGCACCGGACCCACCTCAAACATATTCACCGGCATCGGCCACCGCATAGCTTTCCGCGGTAGCCGGGGCGCCGAGCCCGCGGAAGCGATCCAGCAGAAGGCTGATCTTCTCGATAACACGCTGTTTGCGGGCAATGCGGCTGTTCTTACCCGCCCCGAAGAGCGATTCGGCCGGCAAGATGATTTCAATATCCGCACCCGAGGCCACCAAACGCCCGCGCCGGAAGACCATATCAATGAAAGTATCCGTTTGCGGCTGTTTGAGGTTTTCCTCCCGCACCAGCTGTTCAATTTCGACAGCCTTTTGTTCAGCTAGATACTGTTCCCATTCTTGGTCAATCTCACCGGTCACGGAGACCGACTCGATAAACCGCTCAATAAGGTCAAGCTTGTTCTGCAGGCTCGGGCTGGATTTCACCACCCGCCGGATTTCTTCGCGAATCTCGGCTCGCGATCCAGCTTCGTGCTGTGCCCGGTAGCGTTCCACCAGCATGAGGATGTAATCAACGTTGACCTCAACGTGCTTCATGAGCTCAATCTCGAAAGTGAGATCGTCATTGATGCGCTCAACATCGCCTTCGCTTTGTTTGCGCCGGGCCCGGTATAGCTCAAGGTATGTGGATTGGTAGTCCTGCAGATCGCGCTGGGAAAGCGGGTCCTGTCCCTCGAATTCATCGAAAGCGGTGAGGATATTGCGCAGGCGCAGCAGCTCTCCGAATACCTGAATGAACGCGTTTTGCTGGCTTTCGCTGGCGATAACCGCGCCGGGTTCCCAGGTCCGCAGGGCGTCGATCTTCGTTACGTACGTGGAGAAGTAATCAGCGAAAGGCTTGAGCACGGTGATGCCTTGCGCTTCTTTGTTCCCGAACAGCGCGATGGCATCGTTTGTTTCCTTTTCGAGGTTCCGGAAGGAAACGATATTCCCGTAGGTTTTCACGGAGTTGAGGATCCGGTTGGTCCGCGAGAACGCCTGGAGCAACCCGTGGTGATGCATATGCTTATCCACCCACAGGGTATTGAGGGTTTTCGCATCGAATCCGGTGAGGAACATATTGACCACGATGAGCATATCCAGCTCCCGCGTCTTCATCTTCTTGGATACGTCCTCGTAGTAGTTGCCGAAGTTGTTTGCCGAGGTATCGAAATTCGATCCGAACATGGTGTTGTAATCGGCGATGGCTCCCTCAAGGAATTCGCGATCCGGCAACGAAAGCGCCTCAGCGTTGAAGTCTTCTTCGGGAAGTAGGCCATCGCCGCTGTACTCATCTGAGTTCGCCGCGTAGGTGAAGATCGTGGCGATTTTCAGGCGCCGCTCCACCGGCAGGTTCTCTTGTTGCCGAGCAAATTCCGTGTAGTAGAGTTTTGCGGCGTTGACGGAGGCGGTTGCGAAAATAGAGTTGAAGCCGGAGAGGCGCTTGCCTTTGAGGGAGTAGTGCTCGTTCCTTTTTGTTTTCTGATCGAAGTGCTCAAGGATATAAGCCACAACCTGGCTGATTCGGCGTGGGTCCAGGAGGGCTGCCTCGGTGGCGATGGCTGCTACTTCCTCATCCTCCACGCCTTCGCGGGCCCGCACGGTGTTGACGTAGTCAATACGGAAGGGCAGCACATTGGCGTCTGTGATCGCGTCCGAAATGGTGTAGGAGTGGAGGCGATCGCCAAAGACTTGCGCCGTCGTACGAATCGCGAGCGAGGAGCCGCTTGCCTTGTTTTCGTTGAAAATCGGGGTGCCGGTGAAACCGAAGAGGTGGTAGTTCCGGAAGGCTTTCGTGATCGCCTTGTGCATATCCCCGAATTGGCTGCGGTGGCATTCGTCGAAGATGATGACGATATGGCTGTTGTAGACATCGTGAGTCTTGGTTGCACGCACGAAGTTGGAGAGCTTCTGGATCGTGGTGATGACGATGCGGGCAGCCGGGTTGGATAGCTGCCGGGCCAGCTCGGCGGTGGAACGGTTGGAATTGACCGCGCCTTTTTGGAACGTCTCGTATTCCTTCTTGGTTTGGTCGTCCAGATCTTTTCGGTCGACGACGAAAAGAACCTTATCCACTCCCTCGATTCGGGTTGCGAGCTGGGCGGTCTTGAAGCTGGTGAGGGTTTTACCCGAGCCGGTAGTGTGCCAAATATAGCCGCCGGCTTCGATGCTTCCGAGTTTTTTGTAATTGGTGGCGATCCGGATGCGGTTGATAATGCGCTCGGCGGCCACGATCTGGTAGGGCCGCAGCACCATGAGGTTCTTCTCGGAGGTGAAGACGCAGAATCGCGAAATGATGTTGAGCAGGGTGCGTTTGGAGAGGAACGTCTTCGCGAAATCCATGAGGTCGGTGATGTGGCGGTTACGCGCGTCTGTCCACCAGGAGGTGAACTCGAAACTCGCGGCGCTCGCCTTCTTATGCCCGGAATTCTGGCCTTTCACGTGCTCGAAACGCGTGGTATTGGAGTAGTACTTCGTGTAGGTGCCGTTGGAAATCACGAAAAGTTGGACGTATTGGAACAGCCCACTGCCCGCCCAGAAGCTATCGCGCTGGTAGCGGTTGATCTGGTTGAAAGCTTCGCGCAGTTCCACGCCGCGCCGCTTGAGTTCAATATGTACGAGCGGCAGGCCGTTCACCAGGATGGTCACGTCGTAGCGGTTATGATGCCGGCCTTCCACCTCGTACTGGTTGATGACCTGCATATGGTTGCGGTGAATATTTTCCTTGTCGAAAAGGTGGATATTCTTCTGGCTGCCGTCTGTGCGGACTAGTACCAACGCCGCGGGATTCGCCTGAATAATCGCGGTTTTTTCCAGGATCCCTTCGGCTTTATTGGCAAGCTGCATGCTGTAGAAACGCGCCCACTCCTCGGCGTCGAAGCGGATGCCGTTGAGGGCCTCAAGCTGCGCGCGCAGATTGTTTTCGAGGTCTGCTTCTTCTTTGATGGGCAGGTACTCGTATTCTTGCCGCTGGAGTTGCGCGATGAGTTCTTTTTCTAGCGCTGCTTCGGATTGATACCCTGCGGCTTGACGCGTGGGCGGGTCATATGTGGCGACGACGGTCGCATCGTCGCTGGCGGCAATCGGAAGATAACTGGTCATTTGGCTTCCTCGAAACTCAGGAGCCGGTCACGGTAGTACTCATACTGCTTGCGCCGAGCCTCAATCTCCGCGGGCAGACCCGAGGAAATATCGTTGACGAGGGCATCGAACTTATCGAGAATAGCCACGATGCGTTCCTGTTCGGCGAGTGGGGGTACTGGAACACGAAAATCGAAAAACTTCCTCGTGTCCAACGAATCCACAGACCCACCCGCCTTATGACATTTCAGTAGGATTTCCCCGGCGTAATTCTGCAAAAGATAGAGAGCATATCTTGGTGCGATCTTCTTGCTCGTTGTCAGTGCTTTCATATCCTGGTTGACTGTTGCCTCGGTCGCCAAAATACCAACCGGCAGGGTGTGCTTCAGTATGCCAGACCTTGCAACTACCAGAATCGTGTTCTCACCATACTTGGTAAGTCCCCGCGCAGTTACCGCTTCTTCCGATATTTGATCCTGTGATTCTTCCAGAAGAGTCTGCTTCATGTCTTTGGGTGAAAACCAAGGAATAGGACCGTTCCAATAAGCCTCAACACTCTTACTGGGTGTTCCGCCGCCACCCCACTCACCAAGTTCCTTCAGGGCAATCATTCGAGTGGATTCAGCATTACGGACCTTATAAAATATGGAGCTACGATAATGCCCATATTGCATACGTCGGGCTTCCAGCTCCGCTTCCAGCTCCGCTTCCATTTTAGTGAATGTATCTAAGATTCGCACTATTTCGTCTTGAACTTCACACGGTGGAACGGGGATCTTAATTTTGCTCAGAGCTTGCGGTGATACTCTCCGAACTTTGGTCCCCGTAATGTACTTTCGCTTTGCCTCATGAAAATACGTTGAACCCAAAAAATATGATACGTATCGCGCGTTGAGATTCGATGAAAACCTACACGCGTCCCCACTAAACACGAGTGGTTCGTCACCAACCCACGCCACTGCTTTACACAGATCCTCGTCGTTCTCACTTGTAGTAGCAATGAGTACGTCCCCGGGATACGCGCGCTTGAATTTCCGAGAATCCTCAGACGATACAAAACTAAGAGTTTCGCTCGCAGCCACTCCATAATGGGTGTAAATCTGGCCGTAATGAATCGCGGGAACACCCCTCGATTGGAGCTGATTCTTCTGTAAACCGCTGCCCCGTTCAAATGTGCCAACAGAACCCATAGGAAGATACTCCACCCCGTTCGGGCAGTACTTCTGGATCAATTCGTCAATACGATTCACTTGGCACCCTCCAGATCCGCGACAATCGCGTCGATAGCGGCGCGCAACTCAGCTTGGCGGGCCACGATCCCCTCGATCTCCTTATTGAGCGCGTGGATATCTATCTTTTCCCGGGTATCCTCGGGCTCCACATAACTGGAAACCGACAGATTGTAATCAGCGTCCGCGATCTCGCTCATCGGAACAAGCTGCGCGAAATGCTCCTGATTCTCCCGCTTCGCATAGGCATCCAGAATCTGCTCGCGGTAAGCCTCCGTGATCTGATTCTTCGTGCCAGACCGCTCGAACAATTGAGAAGCATCAATGAACAGAACGTTCGAATCCTTCTTGGCCTTCTTAAGCACCAGCACACACGTACCGATGGAAGTGCCGTAGAACAGGTCCACCGGCAGCTGGATCACGGCATCAACATAGTTGCCATCCACCAAATATTTGCGGATCTTCTGCTCCGCCCCGCCGCGGTAGAGCACCCCGGGGAACTGAACAATAGCAGCCGTGCCATCTTCTGCCAGCCAGGAAAGAATATGCATGGTGAAAGCCAGATCAGCCTTCCCCTTCGGGGCAAGCACACCCGCCGGGGAAAAGCGCTCGTCGTTCATTAACGTGGGCGAATCCGAGCCGATCCACTTCGTGGAGTAGGGAGGATTGGAAACAATCGCCTCGAAGGGCTCATCATCCCAATGTGCCGGTGCGGTGAGCGTATCCCCCAGCGCGATATTGAACTTCGAGAAGTTCACGCCGTGCAAAAACATATTGATCCGGCACAGGTTATAGGTGGTGAGGTTGATTTCCTGACCGTAAAAACCTTCCTCCACGTTATCCCGGCCCAGCACCTTAGCGAATTTAAGGAGCAGCGAACCAGAACCGCAGGCCGGATCATACACGCGCGACACCCGTCGCTTACCTAGGACGGTGATGCGGGCGATCAGTTCCGAAACGTCTTGCGGGGTGAAGAATTCCCCTCCCGATTTCCCGGCCGACGACGCATACATCGTCATGAGGTACTCGTAGGCATCACCGAACGTATCGATATCGGCATCCTGGTAATTGCCGAACTCAAGGTCGCCGATAGCATCAAGCAATTTCACGAGCTTGTCATTACGCTGCTCGATGGTGTTACCCAGCCGCGGGCTGTTGACGTTGATGTCCTCGAAAAGGCCCTTCATATCATCTTCGGATTCGCTACCCGTGGCCGAAGCTTCGATGCTTGAGAAGACCTTGGCAAGAGTTTCATTCAGATTAGGATCACGCGGGGCAACCTTGCGGATGTTCTGGAACAGTTCAGAAGGCGCAATGAAAAATCCGAGGGTCTGGACAAGGTAGGCGCGGGCCTGCTCTGCGTCGTCGTCAGAAAGCTGCGCGTAATCGAAACCGGTCTCGCCCGCTTCCGCCTGGATCTTATTCACCCAGTTCGTGATGTGCTCGGAAATGAAACGGTAGAAGAGCATGCCCAGCACGTAGGCTTTGAAATCCCAGCCATCCACGCTTCCGCGCAGATCGTTGGCAACTCGCCAAATTGTCCGATGCAAATTCGCCCGCTGAGCCGCAGCTGCCACAAGAACCTCCTTGTTATGTTCCACCGCAACTTTACCGGAGTTTCGCGGGGGCCGAGGCTACGACTCAGGTAAAACGTGGTGGGGCCGGCCCAAACGAGCCAGCCCCACCACGTACTACGTTGCCGCCGAATCGCGGCGCTACTAGTTGCCGCAAAAACGGCGCTGCCTAGATGATGTTACTTTTCCACCACGGCGAGCACGTCACGCGCGGAGAGGATAATGAATTCATCCCCGCCGTAGTTGACTTCGGTGCCACCGTAGCGGGAGTACACCACAACATCCCCCACCTTGACATCCATGGGAACGCGGTTGCCCTTGTCATCAATACGGCCCGGGCCCACCGCCAGAACGGTGCCCTCCTGGGGCTTTTCCGAAGCGGTATCGGGAACGATCAGACCGGAAGCGGTGGTCGTTTCTGCTTCAGCTTGACGGATAACAACGCGATCCTCAAGCGGCTTAATGGAGACCGACATGCGGCTCCTCCTTACTTCTCAACTCGTGCACTACAAACGCGCTCAGAACCGGGACCCGCCGTCGCGGGGGCCGGGCCCGCACTAAGCACAAGCCGTAGCATGAACTACGTCCGCTATTAAAGGTAAGCCGCACTTAGCACTCAGTCAAGGTGAGTGCTAAGGATTTGCGAAAAGCGAAGTTTCTCGCACGGCGCGCTCTCGGTTGCAGGGCTCCCGGCATTCACACCTACCGCGTCGCACCCGCACTCGCGCCGTTCCTCGCGCTTAGTTCACCTCATCGGGATGGGAGCTCACCCGCCCGGCTTCCCCGGCATCCAGCACGGCAATCGCCTGCATTTCCGCGGCGCTGAGCTCGAAATCGAAGACGTCGATATTCTCCTCCATACGCGCCCGGTGCGTGGTTTTCGGGAAAACAATATGCCCGCTTTGCAGATGCCAGCGCAACGTGACCTGCGCGGCGGTTTTCCCGTGCGCGCGGGCCGCGGCCGCAATCGGCTCCAGTTCATCAAGCCCGTACTTAGACTGCCCCAGCGGCCCCCACGCCTCGATCTTGATATCGCGCGCGGCGCAATACTGAGAAACTTCGTGTTGCTGGAAACGCGGGTGCAGCTCAACTTGGTTCACGGCCGGTACGACGCCGCCATCAGCCACGATGCGATTGAGATGCGCAGGTTGGAAATTCGATACGCCCACCGAACGGACCAACCCAGCTTCCCGGAAGCTCACCAGGTCCTTCCAGGCCTCCCCGTACAGCCCCTGCTGGGGTGCCGGCCAGTGGATGAGATACAGATCCACGTAATCAAGCCCGAGTTTCTCCAGGGATTGCGCCAGCGCGGCCGGGGCATCGGCCTGCCGGTCATTCCACAGTTTCGTGGTGATAAAAAGTTCCTCGCGCGGGATACCGGAGGCCGCAATCGCGCGCCCCACCTCAGCTTCGTTGCCGTAAATGGCTGCGGTGTCAATATGCCGATAGCCGGTGGCCAGCGCCTCGCTCACCACGCGCTCTGCCTCCTGCGGCTTCACCAGGAAAACGCCGAAGCCGAGCTGCGGGATGGTGTGTCCGTCGTTCAATGTCAATGTCGGAATATTAGCCATATCACATAGTGTGCCAGGCGCGGGCAGCTCGCGCCAGGCACTCCCCCGGGCGCGTTAGGCTCCGCCTCCCCAGACGCGTTAGGCCCCGCCCGCCCGGGCACGCTAGGCTTGGAAGCGTGGAACAGCTCGACGTCGCCCACTGGCTCACCTCCCCCGCCGGGCAAGCCCTCCTCGCCACCATGCCGGCCCATAACGTGGCCGATGCTTTCAAACTCTCCACCGAACTGCGCGAACGCGGCCTCACCCCCGAGCAAAGCTCCGCTCTGCTCACCCAGACCCGCCTGCGCGATGCCGCCCGCGCCAAATTCGGCGAGCGCGCCACCCGCATGTTCTTCACCGACGCCGGCCTCCAGCAATCCACCCGCGCCAGCGTGGCCCGCCAGCACGCCTCGGTCTTCCAACGTGCCGGCGTGCGCGAAGTGCTCGATTTCGGCTGCGGGATCGGGGCGGATTCCCAGGCCTTCACCGACGCCGGCCTGACCGCCCTGGGAGTGGAGCGTGACCCGGTTACCGCTCATTTCGCGCAGGCTAATGCCGGTTGCGCCGTCGTACCAACAGATGGATACACCCTGCTCGGTAGCTATGAGAGCCGCGAGGGGCTGTGGCTCGACCCGGCGCGGCGCGATGCGCGGGGAAAGCGGATTTCGCATCCCGAGCACTGGCAGCCGGCCCTCAGCGATGCCATTGCGCTGGCGCGCGAATTCCGGGTGACCGGAATTAAGCTCGGGCCCGGGATTCGCTGGGCGGATTTGCCCGCCGACGCCTTCGTCGATTGGGTGAGCGTGGACGGGGACCTCGTGGAGGCGGTGGCGTGGTTCGGGACGCGCGATCCGGGGCGCGGCGCCACGATCCTCACCGAAAAGCCCCGGCGCGAGGAGGGCGACGACGGCGCCACTTCCGCCACCGGGAACTTGGTCGGCTACTACCGCACCTGGCGCGGGGATCCGAGCCAGTCCGCCGCTCCCCTGCCGGCCCGGCCCCTGGATGCGTACCTGTACGAACCGGATCCGGCGCTTATGCGCGCGGGCGGCCTTGACCAGGTGTGTAGCGATTTTGATTTGGCTCCGATTTCGCCCGGGCTGGCGTATTTAAGCGGCGACGCCGTCGCCTCCCCGCTCCTCGCCCGTTTCAAAATACTGGATGTGCTCCCGCTGCACGCCAAAACCGTGGCTACCGAGCTGCGCAAACGCGGCGTCGTGCGGGCCGAAATCAAAAAACGCGGAACCGATATTGACCCGGCGCTCTTCCGCAAACAACTCAAGCTGCACAAGAACGCCGGGGACGGCGCCGCCACCGTGATCCTCACCCGGATCCTCGGCGAGCACCGCGCTATCGTCGCCGAACGCGAAGGGTGGTAGGCGCTAGAACGCTACCAGATCGAGGGGCATATTCGTGTCCACCGTAATATCGAGGGACGACGGCGCCCGCCCGCTGACCGCCACGCTGTACCCGAGGGCAGCAATCATGGCGCCATTATCGGTGCAGTAGCGCAGCGCTGGGATACGCACGTTGATCCCGCGTTCGGCTCCGCGCTGAGCAGCCAGTTCCCGCAGCCGGGAATTCGCGGAGAACCCCCCGCCCACCACCAGGGTGTCACAGCCTTTATCTTCGCAGGCCCGCAGGGCTTTATCCGTGAGAGTATCGGTAATAGCTTCGGTGAATCCGGCGGCAATATCGGGAACATTGACTTCTTCGCCGCGTTCCTCCAGGCCCTCAATATAGCGGGCCACCGCGGTTTTCAGGCCGGAGAAGGAGAAATCGTAGCGGTGGCGTGCCTTATTTTTCCCGCCTTCCAGGCCGCGCGGGAAACGAATGGCATCCCGGTTGCCGGTGCGCGAAAGTCGGTCAATATGCGGGCCGCCCGGGTAGGGCAGGCCGAGGAGGCGCCCCACTTTGTCGAAAGCCTCACCTGCGGCATCATCCAGAGTGCCACCCAGCTCCGTCACGTCCCCGGCAATATCGCGCACATGCAGAATCGAGGAATGCCCACCGGAAACCACTAGGCCAATAAAGCTTTCCGGGAAGGGCCCGCTGGCCAGCTGATCCACCGCCAGGTGCCCAATAATATGATTAACGCCGTAGAGCGGAATACCCAGCGCCAATGCCAGGGATTTCGCGGCGGAAACCCCCACGGTGAGTGAACCAATGAGCCCCGGGCCGGCGGTTACCGCAATCGCATCCAGATCGCCCAGGCCCACGCCAGCCTTCTCCAGGGCCGCGTTCAAGGTGGGGACCATTTGCTGGAGGTGAGCACGCGAGGCAATCTCCGGGATAATGCCGCCGTAGCGGGCGTATTCATCCATAGACGTGGCGGTCACATCGGCCAGCAGCTCGCCGTCGCGTACGATCCCGATCCCCGTTTCATCACACGAGGTTTCGATTCCCAAAACTGTTGTACTCACGCCCGGCAATCTTACTCCTCACTTTTCCCATGTGGGAGTGCGCAGCATCTCCAGCGCGCGCAGGCGATCCACTTTCCCGGAGGCCAGCATGGGGATAGCTGCTTGCACCACCCGGCGTGGCGCGGCGGCCTTCCCCAGCTGCGCGCGCACGTACTCACGGACCTCCGCCGCGCGCTGCGCGAAAGGAAAATCAGCTTCCAGAATTACTCCCACGATCTGCCCCCAGCGTGCATCTGCCACCGGAAGAACTTCCGCGCGCCGCACTCCCGGGAAACTGCACAGCACCTCGCTGACCTGCCGGGCATGCACCTTCACCCCGCCGGAAATGATGACGTCATCGAGCCGCCCGGCGACCTGCACGATCCCATCGGTGACGCTCCCGGCATCATTCGTCACATGCCAGCGCCGGCCGCCACTCGTTATAAAAGCCGCAGATTCCGGTTCGTCCAGATAACCCGCGGCCAGCATCGGCCCGGATAAGTGCAGCCGCCCACCGGGCGCGGCCACCTGCACCCCGGGCAGCGGGATGCCGTTATAGACGCAGCCGCCCGCGGTTTCCGTCATGCCGTAGGTGGTCACCACCGGGAGCCCCAATGCTCGGGCACGGATAATGAGCGACGGCGCAGCCGCCGCCCCGCCCACCAATATGGCACGCAAGTTCCTCAAGGCCGTGGTGCCCACGTGGCCGGATTCCACAATATCGGAGAGCTGGGTGGGAACCACGGAGAGGAAGCCACCCTCCGGCATATCCACCATGCCCGCGCCGCCGTGCTCGCGTAACGATACCCTGGGTGGGAGCACCACCGGATAGCTACCGGCCACGCAGGAGCGTGCCACTACCTGGAACCCAGCCACGTGATGCGCGGGAAGGGCCAGCACCCAGCGGCCCCTACCCCCGAAGAATTCCGCGGTGGCGGCTTCCGAAGCGAGGAAAGCTCGGGCGGAGAGCCCAACCAGATGCCCCCTCCCCGTGGTAGAACCCGAGGTTTGCAAAATAAAATCGATATCCGGCCGCCACCGGATCCGCCCCGCCACCGCCGCCGCATCGACCGCAGCAACCGCCGCATCCGCGGCCGTAGTCGCAGCAACCGCTGCATCCGCCGCTACGCCATCCGAAGAAGCCAACGGCATGAGCGGGCGGTGGCTACCGGGGGATTCCAGCCGCGCCGCTATCGCATCGTATAGCGCGCGTATACCGCTCCGGGAAGGAACAATGAACTCGATATCCTCCGGGCCAAGAACACTGGACATGCGCGAACCTCAACCCGCCTGTTTTAGAAGTAGCGCGGGTAGGGATCCCAATTGGGGCTGCGATGTTCGAGGAACGCATCCCGGCCTTCCTGGGCTTCCGGCGTCATATAGGCCAAACGGGTGGCTTCACCAGCGAATACCTGCTGGCCGGCGATACCGTCGTCGACCATATTAAAAGCAAATTTGAGCATACGGATGCTTTGCGGCGATTTCGTGGCAATAATACGCGCGTACTCGAGAGCGGTTTCTTCCACCTGCGCGTGCGCAACCGCTTCGTTAATAACGCCCCAGGCCGCGGCCTGGTCCGCGCTGTATTCGCGGGCGAGGAAGAAAATCTCGCGAGCGCGCTTGTCACCGGCCTGGCGGGCCAGTAGGGCGCTGCCGTATCCGGCGTCGAAGGAACCTACATTGGCGTCGATCTGCTTGAAGCGGGCGTGTTCGCGGGAAGCAACCGCCAGATCGCAGACCACCATGAGGGAATGCCCGCCACCGGTCACCCACCCGGTGAGCGCCGCGATCACCGGTTTCGGGGTGGTGCGGATAAGGCGCTGGAGTTCGAGCACGTGCATGCGGCTGGCTTGGGCGTGGTCGATCTGGGCGCGGCGTTGAGCCACCCCGGCGCTGGAATCCGCGCCGGCCTTTTCGTACTGGTAGCCATCTGCCCCGCGCACCCGCTGGTCGCCACCCGAGCAGAACGCGTAACCGCCATCGCGCGGGGAGGGGCCGTTCCCGGTGAGGATAATGGCGGCCACATCGGAACTCATGCGCGCGTGGTCGAAAGCCCGATAGAGTTCGTCCACGGTGAGCGGGCGGAAAGCGTTACGCACATCGGGGCGGTCAAAGGCGATGCGCACCACCGGGAGGTCCTCCCCCGCGGGCCGGCCATCCACCTCCCCGCGGGAAATACCACGATGGTAGGTAATATCTTCAAACTCAAAACCGGGGACCGTGCGCCAGCGCGCGGGATCGAACGTATCTGAAACCGAAGGAAGCATACTCATGGGGGACAGTTTAGCCGGCAGGCGCTAGTATGGGGTCTGTTTCACACTCTCGGCGGCGCGGAGCCACGGCCTAGCGGCCCGGACCCGCGCGCCGTCCCGCGTACTTGTCAACGAGGCCATGCTTACTGAATTAGTCAATCCTTTCCCCGAGCTGTCCCGGGTGCTCGCCTATTCGATTCCACTCAAGCGCCGCTTCCGAGGAATTACCGTGCGGGAGGGACTGCTCCTGGAGGGCCCGGCCGGCTGGGGTGAGGCAGCTCCGTTTTGGGATTATGACCCGCGGGAATCAGCCCGGTGGCTGCGCGCCGGAATCGAGGCGGCCACCCGGCCTTTTCCGCGCCCGCTGCGCAGCCATATCCCCGTGAACGTGACGATCCCGGTTACCTCACCTCAAGACGCGGCCCGGTTGGTTCGCGGCGCGGCCGGGTGCACCACCGCGAAAGTGAAAGTTGCCGATCCGCGCTCGACCCTGCGCGAAGATTGCGAGCGGGTGGCCGCAGTGGCGGCGACCCTCGGGCCGGGCGGGAAGGTGCGCGTGGATGCGAACGCGGCCTGGGATACCGATACTGCTATCCGGGCCATCACCGAACTTGATGCGGCGGCGCGCGCGGGCGGGCTGGCCGGGCTGGAATACGTGGAGCAGCCCTGCAAGGAGATCACGGAGCTCGCCCGGGTGCGCGCCCGAGTTGCTCCCAAAATTGCCGCGGATGAATCGATTCGCCGCGCGAGCGACCCGCTGGCGGTGGCCCGCGCGGGAGCTGCCGATATTGCGGTTATTAAAGTGGCGCCCCTGGGAGGAATCCCGCGCGCACTCAATGTTGCTCGCGAGTGTGGATTGGATGTGGTGCTGTCCTCCGCCCTGGAGACTTCGGTGGGGATCGCGGCCGGGCTGGCCGCGGCCGCGGCCCTTGATCACCTCCCCTACGCCTGCGGTTTGGCCACCGTTCAGCTCCTGAGCGCCGATATTGTGAGCAAAGCGAAGCTGCCTCGCGCGGGCATGATCGAATGCGGGAGGGCCGCCGTAGATACCTCGCAGCTCAGCGCGGCACCGGACTTGGCGGCGCGCTGGCAGCGGCGCCTGAGCGAGATGATGGAGTGGTACTCATGAGCATAATGAACGACGACGCAACCGCCGCGCACGCCCGCGATATTATCGGGGCGCTGATCGGTTCCGGAGTGCGCCATATGGTCATCTGCCCCGGTTCGCGCAATGCGCCCCTCACCTACGCGGCAGCGGCAGCGACGCGCGCCGGCCTGATCACCACCCACGTGCGAGTCGATGAGCGCAGCGCTGGCTTCTTCGCCCTCGGGCTGGCCCGCGCTGAGGTGCTCGCCGGAGAGCGCCGCCCGGTTGCTGTGATCACCACGTCCGGCACCGCCGTCGCCAATCTTCACCCGGCTCTCGCGGAAGCCGATGCCACCGGGATCCCCCTCCTCGCGGTGACCGCGGACCGGCCCGCCTATCTGCGCGGCACCGGAGCCAATCAGACCACCCAGCAAGCCGGAATATTCGCCACCGTGGTGCGCGCACAGGTGGATATTCCGGCCTTCGGGGAGGACGGCGCGTTGGTCGCGAACCAGGTGTGGCGCACGGCCGCCCGGGCGCTCGGCGAGGGCGGGCGCCCCGGCCCCGCGCATCTCAATATTTGTTTAGACGGCAATCTTGCCGCGCTGCCCGCTCCCCCGCGGGTATGGGCCGCGCCCCGCCGGATTCCCGCGCCGGCCCCTATGGGTGCGGCCGGCGCGCCCTGGCCGGAAGTTCTGGACCGGGAGCTGGGCACCGTTATTGTGGCCGGGGATGATACCGGCAGCGGGGCGGGCATCGTGGCGCTCGCCACGGCGCTGGGCTGGCCGCTGCTGGCTGAGCCGAGTAGCCCGGCGGCGTACGGGCCCGCGCTCAGCCACTACGTTTACTATCTCCAGCACATGCAGGGTATTGAGCAGGTGCTCCTGTGCGGGCATCCCACTCTCTCGCGTCCCGTCACCCAGCTCCTCAAACGGGCCGATATTAATATTGTGGCGGTGGCTGATCGCAGCGGCTACTATTGCGATCCTTTCGGAACGGTTCGCGCCGTGCTACCGGCGCTGCCGCCCGCACCGGAAACTACGGGTACGATTCCACCGTTGTGGCGCGCAGCGGAGGAACGTAGCGCCACGATGATAAGCCGACGGCGCAGCCTAGCCACGCGCACCCCCGGCGCACCTTTCGATCCCCTGCATATTGCCTGCACTATCTGGGATAGCCACAGCGAGCATCCCGAGAGCGCCCCGCTGCTTTTCGTGGGAGCTTCGTCTTCTATCCGGATCCTCGACCGCGCGGCGCGCACCCCGGCCCGCCCGCTTCGGGTTCTCAGTAATCGCGGGCTGGCGGGGATTGACGGCACCATCAGTTGCGCGCGCGGGCTGGCCACCGCCACCGGAGAGCCAGTGCGGGTGCTGCTGGGCGATCTCACCTTCCTTCACGATATGGGCGGGCTGCTCCGCGGGAGTTACGAACCGGAGGTGGATCTGCAAGTCATTGTTCTCAACGATGCGGGCGGCTCCATTTTCGCCGGCTTGGAGCACGGCGAGCCGCAGCACGCGCAGGATTTCGGGCGTTATTTTGCGACGCCGCAGCGCTGTGACATCGAGTACCTTGCCTACGGAATGGGAGCTGATTATCTGGAGGTGCGCAGCCTTGACCAGCTCGATGACCTCCTGGAGCGCCCGATCCGCGGGGTGTCGGTAGTCGAGGTGCGTACCGATATTCCGGATCTGCGCGCCCGGGATGCGCAGGTGCAAGCGGAGATTAGTGCTGCCCTGGGTGCGTAGCTCACGCGATGCACGAGCGAAGCACCGCATGGGCTGAGCGCCGGGTGAGCTGAGCGCCCCGGCGCGGTACGGGGCTTAGCGGCTTTCCGCTACCGCGCTGAGCATGGGGAGCATTTTCGCTTCGGTTTCCGCGAATTCTGCCGCCGGGATAGATTGCGGCATAATCCCGCCTCCCGCGTACAGGGTGATGAGGTTTCCGGTGATGTGGCCCCCGCGCAACGCGATCCCGAATTCGCCGTTGCCGGCCGCGTCCACCCAGCCGACCGGGCCGGCATACCGCCCGCGGTCCATATGTTCCACATCGGTGAGAATATCGCGGGCCAGGGCGGTGGGCTGGCCGCATACCGCCGCGGTGGGATGTAAAGCGAAGGCCAGGCCCAAGGCGGAATGCTCGCTGCGTCCGCGCACATCGGTTGCCAAATGGCACACGTTCGGGAGCTGGAGCAGCCCCGGTTGCTCGGGAATGTCCAGCGAGCTCGCCACGGGAGTAAGCGAGCTGCGCACCGATGCCACCGCGATCTCATGTTCGCGGCGGTCCTTTTCCGAGGCGAGGAGCGCCTCCCCCTCATCCGCTGTGGCTGTTCCCGCGAGGACCCGGCAGGAAAATTCCCCCGCCCGAGTACCAACCAAGAGTTCGGGGGTGGCGCCCACCAGGCCGCGCACCGCGTATATCCAGCAGCTCGGATAGGAGCGCGCCAGGTGGGCGCACAGCAGGCGCGGATCGAAATCCCGTTGCGCCCGCAGTTTTTTATCTCGGGCCAGCACTACTTTGTCCGCTTGGCCAGCGCGGAGCATATCGCGCACCGTGGCCACCGCCGCGCACCATTCGCTTTCGCTTAGGCTCCCGCCTTCCGAGTGCGTGGCCCCGCAGCCGGGGATGCTCGCTAATGCGGCGCGGCCCGCCGCGCGCACCGCCTCCCCGTCCAGGGAGTCCAAGCGCCGAGCCAGATCTTCACAATCCACCCCGATCACCCAGCTGGCGGCCTTGGTGATCACCAGGAGAGTTTCCGGGATCAGGAGCATCCCGCCCCGGAGAAACCCGAAAGATCCGAAGGCGAGCGGGAGTGCGCAGGGCAGCTCTGCGTCGTCGTACTTGTTCGTATCCGTGTGGCGGTTGTGCCCGGTTCGCTCGCTGTGCCCGGTTCGCCCGGTTCGCTCAGTTCGCTCGCTGTGCCCGGTTCGCCCGGTTCGCTCAGTTCGCTCGCTGTGCCCGGTTCGCGCGGTTCCCCCGCTGTGCTGTGCCGCGCCGCTCAGCTGCGCCCAGCGCGCGGCCGCGCGTTCAAGAGTATCCGGGGCCTCGCTTTCTACCGCCGTGTATTCGCCCCAGCCGAGAAGCGCCAGGTGCGGGCCGACCCACGCGCTGATATTCGGGGAGGGAGCGAGACCGAAAAGCTCCGGGCAGATCGGGAGGGGCTGGCGCAGCCGGTGAACCTCAAATCCTGCAAAATCCGCAACGTCCGCAAAGCCCGCAACGTCCGCCGCATCCGCACAGCCAGCCGCATCCGCATAATCCACAGCATCCGCCCTACCCGTCATATCCGCGCCGCTGCATTCCGCCATCCCGTTTCCTTTCGCTGTCACTACACTGTGCCGGCGGATTCACCCGCGAGCCCGCAAAGGGATAGTTTAGGCCGAAGCGGCGGCTAATGAACAGCGCATAATCGTGGCGTCACGCCCGTGATAGTAGCCCGGGCGCCGCCCCACCGCGGTAAAGCCGCGCGAGGCATAGAGTCCGGTGGCAATCGGGTCGTCCGAGCGGACCTCCAGGAACATGGTTTCTCCGCCCGCGTCACGCGCCAGGGTCATGAGGTCGTCAAGAAGCGCACCGCCCAGGCCCTGCCCGCGCACCGCCTGCGCGACCGCGAGGGTGAGGATTTCGGCTTCCACTCCGAGGCTCACCCCGCCGGCCGCCAGGATGGGCGGGTGGAGATCGTCGAGCGCATTAATGGAAGGAGCGCTTGGTTTAGCAGTGCCGGGCGCGGATGAATTGTTGCCAGACGCGGCAGAATTCGCGGCAGTACTCGGGAATACCGCCGTTGCCGAAGCTGCGCCGCACTCCGCTACTTCCCGCGGGGGCTCCACCGTGTAGAGCAGGTAGGCTTCGCTGCTGGCCCGCAGCGCCTGCTCCCAGGCCCCGCGCGGCCAGGCTTCCCGCGCGCCAAATTGCGCGGCGTCGAAACGCGCCAGGTCACGCGCCCAGGACGGATCAGCTACCACGCGCCGCACCGGCACATCGCGCCAGTGCCGCGGCATCTCACTCCCCATCGCGCGCCTAGCTGCCGAGGTAACCGCTGCCCGCCGGCTGGGCCACACCCTGCGCAATATCGGGGCGGCGCAAATACTGCGGCTCGGTATCGAGCGCCTCGCCCGCCGCCAACTTCGCGCCCGCGCGCGCCACCATGAGCTCCGGTTCGCATTCCACCACGCGCGCCCCGCTCAGTTCCGGATACATATCCCCATGGGATACGACGACGCTGGTATGTTCGCCGCGCAGCGCAGGCACCTCGGCCGGGCGGATAATCCGGGGGCCGTCCGTGACGGTGAGTTCGCCGCGCGCCGCGCTCTGGGCAGCCGGTGCTGCTTCTGCGCTCAGCACATACAGTTCCTTACGCCGGGCATCGATGACCGCGAGCGCGCGGGTAGCTCCCTCGCGCAGCGCACCCAAGGCCCGCACTTCCAGGGAGGAAACGCCGTAGAGGGGCACATCCCAGGCGAAAGCGAGGGTGCGGGCGGTCACCAAGCCGGCACGCAGCCCGGTAAAAGCCCCGGGGCCGGTTCCCGCCACGATGGCATCGGCGCGTTCCACCCCGGCGGCATCCAGGACTGCCTCGACCATCGGGGTGAGAGTTTCAGCGTGGTGGCGCGAATCCGGGGACACCTCGCGGGCCAGAGTGGCGATCTGCCCGGCGGCGCCGTCGTTCCCAAAATGATCCACACGGACCAGGCCCACCACGGACAGGTCGCTGGTATCAATCGTCAAAATATTCATGAAGCATTCTCCTGGTGGTACGAGGCGAGCAGGTCGGCGGCGAGCTGGCGCGAACGCGGGCCGGAAGCGCGCAGGCTGAGGGTGCGGGGCGAATCGACGTACAGGTCGAGCACATCGCTGCCGGCCGCGGCGCCGACGGGCCGTTCGATATCAATATCGAGGCGGTCATTGGTGAGGACCTCGGTTTTGCCTTCGCCCCATTCCACCACGGTGGCGGATTCTTCCAGGGAGGAATCTAGGTCCAGGGCGTCCAGTTCTTCCAGGGAGGTGAGGCGGTAGGCGTCCACGTGGACGAGGTCGGGGCCACCCACGCGCGAGCGGTGCACATTGGCGATCACGAACGTTGGGGAGGTGACGCGCCCGCCCACGTTCATGCCTTCCGCGATTCCGCGGGTCATTGTGGTTTTTCCGGCGCCCAGCGGCCCGTTGAGCATGATGAGGTCGCCGCCGCGCAGGAGTTTTCCGAGGGCGCAGCCAACGGCGTGCATCGCCTCGGCGTCCTCAATAAGGATCTTCTCAGTCACCGTGCTATTCTACGTCGCTTCGCGGGCGCGGGCGTAGGGCGTGCGGGGCTAGGTTGAGCGAGCCACTACTTCACGTACACGCGCGGGACCCGGGCCGCCACGCGGGTAATAATCTCATAAGAAATCGTGCCGCTGGCCAGCGCCCATTGCGCGGCGCTCACTTCCCCGCGGGCCGGGTCGCCGAAGAGCACCACGGGGGTGCCGGCCGGCAGCGGCCCGTCCAGGCGCACCACAAACTGGTCCATGCACACCCGCCCGGTCATGGGCGCGCGCTGGGCGGCCGGCCCCTCCCCGACCGTCACATAGCCCTTATTGGACAGCGCCCGCGGAACCCCATCGGCATATCCGAGCGGTACGACGCCGAGCACGGCCCCGTCCTCAACAACGGCCGTGTGCCCGTAAGAAACGCCGGCGCGGTGGGAAAGTTGGCGGGTGGTGAGGAGTTCGGATTCCAGTCGCATGGCGGGGCGCAGGCCCAGGTCGGAGGCGAGGGTGCGGCGCGGTTCGGGGCTGAGCCCGTAGAGGATAATGCCGGGGCGCACCATATCGTAGCGGGCCCCCGGGTGCCAGAGCACCCCGCTGGAGGCGGCCAGGTGGGCCAGACGCGGGGTGAGGCCAGCGCAGGTGGCGAGGCGGCGGGCTTCGTCGAAAGCGGCGATTTGGCTGGTGGTGGCATCACTATCCGGGTCATCCGCGCAGGCCAGGTGGCTCCAGATGCCGACCACGTGGAGGCGCCCAGCCTGTTGGTGTGTGGCGAGCAGTTGTGCGGCCGGGGGGATATCTTCCAGGTTGAAGCCCTCGCGGGTCATGCCGCTATCCACGCTCAGGTGGACCCGGGCGGTGTGGCCGGTAGCTTCCGCGGCCCGCGCTACCGCCTCAATCATCCAGGTGTCCCCCACCGAGAGTTCAATCCCGGCTTTCAGTGCCGGGGCGAGGTCACTATCGGGGGTGTAGATCCAGGAGAACACCGGGGGCAGAGCCGGGTGGCCAGCCAGCGCTTCACCTTCGGTAGGCTGCTCCCCCCATTCCCGGACCAGCACGAGTGCTTCGGCAAGTTGGGCAACCCCCAGGTAGTCCGCTCCCGGCGGGAAGCAACCCGTGGCCGTAGGCATCACCTTTGATAACCGCCATGATTTTCTGGCCCGTGAGATGGGCCCGTACCCGGGTGAGGTTCTGTTCGAGCGCACCCAGGCTGATGGTAGCTCGGGAGGTGAAAACTGCGGGATCAAGGCTAAACATGGTGTTCTTCCTGTTGAGGCGCGGATAGGGGCGGGAGCTGGCGAGCTGCGGCCGAGCGGTCGGCTGCGGGCCGCGGCGCGGGGAGGTGCGTGCCTGTATTCTACGCGCCGCCCAGAATCTGGCCGATGACCTCCGGGATGCGCGCGGCGATCTGGGCTGCGCTAATAGGCCGGCCCGACGCGGGCGCGGGCTCCCCGAGGGCGCCCCGCGCCGGCGCGGCGAAAGGCGTTCCGGCAGCGAGCGCGGCAGCGCGGGCATGAACGTGCAGGGCAGCGGCCGCAATACGGGCGGCCGCCCCCAGTGCCAGGCAGGCAGTCGCAGCGGGTGCATCGATTGCGCTAAACGCACCGGTGCCATCTGCCGGCTCGGTGAGTTCAGTGCGCCCCGCAATCTCCATGTGTTCGGCGACCACAGCCTGCTGGGCGAGCATGGCTCCGATGAGCCCGGCCAGCACATCGCCGGCTCCGGCCACGGCCCGCCAGCCCGGCGCCCCACCCTGGGCATAACACGGCCCACTCGGGCTGGCCACCACATCAACGGATCCCTTGAGCACCACCGTCGCACCCAACCGGGCCGCCAGGGCCCGCGCGGCCGCCACCGGGCAGGACTCAATCACCGCGCGGCTAAACGGCGTGCCATCCCCGTCGCGGAGATCCAGTTGCGCGGCGAGCAGGGCGGCTTCCCCGGCATGCGGGGTGAGCACCACGTGTTCGCCGAACCGCGCGCCTTTGCGCGCCGCCATATCGGCGATGGTGGGCAGAGCCCCGGCATCCACAACCACCGGGGACCCGTCTTTGAGCGCGGCGTGCAGCAGGGCCGGTGCTCCCGGAGGATCGCCCGAACCAACCGCGAGGGCCTGGATCCGCCCCGGGGCGGCCACCACTTCCGGATGTGCGGTGATCACCAGCTCCGCGACCTCACTCTCGCCGAGGTAACGTACCATCCCGGGTCCCGCCGCGAGGGCGGCCGTCGTCGTTAATAAACCCGCACCCGGGTACTGCACCGAACCGGCCACGATCCCCACCACGCCGCGGGTGTATTTGTGGTCGTTCACCCCGGGCACCTGCCACAGGTCCGCCACATCGGAATCACCCAGGCGCAGCACGGAAGGTTCGCCCAGGTGAGGGGCGAAGCCGAGCTCCACCACCTCGATGCGCCCCGCGGCCCGGCGAGCCGGATCCAGCACCAGCCCGGCCTTGGCCGCCCCCATGGTCACGGTGAGGTGGGCGGAGAGGTAGGGGCCGGGGAGGGCGCCGTCGTCCACCCCGATCCCGGAGGGAGTATCCGCCGCGACCACGAGCGGTTCGACCGGACTGGCCAGGCGCTCGGATTCCAGCGCGGCAAGCCACGAAGCCAGCGGTTCGCGCGCCGGCCCGCGCGCCCCGATGCCGAGCAGCCCGTCCACCCACACGGCGCTGCGGCGCGCGAGCTCAACCGCCTGCGCCGCGCTGGCCTCGCGGATGAGGGTGCCGCCGGCGCGCTCCAAAGCCTGCGCCCCCGCGCGGTGATAGGCAGGCAGTGGAAGCGCCGCCACCACGGTGGCCCCGCGACGCGCCAGATATGCACCGGCGTAGAGGGCGTCCCCGCCGTTATTACCCGCCCCGGCAAAAATTGCGATGCGGGTCCCGCTCACGCGGATGGAGCGACGGCGCAGCTCCCAAATAATCGCATTCGCGAGCGCCCGAGCGGCCCGGGCCATGAGCGGCTCGCCGGCCGCCAACAGGGGTTCTTCCGCGGCTCGCACGGTCTTGGCATCATAGGTACGCAACATACTGGTATGGTAACGCGCGCCCGCGCACCCCGCCGCCCAGCTAGTAGGCTGGCCCCATGGAGTCCAACCGTCACCTCGTCACCTTCACGCACGACGAATGGAGCACCCTCGCCAAAAACGTGCCCCTCCCCCTCACGCACACGGATGTGCGGCACCTGAAAGCCCTCGGCGACCCGATTGACCTGGCCGAAGCGGATGCTATTTACCGCCCGCTCTCCGCGCTGCTGCAAATGTACGCCCAGGAAATCGGCGATCTACACCGCAAAACTTCCGATTTTTTGGGCTTGCGCGAACAGCGCACGCCTTTTGTGATCGGTATTGCCGGTTCGGTTGCGGTAGGAAAATCGACGACGGCGCGACTTCTCCAAGAGTTGCTTCGGCGCTGGCCCTACACTCCCCGTGTGGACCTGGTGACCACGGATGGCTTCCTCTATCCCAATGCGGTGCTGGAAGAGCGCGGCCTCATGGACCGCAAGGGTTTCCCGGAATCCTATGATCACGCCGCGCTTCTTGATTTTCTGCGGCGGGTCAAATCCGGGGAGGACCGCGTGGAGGTGCCCCGCTACGATCACGTTATTTACGATATTGTGCCCGGTCAGCACCAGGTGGTGGCCCACCCGGATATTCTCATCCTGGAAGGGCTCAATGTGCTCCAGCCGCCACTGCTGGCGGCCGGCTGGCCGCCGAGGCATGCGGAGGCCGGTGCAGCGGCCGGTGAGCGAGCTGATTCGCGGCCCGGCACCCAGCCCGGCGCCCGGACCGGCGCCCGGACCGCCACCCCCACGCGCGTGACTCCCACGCGCGTGACTCCCACGGATGCCGCTTTCTACACCGGGAACCTCACCGCGGTCTCCGATTTCTTCGACGTCTCGATTTACGTGGACGCTTCCCCGGAAGACCTGGAAACCTGGTACCTCTCGCGTATTTTCAAATTGCGCGACGTCGCCTTTAATCTGCCCGGCGCCTATTTCCACCAATTTGCGGATATGCCAGACGCCGAACTGCGGGCCCGCTCCCTCGACATCTGGAACGCAATCAACCTGCCCAATCTGCTGGAGAATATTCAGCCCACCCGCGAGCGCGCCGATATCATGCTCTGCAAGGGCGCCGACCACCGGGTCCAGCGCATTCACCTGCGTAAGTTGTAGCCGCCCGGCCCGTAGCTAGGCTGTGCCCCGGCCAGCAGCATAGGCGGGCCGGGGCGCAAGGATACGTGGCGGCGTCGTCGTAAAAAATACTGCGCGGCGCGCGGCGCGCACCGTACGAGTTATAACGCGAGGTTTGTGGCGACCACGTCCGCGAGTTCATGGGCCACGGCATCTGCCTCCTCCTCCTGACTTGGCTCATTTTGGCGTGATGTGATTCATATTGACGTTGTGGCCTGGGGTTTTGTCTCGTTGGTGGGTGAA